>CAJWXC010000076.1 GCA_913048215.1 uncultured Flavobacteriaceae bacterium | reverse complement strand
CAATGAATTTGAAACCTCTGAATTAGTTGCCAGCGAATTGGTTGAAGATGAAAATCAAGACTTTGATTTTGTTGTTGATTTTTCAACCATATCTGGAGTAACTCCTGGAACCCACAGAATGAGATTACGTGGAGAAGATGATGATCAAGATGGAGATGTTTTAAGTCCTTGTGATGATTTAGAATATGGTCGTACAAATGATTACACTGCAAACATATCTGGAGAATTAGGGGTAGATGACACTTCATTCTCTGATGCCACATTTATTATTACATCTTCAGATAACAAAATGTTTGATCTTGAGTTTTCAACAACAACCTACACAGAAGATTTAAACATACATGTATACAATACATTAGGACAAAACCTTGCTTTTTATACCTTAGAGCACAATGGCGCTGGATACAGCAAGACAATCAATATGTCTTATGTAGCTTCTGGAGTATACTTTGTTAGAATTGGAGATAAAGAGTTAAATAAAGTACAGCGTATTATTGTAAAATAATACTCGATTCACCCAAATTTAAAAAGAGGTTTCTAGCTATAGAGACCTCTTTTTTTATGTTTTTTTAGAAAAAAGCTCTTAGTTGAAGACTACCCGTGTGAACTGTATTGCTTGTTTGGCTTTTTCTTCCATTATAATTAAGGTTGGCATCCAGGTATTTGGTAATGCGCTTTTGAAACAGTACGCGCCAGGTGTAATTATTCCCTGGCTGCAGCCCCTCCAGCATTTGGTAGGCTACAGGTGAAAAAGCATTTCCACTAAACACATTGTCAATAAAAGAGAATTCACCATTAATAGAAATTTTCTCTGCATTTGCATAGGCAAAAGAGGCTCCTAGTTTTTGTTGTTGTAATACCTCCAAGCCGTTGATGGTATTTTCTTTGCTAGTGCTGTTGTAAAAAACATCAAACCGAGTTTGGCTATTAAGCAGGTATGATATTTTAGGATTCATCTCAAAGGTTTCTAGTTTGTAGTTTCTTGCCTGAAAGTTCTCAGAAATACTTTCATTTGTTCCGCTAGCTCCCTTGGCAATCAGCAGCCAGTTTTTCCCGAATTTATGTGTGAAGTTGAGTTGGTGACTCTCAAGTTTGCTTGACTGTAATCCTAGAGATTGGAGGTTGTCTGTTGCTGTATTAAGATAAGTATAGTTGGTAGTATAACGCTGTTTTCCTCGATTAAAAAACAAGGTGTTTCTAAAGTTTAATACGAGTCCTAATTGGTTTTCTTTACCATCTTTAAAGGGATTAATATTAAAATCTTCATTGGCCCTGCGTATTTTTCTATCAATGATAAAGGAGCTTGTGTTGTAAAACGAAGACATTACTTTTAAGATTCCTTTTTTACCAGACCATTTTTGGCCATTAAAGATGAGGGTTTGCCCAAAGGTGTTTTCTCGTATTTTTAAAAAGCGTTGGTTTGGCAGTAAAATTCGAATAAAATTTGCCTGATCTTGAAACTGTGCTATTTCAAATTCTTCGAGTTCTTGTATGCCGTTTGCATTGTAATCATTCCAGGTATAAATCCCTTCTCCTTGATCTACCTCTATATATGTGAAATCTTGTTGAGGTGTCACCCCATTATTTGAAGATAAGCTTGTATTTAGTCTTATAAGACCCTTAAAAAGGGTTTGATTGTATAACACACGGGCATTTAATGATTTTTCTCTTTGTTGATTTGCTGTAGTTTCTAAAACACGGTAATTAGCAAACACAGATAGTTGTCTATCTGTAGTGTTCAAAACTTTTGTATTTAGATAGATGGTATTACTTTTAGTAACCCTTTGCACCCTGCCATTTTTTAAACTATCATTGGTTCTATAGCGGTACCCTCCTTGCAAAAAGACCTTGGTACTATCACCAATACCAGCAAAGGCCTCATAGGCACTATATTTTATACTTAAAGGGGTTAGGGTGTCTTTTTCAAGACTTCTCACACTGTTGTCTTCAAAACCAATTTTAGCGCCTATCCAGGCTTTTTTAAAAGAGTAACTAGCGCTAGAATTTCCTCTTAAAAATTGTGTTTTAAGCATACTGCTTTCACTATCAAGGTAGCTTGCACTGGCGATTAAAGTAAGATTTTTATACCCCGTATTTGCAAAGAGCTGGTGTCTTAAGCCTGTATAGTTTTCAGAAAATTGTAGCTGTTGAAAGTTATAGAATACTTTGCCAAAGGTGTTAGAGGCTGCGTTTACTCCAAGGGTAACAAAACGGCGGTCTCCTTGGGGGTTTGTTATATTCCAATCTCTATTGAACTCTACATTATATAAGCGTTCAATGGATCTAAAATTTTGGTTTATAAAATCAAAAGTTCCTACAGTTTGAATCACTAAACTATCGGTTTTTTTGACAATATCTTGCTGAAATTCAAGATGTGCTGCATAGCCCTGATTATCATTGTTGTCTAAATCAGAAAACAAATTGAGATCTTTTTTACTTCCGGCTAACTCAAAATTTATGGTTGTCTTTTCCCCAGGATGATAGCTAGCTTTAACACCTCCAACCTGTAATTTTGTTGGAGCAGTAAGGCGAACAAAGGGAGCATAATTTCCTTGTGGCACACCATTTATAGGAGGGGTGTATTCAAAGATTTTGTTAATAGCAGATCCTTGAGACAACTTATAATCCCCAAGGTTATCCCCCACAAGGGTAAATCGTACATTAAATAGCTCATCCTCTGGGTTGTTTGAGAATACAAATATTTCTTCTCCATTAAAAAAGAGCTGTTTTTTGTATAAAAATTTGCCATCTTCATAGTTCTCTGGCACAGAAGAGGGTGCCGTCATTGCGTCTTGATCATCACCCGCACCTTGCAAAATGGCTACTTGCTCACTAGATAGCGATTGTTGTAAGGGCTGATTTTTCGCATCATTCTCTGAATAAACATAAGCACCAATATCAAAAGTATCTGAGGTGTAATCTCCACCTCCATAACCAATAAAACGGGTATAGTTTCGCTCTGTGAATTGATATTCTACCCTAATACGCATGTTTGCTGTAATGGCGTAGGTGGGATTAAATTTTATTTCACCAGCATTGTAATCAATCAGGTACTGCTCGTTCTCCCCACGTTTTAATAAAATACCATTTACGTACACTTTTTCACTTCCAGATACAATTAAAACAAACAACTGCCCATCAGGGCCCACAAGTTTATAAGGGCCTTGGTTTCCTTCTTCTCCTACAAAATTACTACTACTAAAAACACCTCTCACTAGTGCTCCAGAGGCAAATGTGCTGGTTTTGGCACCACTATCGTGTTCTAAGGTAGCTTTTAGAGATATTCCTTGTACTTTTTTTGTAAATCGGCCAAAGTAGCTGTTTTGATTTTGCAAGTCTACGTCTCCCGCCCTAATATTCCAGGTATCACCGTATAGTTCAATAAATATTTGGTCAAACTCTTCTAGATTTTGTGTGTACCCACCTTGTTGGGTTGGTATGTTTGCGTCTTGTATGGAAGCTCTTATAGCTATTTTGTCGCTTAATTTTCCTGTAATTTGCAAATCTAGTTGCGAGTCTACAACAGCATTTTGATTGTTTCCAACTGTAATTCCTCTGGAGATGCTACCCGAGGTGTTAAGCCCATTAAAGGGAGTAAACAAACTTTCAGTGCTGCTTTGGTCTAAGGTGTAGAGTTTTTTTATGCTCTGTGTACTCTCTACAATAATTGCTTGGTCAAACTCAAAGTATTCTTTGGTTAAAAATTCAGGAAACACCAGATAATCAATTTGCAAGGAATCCCTTTTTTTTAGTAAAGTGTCTGAGGGAAACACCAGTGCCTTGGGATAGTCTACCCTGTATTGCAAAGAGTCTATAGTGTTTCCTTGCAAGTCTTTGATAAGTAGCTTTGAGGGATTAAGCCCTACCGTATCCACCAAAATAGAATCCCTTACAGCTACTTTTTTACTGCGGTACTTTGACCCACTTTCCTGTCCATACCCCAGAGAAGTTAAAAATAATGCCGCAAAAAATAATATTTTTTTCATAAGATGACACTCTCTACAATTAGGTCAAAAAGAGTTGCTATGGTTTATTAACGTTAAATTTTAAAATTTGTTGATTGTTTTATGAAAACCTTTCAAAGATAGGCATCCCTAAAAATACAATCTTATTTAATTTAGTAGCATGAAAATAGTAAGTTACAACGTAAACGGAATTCGCGCAGCAATGCGTAAAGATATTCTGCCTTGGTTGCAAACCACCGATGCAGATGTAGTATGCATACAAGAAACCAAGGCAACTAAAGAACAAGTAGATTTGGAGGCAATCCAGGCAGCTGGTTATCCATACCATTACTGGTTTAGTGCTCAAAAAAAAGGCTATAGTGGGGTGGCTATATTCTGCAAGCAAGAACCAATAAACGTTGCCTATGGAACGGGTATTGCCTCTATGGATGTGGAGGGAAGAAACATAAGAGTAGATTTTAAAGAGGTTAGTATTATGAGTTTGTACCTTCCTAGTGGTACCAATAGTGCTCGTTTGGAGCATAAATTAGAATATATGCGCTTATTCCAGGAGTATGTAAACACCTTAAAAAAAGAACTTCCTAATTTGGTGATTTGTGGAGATTATAACATATGTCATCAGGCTATTGATATTCATAACCCCATATCAAATAAAAATTCTAGCGGTTTTTTACCCGTAGAGCGTGCGTGGCTTGATGATTTTATAAATCAGGGCTTTATAGATAGTTTTAGACACCTTAACAAACAACCAGATCAATACACTTGGTGGAGCTATCGTGCAAATGCTAGAGCAAACAACAAAGGTTGGCGTATAGATTATAACATGGTTTCTCAGCCTTTAAAACAGCATATAAAACGTGCTGTTATACTTCCGGCCGCTGTCCATAGTGATCATTGCCCTCATATGGTAGAACTGGACTTTTAAAAAAGCGTTATTGTAATTATAACTCCTACATTAATCAAAATTTGACGCTGTTTTAACAGCACATATTTATGAAATACACCACCCTTACCAATACCAATATTAAGGTCAGTAAAATTTGTTTAGGAACCATGACCTTTGGTCGTCAAAATACCCAGGAACAGGCGCATCAACAGATGAGTTATGCCCTTGACAAGGGCGTTAATTTTTTTGATACCGCAGAAATGTATGCAGTTCCTTACACCCCAAAGACACAAGGTCTAACAGAGCAGTATATTGGCAATTGGTTTGCCAAAAATGGAAATAGAGATAAGGTAGTTTTAGCCTCTAAGATAACGGGTAGTGGTCGTGGGATATTTAATTCAATGCGTGAAAATCTTGACTTTAGCAAAGCTTCTCTAGATGATGCGCTAGATAAAACCTTGGCCAGATTACAGACAGATTATCTAGATCTATACCAATTACATTGGCCAGAGAGAGCGGTGAATATTTTTGGGGTAAGAGAATATAACCACAGCCCAAATCAAAAATGGGAAGACAATATAGGGGAGATATTAAACCGTCTGGAGGGTTATGTGCAATCTGGGAAAGTCCGTCACATTGGCCTTAGTAACGAAACGCCTTTTGGTGCAATGCGCTACATGGAGGAGCATAGAAAAGGGAAACTAAAAATGGTGTCTATTCAAAACGCTTATAGTTTATTACAACGCAGAGATGAGATAGGTCTTACCGAGGTATTACACATGCAAAACATAGGGTATTTAGCCTATTCTCCCCTTGCATTTGGGATGTTGTCTGGGAAGTATTTAAACGGTAAAAAACCTCAAGGAGCTAGAGTAACTCTGTTTCCAAATTATTCTAGATATCACAGCGAAGCCTCAGTTAAAGCCACCCAGGGTTATGATGCTATTGCAAAAAAACATGGTCTTTCGCTCTCCCAAATGGCTTTGTCTTTTGTAAACGATAGGCCCTTTGTTACAAGCACAATAATTGGTGCTACGAGTATCTCTCAGCTATCAGAGAATATAGACAGTATATACCTTAGCTTATCTTCAGAAATAGAAAAAGAAATACAACAGGTGCATCAAGCAATACCAAACCCTGCACCATAAGGCAACAGATTAATTTGTTATGGTGTTCTAGGCAAATAAATGTTTGACTACATCGTGTACCTTTCCAAGTTTAATGATTTGGATGCCATAGGTTTGTTTTGGGAGCTTACAATATTTTGAGATAACGATGCTTTCAAAGCCCAGTTTTTCTGCCTCTAAAATACGCTGTTCTACTCTATTTACAGGGCGCACTTCACCAGCCAAACCAATTTCTGCAGCAAAGCACATGGTTTTATCTATGGTGATATCTACATTACTAGAGAGCACGGCAGCTACAACCGCCAAATCAATGGCGGGATCATCCACAGAGATACCACCGGTAATATTTAAAAACACATCTTTGGTTCCAAGTTTAAAGCCTGCTCTTTTTTCAAGCACTGCCAAAATCATATTAAGCCGTTTGGCATTATAGCCCGTAGCGCTTCTTTGAGGAGTTCCGTACACAGCTGTAGAGACAAGCGCTTGAATTTCTATAAGCAGTGGTCTCATCCCTTCAAGGGTAGAGGCTATTGCTGTTCCGCTTAGTTCTTCTTCGTTTTTGGACAGCAGAATCTCTGATGGGTTTGAAACCTCTCGAAGTCCGTTTCCTTGCATTTCATAAATACCTATTTCACTAGTGCTCCCATAGCGGTTTTTATTGGCCCGTAGAATTCTGTATATATGATTTCGGTCTCCCTCAAACTGAAGTACCGTATCTACCATGTGTTCTAAAATTTTTGGGCCAGCAATATTTCCGTCTTTGGTAATATGTCCAATTAGGATAACTGGGGTGGCAGTTTCTTTAGCAAATTTTATAAGCTCTGTTGTGGTTTCTCGTATCTGTGAAATACTTCCAGGGCTACTCTCTATATGATCTGTATGTAAGGTCTGTATAGAATCTATCACAACAATATCTGGTTGCATTTGAGCAATGTTTCTAAAAATTTGTTGTGTTTTTGTTTCTGTTAAAATATAACAGTGCTCACTTTGTGGGTGTATTCTTTGGGCACGCATTTTAATTTGCTGTGCACTCTCTTCTCCAGAGACATACAATGTTTTGTAGGGCAATTCAAGAGCTATTTGTAGCATCAAGGTGCTTTTCCCTATTCCTGGCTCACCTCCTAAAAGGGTAAGGCTGCCTGGTACAAGCCCGCCTCCCAGTACCCGGTTTAACTCTTTGTTTTGAGTATTTATTCGTGCCTGTGCACTGGTAGAGATGTCTGAAACCTTTTGGGGTTTAGCGGCTTTTATTGCCTTTGATGTGTTTACTTGTGAAATATCCCAGCTGGCTTTTTCTGCTTTTTGTATTACCTCTTCTGCAATGGTGTTCCATTGTTTACAAGAGCTGCATTGCCCTTGCCACTTGGCAGATTGAGTTCCGCAATTTTGACAGAAAAAAGTAGTTTTTGTTTTAGCCATGAGTAGCTATAAAAATAGTGATTATCTTAAGATTTGGTTTAGTTGCTCCATAAAGTAGTTAACAATTATGGCTGTTTTTTAATAACCAAAATCTTCTTTGATTTGGTCTGCCTTATCCAGCATCACATCTAGGGTTATAAACCCGACCTCTTCTTTATCAAAAGCTCCTTGAAAAATACGCATTGCTTTTTTAGGTTGTCCTATTTCTTCATAATAGCGTCCCAAATAGTAAGGCCCTAATACAGTTTCTGGATACTCTCTTTTTGCCATTTCTGCAATAACTTTGAGAGACTCCCATTGTTTTTGTTTTTCTGCTGCTTTGGTTGTGGCGATATAATCATTAACTCTTATGATATCATCAACACCAAAAAGATCTTTAATGGATTTGTACTTGTCAATCAGATATTCGCTAATAGGAGTCTTTATAGTGAGTAAAACCGTATTGAATTCTTCCCTGCTTATAGGGCGGTAGATAGCAAACATTTTTTCCAGTGCTACAGGTATACCCCGGGCTACTAAAGAATAATGCGTTGCGCCCTGAAAATTATCATAGTAGTAATTAAAATTTGGGGTCTCTATTGTTTTTAAGGCATT
>CAJWXC010000075.1 GCA_913048215.1 uncultured Flavobacteriaceae bacterium | reverse complement strand
CCTGTAATTGGAAGTAAACACCCTGTGTGTTTAAGTGATGATGTAAAGGACAAAAGATTGCGAGTTTCTGTACTCTTAGAAATTGACGATAAGACCTATGTTATAGATTGTGGTCCAGATTTTAGGCAGCAAATGTTACAAAACCAAGTAGAGAAATTGGACGCCATTTTAATCACTCATGAGCATAGTGATCATACTGCAGGACTTGATGATATAAGACCTTTTTATTTTAGACAAGGTGCTATTAGTTTTTATGCAGCAAAGGAGGTTTTTACAGCTCTTAAAAAACGTTTTGGGTATATATTTGAAACCCACAATAAATACCCGGGTGCACCAACAATTTCTCAACATGTAGTGTCAAAACATGCACCTTTTTTATTGCATAATACCCTTATAACCCCTGTAGAGGCTTTACACAATAAACTTCCAGTACTTGGATATTCTATGGAGGGTTTTACCTATTTAACAGATGTTAAAACAATAGCACCTGATGAGATTGAAAAAATTAAAGGCACCAAAGTTTTAGTTATTAATGCCCTTAGGCAAGAGCCGCATCTCTCTCATTTTAATCTAGAAGAGGCCTTAGCCTTTATTGATCTAGTAAAACCCCAACGTGCCTATTTAACTCATATTAGCCATCATTTAGGATTTCACCAAAGGGTGCAAGCATCATTACCTAAAGATGTATTTTTGGCCTATGATGGTTTAACCATTGAATTATAATCTATTAAAATTATGAAGAAAAGTATTTTTATGTATCTGTTCTTTTTTGCTGTTTTGTTCATTGTGTTTCAATACGCAAATGAAAAAATTATTTGGGAAGCGCAAGACAAAACCATTAAAGGACTATCTCTAAAACTAGAAAAAGCTAAAGATTCCCTATCTGGCCTCTCAGAAACTATCTCAGATGCAAATTACTTTAGTCTTCAAGGCAATGAAAATGCCCTAGAGTACATTGAACGCCTTGGCTTTGAAGCTGCAGATATAGAGGCTATTATTTACAATAAAATCTATGATCAAAATGGTGCAGTGGGAGGGAACCCTATTATACCTGTAGCCTCTGTAAGGGGTGATTTTAAAATCAACAAAATCAAATTATTAAACAGCAGGTGGATCCAAGCAGATTTCTCTGATGGAGAAAACTGGGGAGAACTTATTATAGAATATTTTATTAATCAAGACAACACCATAGAGCTAGCTCCTCTTAGCTCTTTTTTATACTCTTTTAAGTAACGATTAATTTTCTACGCATAGAAATTATTTCTGTTTGTCTAGCCAGGTCTTAAACTCATTAAAATTATCTGGAGCTACTCCATGGCCCACAGGAAATTCACTGTAGGTACATTCTATATTTAATTCTTTTAAAAACTCCGGGGTTTTTTGTGCCCATGAAACTGGTATTACTTGATCTACACTGCCATGAGAGGTGTACACATTGAGATGACTAAAATCGTTTTTCTCAAATCCTTGCACAAGCATGTCTTTGCTAATATACCCACTAAGACCAATGATGTTTTTAATTTTTTCTGGATAGCTAAGTGCAACAGCAAAGCTTAATATGGTTCCTTGACTAAAGCCTATTAATGTGACATTTTTTGGATCTGCATTGTAAGATGCTATAATAGCGTCAATGCAATCTACAACTTGATCTCTTGCAGCAAGGGCTTGCGGTATGTCGTTAAATTTAGAATCTCCTGCTTCAAAATAGATAGAATACCATGCGTTTCCTTGGGGTTGCATGGCCAAGGGTGCTTTTAAAGCTATAATGTGGTGAGTTTTTGGTAAATAAGGTGCGAAAGAAAATAAATCATTGTGATCACTACCATAACCGTGCAGTAAAATAATTACTGGCGCATTATCTGAAGCAATTAATGGAGCTTGGTAATTATATTCTAAAGGTATTTGTTGTTTTTCCATGTTTAAAAAATAGCTAGTGCTAGGCTTTAGTAAAGATTAAAAAATATTGTTTGATTCTAGTTATAGCTTAGATAATACTCTCAAACCAATTTTCAAAATAAACTCCTACCAATGGCAAGGGTTTGTTTAGTTGCTTGCTTGCGTTTGAAATCCCTATTATCATGAAAATAAATACACCCAGAAAAAGTACTTGTAAACTTGGTAAACCCGTAATACTTATTACAAAAGCAATGCTAAAATATATGAGTTGAATACCCAAAGCCTGTCTTTGGTGGTAGGAAACTAGTGCGTTTTTTTGCTTGTTATTAAGTGCAAAAGCAATTATCCAACCAATCAAGGTTATGTAGGTGATAATAGCGAGTGCTTTTGAGTTGTTTGCGTTGGTTTGCATGTTTACTGTTTAAAATTTGATGAGTACGAGCGGTGTTTTTAATCTAAAAAAGTAAACCATTTTTGAAACTTCTGACTTAAAAACGGGATGTTTGGCATCTTGTTATTAAGCACCGTTAGTATTGAGTAGACCCATAAGCAAAAGGCTACCCACCATATTGCATCACCAAGTTCAGGGTTTATATATGCCTGTGTGCTATTGGCAATTAAAAGACCCAAAACTAGACCACACATATTTTTGATATGTGCTGTAACAAAAGTATCTTTTTTGTCTCTGTTAATTGTGTAGGCTATAAACATGCCTATGAACGTTATGTAAGCTACAATGGCAATGTTTTTACCCTTAGGACTGTTTGCTTTACTCATGTAATAGCACTTGATTGTTATTTATAATTCCGTAGGCTTTTCCTGTAAGGGGTTGTGATAACAAGGCTGCATTTTTGGAGGTAGAGATAATGTGCTCTTTTTCAAACACCCACTCTACAGATGGGTCAAAGAGTGTAATACATGCTTTTTCTCCTTGTGTTATACTGCTTTGCGAGATATTAAAAACAGCCTGTTTGGTTAGTGCTTGTATTGCAGTTTCTAAATCTGTTGCTTTTTGTAGTGCCCCAAAACAACTCTCAAGACCAATACTACCGTATTTGGCATGGTCAAACTCTATTTTTTTATGCTCAATATCTATAGGGTTGTGGTCACTAGTGACCATATCTATGGTACCCTCTTTAAGTCCTTTTTTTAGGGCCTTTATATCTTGTAGTGTTCTTAGAGGTGGCAAGAGTTTGTGGTTGGTATCAAAGCTCTCAAGTACTTTATCTGTAAGGGTAAGATTATTAATTGACACACTACAGGTAACTTGTAGCCCTTTTTTCTTGCCTTGTTTTATAAGCTCAACACTCTCTTTGGTAGATATTGTAGGGATGTGTAACCTGCCTCCGGTGTACTCCAAGATGTATAGATCTCTAGCCACTTGCAAAGATTCGGCAAGTGACGGGATGCCTTTAAGCCCAAGTAGTGTAGCACTCAGATGCTCATTTACCATTCCTTTTGGTGCAATGTCTCTCTCACAGGGATACGACTGTACAAGGCCATTAAAGCTTTGGGTATATTGCAGCGCAATTTTAAGCAAATTTGGATTTGCTATGGGTTTTTTATAATCATAAAAACTTAGTGCACCTTCTCCTTGCATATCAAAAAGTTCTGCTAGGGCTTCTCCCTCAGCTCTTTGGGAAAGACATCCATTTGGTAAAAGACGAACCCCATGATTGTGAGCTATAGATTTTATAAACCTGATAGCTCCCTTGTTATCTGGTACAGGATAGGTATTAGTGTTTAATGCTAGAGTCGTAAAGCCAGATAAAGCAGCTGTCTTTAAACCGTTTTCAATATTTTCGCGTTCTTCAAAACCAGGTTCTCCAAAACAAACTCCACTATCAAACCAACCCCTAGAAACATGTAAATTATCGCGATTTATTACCTGCATATTTTTTTGTGCAGTTATGGTAGCGGCAATTTTTGATATGATTCCTTTTTCAATAAGTATATCACACTTTTTTAAGTGGTATTTACTCTCACTATCTACAATGGTGGCCGATTTTAGTAATATGGTCATAATACTCAAATTTACAGGTTACTTCCCACAGCACCTATACTATGGGTTTTTAATTTTTATAAAATTTTAAAACTAACATTTCAGCAATAAGAAATAGTAGTGCTAGTAGGGCAAACCATTTCCAAAAATCTGTAATTGTATTGTTTTTTAATATAGCATCAAACAAACTATTAATACTTTGATGTGGTGTTACTCCATCCCATTTTTTTACATCACCATATACTACATTAGATTCATCTCTATTGTAATTATAACTCACGCTTTCTATATACTCATCTGCGTTATTTATAGAAAATGTTCCTGCACTTTTAGGGTACTCATTGGTGGTAATAACTACCTTGTTAGCTTTTATTTTTTGCGGCGGTATAAAGTTTATGATACTGTCTTTAATATGTAAAATTTCATCTCCTGATAATTTAGCGCTTACTCCAAAGGATACTGAAGATGCAATAGTATAATACAACTTTGGTGGCGCTATACTACTTCTAGCTATGTTATAAAGTGTGGGTACAATAAGTGCAGCGCTACTAAAATTACTGTTTTGTGTATTAAACGCAGCAGTTGCTAGATAGTTGTTATTTATACCCAATAAAAAAGGTTTTTCATCTTCAAAACCTAGTAGGGTAGGTGCCTGTGAGGTGATTGTGTAAAAACTATTTAGGGTTGGAAATTGAAAATTTGTAATTCTTTTTTCAAAAACATCACTGTAGAGTGGGTGATCAAAAGCAATGTTGCTAATTTTCTTTTGCTGAACAAGTTGCCTTTCAAAGGCTCCTAAATTTAAATTTCTTAATAACGTATTATAGCTTGAAACATCTATATCTATAGCAGGGATAATTAATACACTTCCTCCGTTTTGAGAGAAATCCTGAAGCGCATTACTCAGGGAGGTATCAATATTTTTTAATTCATTTAGTATAATGCAATTTTGTTGTGAAAGTAAATTGTAGTTAAGGGTTTTAGCATCTTGTGTTGTATACTCAAATTCTTTTGTAGTGAATAAACGTTTTAAGAAACCTGCATTGGCTGTGTGTATGCTAAGTACTTTTATCTTTTTAGGACTATTGACACTAAAGTAAAGATTATTGTCATAACTAAGACCATTGTCTGTAATAGTTATACTGCCTTTAAAGCCAGGAGTTGTGTCTATATCAAAAGTGATGTTTTGTTTTCTGTTTTTATTGAAATTTACTGCAATTTTTGAACTTAGTATCCCTTGATTAAACAAAGAAACAGATACTGGAGTTGATGCCATTTGTGTTGCAGACAAGGCTACTATTAATTGAGTAGGCCCTGTGTTATTTGACACTACATAGGCAGAGTCTATAGCAATGTTTTGTTGTAAAAGGGATGTTAACTGTACCGCATCTACCTTATACCTATCGCTTACTTTTGGAAATGGCGTCTTTTTTTGAAAGTCTGATATATAAATCAATCTTTTATCTGACGTTTCATCTTTGCTGAAAAAGGCATCTGCTTTTAATAATACTTGTTTGGGGCTGAGCTGTTTTTGGGTATATTTTATGTTAAAAAAATCTTCTTTAAGCTCCTGCACGCTAACTCCTTTTTTTGAAGAATTGTTGGTAAACCAATTAACGGTAGCCTTGGGTTGGATTTGTCCTAGCAGATCTTGTAGTGCACTATTTAACAAAGGTCCCTTTGCTCCATTGGCCTGCATACTAAATGAGTTGTCTATGTAAAGGGTCGTTTCTTTAGTACTATTTAAGGCTGTTACAGAAGCCTTAAAGGGTTCTGCAAATGCAATTACAATGGCAGCAATTCCAAACAAACGTAACATAAGGACGAGCCATTTCTTTATTTGAGAGCTTTTGCGTGTTTGCATGCTCACTTTCTTTAAAAAGGAAACATTGGTAAAAGCCACTTTTTGAAAGCGTCTTAATTGGAATAAATGAATTAAAATTGGAATCAGTAGTAAAAAAAGTGCGTAGAGAAGTGCCGGGTATTTAAACTGCATTTAAGTATATCCTATTTTAGCAAAGATAAAAAACCAAGGCTAAAAAATATCAAATAATGAAATTAAAGCAATGTATGGTTTTAAAATTTCTCAAATGCGCCCAAACCAAATAACGCAAAATCATACTTTACTGGATCTATTGGATCCATTTCACGAAGTGCTTTGTCTAATTCTTGCAAGGCTTTTCCGTCATTTTGTTTACGCGTTAAAATCCCCAGCTTCCTAGCAATACCAGCACTGTGGACATCCAAAGGGCAAGATAAAACCGCGGGGGATATGGTGTTCCAGATACCAAAATCTACTCCTGTAGTATCTTGACGCACCATCCATCTTAGAAACATATTGATGCGTTTTGCAGCACTATTTTTTAAGGGATCACTCACATGCTTTTGTGTTCTTGCAAGGTGTGGAATCTCAAAAAATAGTTTTTTAAAGGCATGTATTGCAGTTTGTATACTTTCATTGCTAGTATTTTTTGCAAATACGGCTTCTAGGCCTTGATGGTGTTTGTATATATTTGAGAGTGCCAAGAAAAAGGTGTGCAGGTCCTCTTCATTAAAAGTTCTATGCACAAAACCTTTGGTATATTTTTTTTGTTTTTCTGTATAATTTTGTACAAAATCATAGGGGGAGTTGCCCATAATATCCAATAAACGCTGTCCGTTTGTGATGATACTTTTTCTGTTTCCCCAGGCAATAGTTGCAATTAAAAACCCAGAAATCTCTATGTCTTGTTTTTCTTTAAAATGATGTGGTATTTGTATGGGGTCTGTACCTATAAAATCTAGGGTGTTGTATTGTGTTGCTTTTTGATCTAAAAATTCCTTTAATTCAATTTTGTTAAGCTTCATTTTTAGAGATATAAAAGGTGCTTTAAAAGTAGGCGCTTTAGTGTTACAATAGGGCTCTATTGGCTAGTTATAGTGCCATCTTGCATGATGAGTTTTCTGTCTGCCATAGCGGCTAGGTCTTTATTGTGAGTAACAATAATAAAGGTTTGTCCAAATTCATCTCTTAGTTTAAAAAATAAATCATGAAGGTTTTCAGCACTTTGGGTGTCTAGATTTCCACTGGGTTCATCAGCTAGAATGATAGCTGGGTTATTGATTAATGCTCTGGCAACGGCAACTCTTTGCTGTTCTCCACCAGAGAGCTTATTGGGTTTGTGGTTTTCTCGAGAACTTAAGCCAAGAAAGGCAAGAAGCTCCTTGGCTCTTTTCTCTACAGCAGCTTTGTTTGTTTTTTTAATATACCCAGGTATACATACATTTTCAAGAGCAGTGAACTCTGGTAGTAATTGGTGAAATTGGAAGATAAACCCTAAAGAAGTATTTCTAAAGGCAGCTAGTTGTTTTTTATTTAAAGAAGTTATTTGCTGCTCATCAATAGTTAACGCCCCATTATCAAAACCATCAAGGGTCCCTAGAATTTGAAGCAATGTAGTTTTTCCTGCCCCAGAAGCGCCAACGATAGATACAATTTCTCCTTTGTTTATATGTAGATCTACACCTTTTAAAACATGTAGGTTATCATAGTATTTGTGGATATTTTTTGCTGTTATCATGCGAATTTTAATTTTCTAGACAATTCAAGAATTAGAAATGTGGTTATTTATCAATAAACATAATTCCTTCCAAGATATTAGTAGTGTTGCTATCTCCAATTTCTGTAAGGCCATCAAATAGTGTTGTAGGGTTTAGCCCAGGAAATATTTGGTTAAGTGTTTCTGCAAGTAAAGGCTCTGTTAGTGTTCCTAGTTGTCCCAAGTTTGCATAGTTTTCTTTTTGTTCTATATCTGGTATAAGTCCGTCTATATAATCTGTATTACCCGCAGCATTTGCAGTTTTAAAAACAAGTGGTAGCATCGCGTAGCTATGATTTATATTGGCTTGTGACCTATTAAAATTTGGCGCTGGGGCATCATATAGTAAAAAAGATGCTTGAAATTTACCAGTTGTGGTATCTCCAACCTGCGTCACATTAATATAGGGTGCTAGTCCATTTATAACAAGTTCGCTGGCAGAGGCAGAGCGACCGCTAGTAATGATGTATACTTGGTTAAGATTTAGGCTATTAATTACATCACCATTTGAAATTTCTGAATTAAAGAGTCCTGGACTTGCATATTGCTCTTGTCTGTCTTGGTTCCACTGCTCTGTGTAAAATACTTGGTTATTAAACTGCCCTGTTATCATTGAGGATAAATCAACGGCTGATTCTACAGAGCCGCCACCATTGTACCTTAAATCAAGAATTAAGTGATCAATACCCTGGTTTTTAAATCCAGCAAAAACAGCATTTAG
Source organism: uncultured Flavobacteriaceae bacterium (assembly GCA_913048215.1). Taxonomy (GTDB): domain Bacteria; phylum Bacteroidota; class Bacteroidia; order Flavobacteriales; family Flavobacteriaceae; genus Patiriisocius. Next base: position 130 of record CAJWXC010000075.1, on the reverse strand, counting down.
CTCTGGGTCAAAATCTCTAGTAAAGGCATTGTACATCAAGTATCCAACTTTTTGTCCCTCCACGGTAAGGGTTGTAGCAACGTGTATTGGGTTTTCTGTAATTTGAGATTTTGTAAGTTCTATAGATGTC
>CAJWXC010000074.1 GCA_913048215.1 uncultured Flavobacteriaceae bacterium | reverse complement strand
TGGAGCAGTAACAGGGTTATCATTGTTTTGTACTTCTTGTTTTTTTTCAACAATAGTAGTGTTTTGTCCAATTGGCGTAGGCTCGGGCGTGTCAAGCTTTTCTTTAGCTTGGCCTACTATTTCTTTAAAATGTGCTGGAGGGAGAACAAAACGTTTGTCTAGTTTATTGCGCTTTTTTTTTTCTCCCTGCGCAGTGAGAGAAGTCAATTGCATTAAGCATAATTCAACGAGTAATCGTTGGTTACGACTAGTTTTATATTTCAAATCACAAGAATTTGCAACCTCGAGCGCCTCAAGTAGAAATTGACTAGGTGTTTTTTGTGATTGCTCTAAATACATCTTCTTTACTTGATCACCAACCTCCAAAAGAGAGATTGTTTCTTGGTTTTTACAAACTAATAAATCTCTAAAGTGAGAGGCTAGTCCCATAATAAAATGATGACCGTCAAACCCTTTACCTAAAATTTCATTGTAGGATAACAATACTTGGGGAATGTTATTTTCTAGCACAAGGTCTGTAATACTAAAATAATAAGTATAGTCTAATACATTTAAATTTTCTGTTACTGCCTCGCGGCTAAGATTAGCTCCAGAGAAACTAACTACTCTATCAAAAATAGACAGGGCATCTCTTAGCGCTCCGTCTGCTTTTTGTGCAATAACATGCAGGGCGTCATCTTGGGCTGAGATATTTTCTTGTTTTGCTACAGATGCTAAATGTCCTTTGATGTCTTGCACTGTAATACGTCTAAAATCAAAAATTTGACATCTTGATAATATTGTTGGTATGATTTTATGCTTCTCTGTAGTGGCTAGAATGAAAATAGCGTGCTTTGGAGGCTCCTCAAGTGTTTTTAAAAAGGCGTTGAATGCTGCAGATGATAACATATGTACCTCATCTATAATATACACCTTATACTGTCCAACTTGAGGAGGAATCCTAACTTGGTCTATAAGGTTTCTTATATCGTCAACAGAGTTGTTGGAGGCAGCGTCTAGTTCAAAGATGTTAAATGCAAAATCCTCATCTTCCTTATGATTTCCGTCCTGATTTATTTTCTTTGCCAAAATACGAGCGCAAGTGGTTTTACCAACTCCTCTTGGTCCTGTAAATAAAAGCGCCTGTGCTAGGTGGTTGTTTTCTATTGCATTCTCTAGGGTATTTGTAATGGCCTGCTGGCCTACAACATCCTTAAAGGTAGTGGGTCTGTACTTTCTAGCCGATACAATAAATGGTTCCATAGTAGAAAAACAAAGATAGGTAGGGGAGTTACTTAATTAAAAAAATAGCCCTTCTTATTTTACGATATTTATTAACAATAATGATACTTTTGCAACAGCAGGTCGCCTTATCGCTTCAAACTTGTTTTGAAGAGGAAAGTCCGGGCACCATAGGGAAGTATAGCGGCTAACAGCCGTCATTTCTAATAGCTTTAGCTAAAAGAGAGAGGACTAGTGCAACAGAAAGTATGTACAGGTTATGCTGTAGTGAAACCAGGTAAACTCTATGCGGTGAAATGCCACGTATACCAGCTATAAGGGTTCCCGCCCATGCTGGAGGGTGGGCAGATAGAGTGTATCTGTAAAGATGCACCTAGATAAATGATAAGGAATTTTTGGCATAAGCCAAATTGAACAGAACCCGGCTTATAGACCTGCTTTTTTTATAATTTAGAACTACTTAAAAAAACTAAAGACAGAACCGCCATATCTTCTTGACTCAGAAAAACGATCAAAGTCAGATACATCTGTATGTTTTGAATGTTCTAAAATAAAAACGCCTTGCTTGGCAACAAGACCATTTTTGAAAGATTCAGTAATCATTTGTTCTAGCTGCTGAACAGTAAAATCATAGGGAGGGTCAGCAAAAATAATATCAAAAGATCTTGAAGGCATTTTTGTATACTTAAAAATATCTGCTTTGATGGCATGAATGTTATAGTCTAACTCTTCAGATATTTTAGAAATATATTTAATGCATCCAAAATGACTATCTACAGCCGTGATATCTTTGCAACCTCTAGAGGCAAACTCGTAACTAATATTTCCGGTACCTGAGAATAAGTCTAATAAAGCGATGTCTTGAAACATCCACCTGTGGTTTAAAATATTAAACAATCCTTCTTTAGCAAAATCTGTGGTAGGACGAACCGGTAATGACTTTGGAGCCATAAGGCGTTTCCCTTTATGTAAACCTGAAATGATGCGCATTGTTATCTATTTGATATAATAAATTGTTGATGCTTTGGGATGTCTTTGATTTGTACCCCTTTGATGTTTGGCTCAAAATTAATATGTCTTACATAAGTAAATAATAATGCATATAAAGAATCACCTTTCTCAATAGCCCCACTTAGAGTTATGGTGTCTGTTTCTGTTTTTAGCCCTAATTGTTCATAGCAAAAAAGAATATAGTATATAAAATCTTCAGGTGTTTTGTAGGTGTAGGTATTACATAGTTGCAACTTGTTGTCTTTACTCACTATACAGGTAAAACTATCTTTAAATACATGTACATGTATTTTTGCCACCTCTGGCTCACTTGGGCTATTTAAAATAATATCCAATAATTTTGTTGTAGCGTGGAAATAGGAAAAGGCTCCATAAGTGTCAAAAAAGAAGTTATTGACATTTATATAAGGTGCATATACAGTAATGATATCTTGGGTTTGTACCTGGTCAAAGGCTATAAAGTCTGTGGCAAGTATTTTGGAATTAAACTTTAAGTACTCTGCTGCTTTTTTTGGATCAAAAAGTGATTTGGGAACACTTGTAACCACATCATTACAGTGTATTAACTCCACATGATCAAAATTTTGTGTAAGGGCAGGGGTTTGATTAATTTTTTGACTAAGGTCAGAGAGTAACTCCTCTGGTGTAGTGGCTTGGTCAAAAATTGTTTCGCTAAAAAATAAAACTTCTTTAGTTTGGGTGTGGGTTATTAAAAAAGAATGTCCGGTCAATGCTAATTGAACGGACAGGCTTTGATGGGCAGTTTGCCCCGTATTATTGTTTTGTTTGCTCAGCGTCATATATTTTTGGCCAATTACCAGAGGTGTCTACCTCTTCTAGAGATCCAACTTTAACAAAGGCGCCATTTACACCTTCAACAGAGACAACCTGCTGTTCTTGGTTTATTAAATCTTTATCCAAACCTTCTAGAATAATTTTTTTACTAATCCTGGCTTCAAATGCAGAATAAGATTTCTCATTTTTTCTTCCCTGGTTTTTAATGACTTCTCCGGCCCTAAGCTCTATGGTTCCAGAAATTCCTTCTTGCTCTAGGGGTAAATTCATCATTGTTTTGTAACGATCTGTACCACCAAATATTGAATCTCTAACGGCTGTAAAGCCTAGTGTGTCCAACAACACAACTTCTAGAATATATCCTCCTGTTTTTGCATCAAGGCCATATGCTTTATTTTTCTTTTCATCTGCATAACTTGTATCACGTCTTTGAACGTTTGCAAATTGGGCAGTATCAAGAAATTTAACTAAGCTGTCAAAACTACCTGTAAACTTTCCAGTAATTTCTTTGTGCGCTAGCTCTGCGGCACGAACATCTTTTAAGTTTTTGATTACTTTGGCATAACGCGCATCACGTTTTTTGTTAAATTCTACAGGTCCTATGATGGAGCTATATAATTTCCAGCCTAAAAAGATAATCAGTACCCAAAGAACAAGTTGTAATATTAATTTCATTGTAAAGGAAAATTTAGGTTTTTTTAGAATTATTAGGTCTATGGCAAATCTACAATTTTTTTTTGTTCGTAAAAGTATATTCTTAAAAATAATGGCATCTTTAGAGCTTCTAAGAAACCTCTTTTATGGATGTATCACAATTTTATAGTTTACTGAAAAGCGATTTTCCGCATAACACTACTGCAAAACAGGATATTGCACTGCATTTACTGTCAAAATTTGTGCTGAATGATAAAAAAAACGAGGTTTTTTTACTCAAAGGATATGCCGGTACAGGAAAGACGACTATCACCGGAACGATAGTCAAAAACCTTAGTAAAGCCAAAATGAGCTCTGTGCTGTTGGCACCTACAGGAAGAGCTGCCAAGGTGATCAGTAATTATGCAGGTAAAGAAGCCTTTACTATTCATAGAAAAATATACTATCCCAAACCAAAAAAAGGAGGGGGTGTTTCTTTTACCTTACAAAACAACAAGCATAGAAATACTATTTTTATGGTTGATGAAGCCTCTATGATACCAGATATCAATCAAGACGCTAAGCTTTTTGAAAACGGTTCTTTACTCGATGACTTATTGCAATTTATATACAGTGGTCATAACTGTAAGCTATTGCTTATTGGTGATACTGCACAATTACCTCCTGTTAAACTTGATGTAAGCCCAGCGCTAGATGCCCGCTTATTAGAAAACCAATTTAACAAACATGTCATAGAAATTGAGCTTGATGATGTAGTGCGCCAGCAACATGATAGTGGTATTCTATGGAACGCAACCAAACTTAGAGATATTTTAAATGAGGGGATTTTTGATCGCTTTAAATTTTCTAATCAAGTGTTTGCAGATATTGTAAAGCCTCAAGACGGCATGGAAATTATGGACGCTCTTGAGCAGCACTACAATAGCGAGGATAATGACAATACGGTACTTATTGTAAGATCTAACAAGCGCGCAAATTTATATAACCAAAGTATCCGCACACGTATTTTATTTCAAGAAGATGAGCTCTGTGCAGGAGATAGATTAATGGTGGTAAAAAACAACTATCACTGGGTCTCTAGTGAGAGTGATGCAGGATTTATCGCCAATGGAGATATCGTACAGGTTTTAGAAATTTTTAGATTTGTTGATTTATACGGTTTTCGTTTTGCAGAGGTGAAGGTACAGTTAGCAGATTATCCAAAAATGAAAGCTTTTGAAACCGTATTGCTTTTAAACACTCTAACTTCTGAAACTCCCTCACTAACCTATGATGATTCTAACCGTCTATATCAGGAGGTTATGAAAGATTATGCACATGAGAGTTCTAAATTCAAAAAATTTCAGGCGGTTAAAAAAAACAGATATTTTAATGCCCTTCAAGTCAAGTTCTCTTATGCAATAACGTGTCATAAAAGTCAAGGAGGGCAATGGGAAAACGTATTTGTTGAGCAGCCCTATTTACCAAGTGGTGTAGATAAAGATTATCTAAGATGGTTGTATACAGCTATCACAAGAGCACAAGAAAAATTATATTTGATTGGTTTTAAAGAAGATTTTTTTGAACAAGATGCTTAATATTATACTTCAAAGTGCGTTAATACGTATTTTTGTAAATCATAGATTAAAAACTAATACACGTTAAAGTTTGTTAGACACTAGTATGAAAATAATAGCAATGATACCGGCACGTTTTCAGGCATCTCGTTTTCCTGGAAAATTGATGCAAGATTTAGGGGGGCAAACTGTAATTCTCAATACCTACAGGGCAACTGTAGCCACAGGATTGTTTGAGGATGTTTTTGTAGTTACTGATAGTGCTATTATTTTTAATGAAATTACTACCCATGGGGGAAAAGCCATCATGAGTATCAAGGAACATGAGTGCGGCAGTGATAGAATAGCAGAGGCTGTTGCCTCAATGGATATTGATATCGTTGTAAATGTGCAAGGAGATGAGCCTTTTACAAATAAAGAAGCATTAGTACCCCTTTTGGAGGTCTTTAAAGCAGCAGATGCCTCAAAAATAGACTTGGCATCTTTGATGGTTAAAATAACAGATTGGGAGGAAATACATAATCCTAACTGCGTGAAGGTTATTGTTAACAAAGAGAATTTTGCTCAGTATTTTTCTAGAGCCCCTATTCCATACCCTAGAGATAAAGATGCAGCAACAAGTTATTACAAACACAAAGGGATTTATGCCTTTACAAAGCAGGCGCTGTTAGATTTTTATCAATTGCCAATGGGAACACTTGAGGCCACAGAGAAGATTGAATGCATACGGTATTTGGAATATGGTAAAAACATTAAAATGGTAGAGACTACCATTCAAGGAGTTGGTATTGACACACCAGAAGACCTTATCAAAGCAAATACTATTTTAAAAAACAAAAAACATTAAGCTACTGTAATTTAGCATCTCAATCCAAGGCTCACTTTATGGGATTAACAAAATATGTATACTACAGCTTACTTGGCTGGAAAATAGAGGGTGATTTTGACCGCTCTATTAAAAAATCTGTGTTAATAATTGCTCCTCATACCAGCAATATGGATTTTTTATTATCTGTGCTGGTAAGGCGTATTTTAAAGTTACAAATTAATTTTGTGGGTAAAAAAGAGTTGTTTAACCCACTGTGGGGTTGGTATTTTAGATGGATGGGTGGCGCTGCTTTAAATAGAAATAAGTCTGAGAAAAAAGTACAAGCAATTGCAAATGTATTTTCCCAGCACCAAGAATTTAGGCTTGCTATTGCACCAGAGGGAACCCGAAAAAAAGTAAATTCTTGGAAAACTGGATATTACTACATAGCCCTTAGTGCCAAAGTGCCAATTATCTCTGTGCGTCTAGATTATCAAAATAAGGTAATGGGAATTAGTGAGGCTTTTTATCCTACGGGAGATATTAAAGCTGATGAGCTTATATTAAAATCCTTTTTCAAAGGCATAAAAGGCAAAGTACCAGCGTGGAGCTAATATTTTTCTAGTCTTGGGTTTCTTTCATGGTGTGATATACATTTTGTACATCATCATCTTCTTCAAGTTTCTCCAATAACTTTTCTACATCTTCCGTTTGTTCTTTGGTGATTGTTTTTGTCACCTGAGGAATGCGCTCAAAACCGGACGATAAAATTTCAATATTATGTGTCTCTAAATAGCTTTGAATATTTCCGAAGCTCTCAAAGGGAGCATAAATTAATACACCATCTTCATCTTCAAATATTTCCTCTACCCCGTAATCTATAAGTTCTAACTCTAATTCTTCAAGATCTAAATCTCCTACATTTACCCTAAAATTACACAGGTGATCAAACATAAAAACCACAGATCCAGAGGTACCCAAATTTCCGTCACATTTGTTGAAATAGGAACGCACATTGGCAACAGTTCTAGTATTGTTGTCTGTGGCTGTTTCTATTAATATGGCTATGCCATGTTGGGCATATCCTTCAAATAATACCTCTTTGTAATCTCCTAGACTCTTGTCACTAGCACGTTTGATGGCACGCTCTACGTTATCTTTGGGCATGTTTAAAGACTTCGCGTTTTGGATGACTGCGCGCAACCTAGAGTTTGAGTCTGGGTCTGGGCCTGCTTCTTTGACCGCCATTACAATGTCTTTACCGATTCTGGTAAAGGCCTTACTCATGGCAGACCAACGTTTCATTTTTCTTGCTTTTCTAAATTCAAAAGCTCTTCCCATAATAGTTGTTTTTTCTAAAAGTCAAATATAAAAAATACACACCCCAAAAACCAACGGTGTACTCAAAAGTTTCATTTTATAAATTTTAATTGTGTCTTTTTGCTTTTTGGGTTTGTTTTACACACCATTTTAAAAAAAAAATATAGTTTATTAAAAAATACTCTTAAACTCGTATGGTAGAAGTCACAAAAGAACGTAATTTTGCAACTCCCACAAATTCTCATAACTGTGACTATAGACACTTCCAATAGTATAGACGAAACAAAGACGGGTAAAGATTTATACTCCTACCAAAAAGGGGCAATTAATAAAATCTTTACAGCATTTGATGATGCTCCTCAGGATTATCATTTGCTCTACCAATTACCAACTGGAGGTGGAAAAACAGTTATTTTCTCTGAGATTGTACGACAATACCTTAAAAATCACAACAAGCGTGTGCTAATTATGACACACCGCATTGAACTTTTATCTCAAACCTCTAAGATGCTCACAGAGTTTGGGGTCATAAACAAAGTAGTTAATAGTACTGCAAATCTTGATGACCAAGACCAATACAGCTGTTTTGTTGCTATGGTGGAGACTCTAAATAATAGACTTCAAGACGAAAAATTTGATATCAGTAACATAGGTCTTGTAATTATAGATGAGGCGCATTACAATTCATTTACAAAGTTGTTTGGCTATTTTGATAAGTCATTTATTTTGGGTGTAACAGCTACTCCCTTGAGTTCAAACATAAAACTTCCCATGAATGACAACTACAACGAGCTTATTGTTGGGGAGACCATTGAGGCTTTGATAGAAAATGAGTTTTTATCTAGAGCAAATACCTATAGTTACAATGTAGGGCTAACCTCATTAGAAATTGGCGCCAATGGTGATTACACCGTTAAATCTTCTGAAGATTTATACACTACCAATGATATGCTTAGCAAGCTTATGCATGCCTACGAAGAGCATTCTAAGGGAAAAAAAACTTTGATATTTAATAACGGTATCAATACCTCTTTGCACGTATATGATGCTTTTAATTATGCTGGATATCCTGTTAGACACTTAGATAATACCGCTACCAAAAAACAAAGACAAGAAATTCTAGATTGGTTTCATGTAACACCAGATGCTATTTTAACATCTGTAAGTATTTTAACCACCGGTTTTGATGAGCCAACTGTGGAGTCTATTATTTTAAATAGAGCTACAAAATCTTTGACACTTTACTATCAAATGATTGGTCGTGGTTCTCGTATTTTGAAAGACAAATGTACTTTTGATGTAATAGATCTTGGAAATAATTTTCATCGTTTTGGACCTTGGGGTGCAGATTTGGATTGGCAACGAATTTTCAGATCA
>CAJWXC010000073.1 GCA_913048215.1 uncultured Flavobacteriaceae bacterium | reverse complement strand
ACCCACCCCATTATGTCTGGAAGCGCTTTTGAGCGTCTCGAAAACTCAAAACTACTAGAGCTTATCGTTACAGACTCTATAGCTATAAGTCAAAAAAGTCCAAAACTAAAGGTCTTAACCTGCGCCAACCTTTTTGCTGAGGTAATGACAAGTGTCCACCAAAACGAGTCTATTAGCTCTAAGTTTTTAATGTAACAAAACAGTCTTTTACTACATAATAAAAGCACAAAATTGTTGATACATCACTCATTTTAACTCTTTGCATTAAAATTGTGCCTAAGAGTAATCTCTTTACAATATAAAATTTTATATTTGCAGCCCGAAAATTCGGGAAAACAACCTATTATAAATTAAAATTTCAAAATGAAATCAATTACAATCAACGGATCAAAAAGAGAAGTCGTAGGGAAAAAAGCAACTGCTGCCCTGCGTAATGCTGGTATGGTTCCTTGCGTAGTATACGGAGGAGACGAGCCAATTCACTTTCAATCACCAGAGCTTTCCTTCAATAAACTAGTATACACACCAGATGTGCATACTGTAGTAATTGAGTTAGATGGTGTTAAAGTGAATGCAATTTTACAAGACATTCAATTCCACCCGGTAACAGACAGAATACTACACATTGATTTTTATCAAATATTTGATGATAAAGAAGTAATGATGGAAATTCCTGTACGTGTGTCAGGAAATTCTCGTGGTGTTAAAAACGGAGGGGTACTTCGTATTGTAACACGTAAATTACGTGTCAAGGCAATACCAAAAAACCTTCCAGATTTTATCGACGCAGATATTACAGAAATGAAGATTGGTGCAAAAATGTACATCACTGCCGTAAAGCAGGATACATTCTCAATACTTCACACAGATAACACTGTAATTTGTCAAATTAGAACTTCTAGAACAGCTGTTGATGATGAGGAAGAAGAAGAAGAAGAAGAAGGTGCAGAAGGCGCAGAAGGTGCAGAAGGTGCTGCAGCTCCAGAGGCAGCTCCAGCAGAATAATTACAACAACGTTAATTATATACAAAGCATTCCGTTAATTCGGGATGCTTTTTTTATTTTTACCAAACCAACAGCAAACAACTGCTACAAAAAACAGGAGCTTGGACATGAAAAAATTTTTAATCGCTGGCCTTGGCAATATTGGTCCTGCCTATAAAAATACACGCCATAATATTGGCTTTAAAATCCTTGATGCCATAGCAAAACAAGCAGACCTTAGCTGGGAAACCGTGAAACTTGGAGATATCACCACCCATAAAAAAAAGGGGCGCACACTTATTCTTTTAAAACCCAGCACCTTTATGAATCTTAGTGGCAAGGCTGTAAAATACTGGATGGAAAAAGAAAATATCCCCCAAGAAAACCTCTTAGTGGTAACAGATGACCTCAACCTACCCTTTGGAACCCTCAGAATTAAAGGCAAGGGAAGTAGCGGAGGCCACAATGGTCTTAAAGACATACAAGAGATACTAGGTAGCGGAAAATACCCTCGTTTTAGATTTGGGATAAGTGATGCCTTTTCTAAAGGCAAGCAAATAGATTATGTGCTTGGGCAGTGGAGCCCACAAGAGGAGTCTCACCTTATCACCCAAATCCCAAAAAGCATTGAAGCCATAGAATCTTTTGCCTTAGCAGGGCTAGACAATACCATGAACAGCTTTAACGGATAATACCTATGGAGCAAATTGCAACAACCACAAAATTTAATAGCAATACACAAAGTGTGATCACTATTGGCACCTTTGATGGTGTTCATGTTGGCCATCGTGCAATTATGCAGCGCCTGGTTGGTTCAGCAAAAGAGCTTGGACTTGTTTCTGTGGTACTTACTTTTTTTCCCCACCCAAGAATGGTCTTGCAAAAAAACAGCGACATAAAGCTTATAAATACTCTAGAAGAAAAAAAACAGCTCTTGGAAGATAATGGCTTAGACTATTTTGTAGTAGAGCCCTTTACCTATGAGTTTTCAAGACTTACCGCTTTGCAGTATGTTAGAGATATTTTGGTGGGGCAACTCAAGGCTAAAAAAATAATCATTGGCTATGATCACCGCTTTGGAAGAAACAGAAATGCAGACATCCAAGACCTTAAAAAATACGGAGTAGAGTTTGGTTTTGAAGTAGAGGAGATAAGCGCCCAACAACTAGATGAGGTGTCTGTAAGTTCTACCAAAATTAGAAAAGCACTGGCAAAGGGAGATATCTATACTGCCAATACATATCTAGGTTACCCCTTCACCATAACAGGTACCGTTACCAAAGGCAAAGCCCTAGGAAGAACCATTGGCTACCCTACCGCCAATTTGCATGTGCCACAGACCTATAAGCTAATTCCAAAAAATGGAGTGTATGTGGTAAAAGCAATCATACAAAACACCATTACCTATGGCATCACAAGCATAGGCACAAACCCTACTGTGGGAGGAACCGCAAAGAGTATAGAAACATTTTTTCTAGACACAAATACAGATTTGTACAACAAACAACTACAATTACAATTTTTACAGCACATTCGTGAGGAGGCTACTTTTAAAGACTTAGAAGATTTAAAAAAAGCCATACAAAAAGACGAGGCCTTTGCACGAGATTATATACAATCACTTGCATAAACTGCTTTTTAAACATATAGACAATTCTGGTCTTGTACTCTTTAGAGTAGCATTTGGTTTTCTTATTGCCCTTGAGGGTTTTGGAGCTATTGCTACAGGGTGGGTTAAAAAAACCCTTATAGATCCCCAGTTTACATTTAATTTTATTGGTTTTGAGTTTCTACAACCCCTTGAGGGTAACGGGATGTATTTCTACTTTATGTGTCTGGGTATACTTGGAGTTGGAGTAATGCTTGGGTATAAATACAGACTTAGTATGTTTTGTTTTGCTGTATTGTGGAGCGGTGTGTATCTAATGCAAAAAAGCAGCTACAATAATCATTATTATTTAATGCTATTGCTGTCTTGGGGGATGGTATTTTTACCTGCCAATAAATGGTTTTCTATAGATGCTAGACAACAACCAGGCCTGGCGTCCAGATCTATGCCCAGATGGGTATTATATGCACTTATTTTGCAGGTTTGGATTGTCTATACCTATGCCAGTGTTGCAAAAATATATCCAGCTTGGTTGGATGCAACAGTCACAGGCTTACTCATGTCAAGCAAGAAAGACTATTGGCTCATTGGGCCTTTTTTACAACAACAATGGGTGCATTATACCATTGCCTATGTAGGGATTTTCTTTGACGCCTTGATTATACCACTACTGCTATACAAACGCACTCGTTTTATAGCATTTTGCGCCTCCATTGTGTTTCACCTTTTTAATGCCGTGGTATTTCAAATAGGAATTTTTCCTTTCATGTCTTTGGCTTTTGCCTTTTTCTTTTTCTCTTCCAAAACCCTACAACAGCGCTTTTTTCCAAAAAAAGAACATTATGAGTTAGCAGAGGTTAAAGTACCCCCATACAGTAAGGCAATTGTCGGCGTCTTATGCCTGTATTTTATAGTGCAAATAGTGCTACCCCTAAGACATCTTGGGATCAAAGATGATGTTTTATGGACAGAAGAGGGACACCGCCTGAGTTGGCGCATGATGCTTAGAAGCAAAACGGGGTACACCACCATATATACCCTAGATAAAAAAACAAAAGAAAAAAGTAAGTACAACATCAAGGGGATGCTCACCAAAAAACAACAAAGAATCGTAGGCACAAAACCAGATGTTATTTGGCAACTAGCCCAAAGAATTAAGAAATCACAAGCCGCCAAAGGCATTGATGTTGCCGTGTTTGCAGATACAAAGGCAAGTGTAAACGGCGGGCCTTATTTCCGCTTAATAAATGACACCATAGACCTTGGACAAGAAAAATGGACTCCATATAAGCACCATCGTTGGATATTACCTGCTCCAAAAAACTATCATGCCCTCCCAGAAAAAAATTAATAGCTATATTTATACCTCAGAGATAACACCATCATATGCTCAATAAAAATTCTAAAAAAGACAAAGCACGCAACATGCAATCTGTGGTGTTACTGGTTATTTTTATTCTTGTGATCATGGGGTTTTTACTAAAGCGTTTTTAAGGACTCTTCTCTATAGAAAAACAAATGCCAACAAAATAATACAGGCCCTATCCCACAGCTACCCTTAATTACACCCCATAGTACATCTAGTTGCTAATTTCTGCTACAATAAAGCCCTCATTATTACAAATTCCATAACTTTGCCTTATAAAAATTAAGGGGAATATGTTACAGATACAGCGCATTAGAGATCATAAAGAAGCCTTCATCAAAGCCTTGAAAAAAAGAGGTATAGATGCAACACCTGTTATTACTCAAGTTCTAGAGGCAGACGACAACCGCCGGGCCACACAGGCCAAGCTAGATGATACCCTATCAAAGGCAAACTCCCTTTCTAAAGAAATTGGTGTTTTATTTAAATCAGGCAAAGCTGATCAGGCAACTACTCTTAAAGAAAAAACAAGCGCTTTAAAAGAAAACTCAAAAGCCTTGGATGAGCAGTTAAAAGATATCTCAAAAACCCTACAAGAGCTGCTGTATACCATCCCCAACATCCCTCAAGAATTAGTTCCCTCTGGAATGGATGAGAATGACAACCAACAAACCCTTAGAGAAGGTGATATTCCTGTATTGGCAGAAGGTGCGCTGGCTCACTGGGAATTAGCAAAAAAATATGACATTATAGATTTTGAATTGGGTGTTAAAATCACTGGAGCTGGATTTCCAGTCTATAAAGGAAAAGGAGCTCGCCTACAACGTGCACTTATCTCTTATTTTCTAGATAAAAATACCGCAGCAGGATACACAGAATACCAAGTACCTCATCTTGTAAATGAAGCCTCTGGTATTGGAACTGGACAATTGCCAGATAAAGAAGGGCAAATGTATCACGTTGGTGTAGATGATTTGTATCTAATCCCAACGGCAGAGGTACCCGTAACAAATATGTTTAGAGGAAATTTGATTCAAGAGGCAGATCTTCCCATAGCTTGTACTAGTTACACTCCTTGCTTTAGGAGAGAAGCTGGTAGTTATGGCGCCCATGTTAGGGGCTTAAATAGATTGCACCAGTTTGACAAAGTTGAAATAGTACGCATAGAGCACCCAGATAATAGCCAGAAAGCATTAGAGGATATGGTAGAACATGTTGCCAATATCTTGAGAGCCTTGCAACTCCCTTTTAGAATTTTACGTCTATGTGGTGGAGATCTTGGTTTTGCAGCGGCAATCACCTATGATTTTGAAGTCTTCTCTACAGCACAAGACAGATGGCTTGAAGTAAGTTCGGTTTCTAATTTTGAAACCTTTCAAGCAAATAGATTAAAACTTCGCTTTAAAGACAAAGACGGCAAAAACAAACTAGCGCATACCTTGAACGGGAGCTCAATGGCCTTGCCTAGAGTATTGGCAAGTATTCTAGAAAATTGCCAAAGTGCCCAGGGTATAAAAATTCCTGAGGTTCTTGTACCCTACTGTGGTTTTGACATTATAGCCTAAGGCCAATTATCACCATACTCTATTGAAGAGCTGTAGACCATTGTTTTACTTTGTAAAGCAGTGGTTTTTCTCTTTACAGAAGAGGCTAAAAACACTATCTTTACCCTATGCGGTTATTGTGTATCTTTTTATTTTTTATGGCGTGTAGTCCTGGTTTCTCGCAAAGCGAAACTCTGGCCGAAAACTACTTTGACCGCGGAGAATACCAAAAGGCTATCTCTATCTACCAAAAACTATACGCTAAGATGCCCTACAAAAGCCAGTACATGTTAAAACTTGTAGAGGCACACCAGCAATTAGAAAACTTTGATCTAGCGCAAGCATTACTAGAAAAACAATTACAAACTCGCAATGCTCAAAGTCAGTATTTGGTTGATTTAGGGCATAATTATGCACTACAAAAAAAAGATTCTCTGGCAAACACATACTACAACCAAGCCCTTGAATTGCTTGCCCAAAAACCAAATTATAGCTCACTTATTGCCAGAAAGTTTGAACAGTTTAGCCTACTAGACAAGGCAATTATGGCCTATGAAAAAGCAATGGAGCTCAATCCAGCAGTAAATTACAACATTCAAGTTGCTCGTTTATATGGAGAGCAAGGAGCGCTTGAGAAAATGTTTTTAAAGTACATCAATGCAGTACAACTACAACAGCGCTACAAACCCATGGCGCAGCGTAATTTTAGCCTGTACATCACACAAGACCCTCAAAATAAAGCAAATGTTTTACTGAGAAAAACACTACTAAAAAAATTACAGCAAGGACCAGATGTGCTCTACAATGAACTTCTAAGCTGGTTGTTTATTCAGCAAAAAGAATTTGACAAAGCATTTACCCAAGAAAAAGCCATTTTCAAAAGAATGGGAGATCAAGACCTAACGGCTATTGTTGAGCTTGCCGTTATCACCCTAGATGAAAAAGACTATCAAAACGCAGAGCAGATCATCAATTTTTTGATTGAAAAATCTGCAACACCAAGGGACAAACTACAAGGACATCAATACCTAATGAAAATAAGGCTCGCCACGGCCCAAGAAAAAGACTATAAAAAAATAGCTCAGGAGTTTGAAGACCTGCTAGATCTATACGGTCGCGGGAGGCAAAGCTATTTGCTTCAAATAGATTACAATCACTTTTTGGCTTTTACCGCCAACAACATATCCCTTGCCGTCACCAATCTAAAAAAACTCATTAAAACACCCCTAGACCCATACCAAGAATCTTTGGTTAAAATGGAGTTGGCAGATATCTTAGTCTTTGATGAAAAATTTAATAGAGCCCTTATTTATTATTCTCAAATCCAAAACAAAGTCAAGAGTGATGTCTTGGCACAACAAGCAAGGTTTAAAGTGGCCAGAACAAGTTATTTTAAAGGTGATTTTGTTTGGGCAAAAGCCCAGACAGATGTGCTGCGTAAATCTACCACTCAACTCATTGCAAATGATGCCTTGAAAATGACTCTCATGATTCATGACAATACCCTAGAGGATTCTCTGCAAACGGCTTTAAAAAAATATGCTCGGGCAGATTTCCTTGCACTTCAAAATAAAGACGCCCAGGCCATCGAAGTTTTATCAGAAATCTTAACTACCCACAAAGGAGAAAAAATAGAAGACGAAGCCCTTCTAAAACAAGCAGAGCTCTATGAAAAAACCGGGCAATACAAAAAAGCAGAAGCCAATTACCTAAAAATAATTGCCATTTATAAAGATGAAATCTTAGCAGATGATGCGTATTTTAACCTCGCAAATTTATATGAGAACCAATTACAAGATCTGCAAAAAGCAAAAGAGTATTACGAACAAATTATTTTTGACTTTGCTGATAGCATCTACTTTACCCAATCTAGAAAGAAGTATAGAATCCTCAGAGGAAGATAAAAATAATAACCTTGAACCCTATGTATATTTATAACGTCACCATTAACGTAGAAAACGACATACACCAAAAGTGGTTAGATTGGATGAAAAACAGCCACATCCCAGCCATGCTAGCTACTCAAAAATTTAGCAAAGCACTAATGACCAAAGTAATGGTAGAAGAACAAATGGGCGGCATCACCTACTCTGTACAATACACCACAGACAGCAAACAAACCCTGCAGAGGTATTACACACAAGATGCTCCAACACTCAGGGCGCAGAGCAAACAATTTGAGGGTAAATTTGTAGCCTTTAGAACAGAATTAGAGGTGATATCTGAGCAATAAGCTAACCATGGCAAAAAAGAAAAAATACAACAAACACAGCGCGGTTCCTAAGCGAGAATTTAATCCGCAAAACGATGGGGTACGTGCTAAAAAATATCTGGGGCAACACTTCTTGACAGACGAGAAAATTGCCCATGATATTTCTCAAACCTTGAGCCTTGAGGGGTATAAAAATGTACTAGAAATTGGCCCAGGTACCGGAGTGATGACCAAATATTTACTAAAAAAAGACATCAATCTAGTAGCCATGGACTTGGATAGCGAATCTGTAGAGTATTTAAGTACTCATTACACAAATGAAAACCTACAGATTTTAGAGGCAGATTTCTTAAAAGAGGACCTACAAGATTATTTTGGAGACCAGCAGTTTGGTATTACTGGCAACTTCCCTTACAATATATCTACCCAAATTGTCTTTAAAATGCTTGAGATAAAGCAGCAGGTGCCAGAATTTAGTGGAATGTTTCAAAAAGAAGTAGCACAGCGTATTTGCGCCAAAGAAGGCAGTAAAACTTACGGCATCCTCTCTGTACTAACCCAGGTGTTTTATGACGCAGAGTACCTTTTTACGGTTCCCCCAACGGTATTTAACCCACCGCCCAAGGTAGAGAGTGGCGTGCTCAGGTTACTTAGAAAAGCCTCCTTAGACATTGATTGTAGTGAAGCTATGCTGTATAAAGTTGTTAAAACGGCCTTCCAGCAAAGACGTAAAACCCTAAGAAATAGTTTAAAATCTTTTAATCTTTCAGATAAAATAAAAGAAGATGCTATCTTTGGACAAAGACCCGAGCAGCTATCAGTAGCGCAATTTATTGCACTAACACAAAAATTAGAAGCCGATGCAATTTCAACTCACCAGTGATTTTATAGCGCAAATAACACAACTCATTGCCAAAAAAGACGGCAATGCCTTGCGCGAACTTTTGCAAGATATTCACTTTGCAGACATCGCAGAACTCATCGAAGAACTCAATAGTGATCAGGCTATATACCTAGTAAAACAATTAGAGAGTGATTTAACATCTGAGGCCCTAATGGAGCTAGATGATGATGTAAGAGAAAAAATTCTTGAGCGTCTTTCTCCAAAAGAAATTGCTGCAGAGCTGCAGGAACTTGACACAGATGATGCTGCA
>CAJWXC010000072.1 GCA_913048215.1 uncultured Flavobacteriaceae bacterium | reverse complement strand
ATGGCAACCTTCATCTCAATATTGGCCAAAATTACAAGTGCTGGTATGATTAGAAATCCACCACCTGCTCCAATTAACCCAGTAACCCCTCCAACTATTAAACCCTCTATTAAAACTAGGGGATAGTTATAGGCTACAGCCTCATTTTTTCTGTTTTGTTTTTTAGATTGTTTTTTAAGCATTGAAAAAGCTGCAGGAATCATAAGTAGGGCAAAAAGACCAAACATTCCCATTCTTCTTGTAAACTCAAAATCTTGAATAACAAATAAAATATCCGGCAAGTTAGGGACTACATAATGCCTTACAAGGGTGACTCCTAACATTGCTGGTATTCCAAAAACAACGGCTGTTTTTAAATCTACATATCCTTTTAGGTACTGTTTTACTGCTCCAAATAGCGCACTAGCTCCAACAATAAATAAAGAATAAGCCGTAGCTGCTTTTTCATTTATGGTAAATAAATACGCTAACACCGGGACAGCAAGTATGGATCCACCTCCTCCAATAAGCCCAAGAGTGAACCCAATTAATAAAGCGCTTAGATAACCAAAAATTTCTAGTAGTTCCATTTTTTTATTACTTAAGTAACTAGGGTGGTAAAAGTATGTAAATTTAATTTTATTGTAAGATGTTTCCCAACGCTATTGTTTTTCAATTACATAAGTTTTCTTTTTTGTTTTTGAAATTTGTTTTAAAATAAAACAAGCTCAAGTTGTTGAGAGTTGCTAAGAATCAATTATTTTTGTTATAAATTAATACACTAAATAGTATACTATGGGAGTAGGTGGACTTGTAATTGGAACTGCAGCAATATGTTTAATTTTGGCTATTATAGCTATGGTTAGCGAGAGTTTTAAGTAACAGTTTTACTTTACAATTTTTATATTTCGGCTTACTTTGGTAAGCCTTTATTGGTTTTACTCAGTGCTATGAAAATACAACTAGAGAATTACATTCGAGATATTAAAGACTTTCCCAAACCGGGAATTGTGTTTAAAGACATAACACCACTTTTGTCTAATCCCAAGGCCTCTAAGGCTTGTCTTGAGCAGCTGTTAGAGCTTGTTGGAGATCAAAAGATTGATAAAGTAGTGGGTATTGAGGCTCGTGGTTTTTTCTTCGGAAATACCCTAGCACAGTCATTAAATGCAGGATTTGTACCTGTGCGTAAACCAGGGAAGTTGCCTTCTACGACACTCTCTCAAACCTATGATTTAGAATATGGTACAGACACCTTGCAGATCCATACAGATGCCATAGGTGTTGGAGATCGTGTTTTAATTCATGATGATATACTAGCCACCGGCGGTACTGCAAAAGCTGTTTGTGATTTAGTAGAAAATCTAGGTGGAGTAATTGTACAGTGTAATTTTTTAATTGTGTTAGATTTTTTGCAAGGAGCACAAAAAATAAATCAATACCCTGTTACATCTGTACTTAATTATTAATCTAGGGCATTTTTTGTAACCCATAATCTGTACCCAAAAAGAGCTAGTTGCATTTTTGAGGCTTTTGCCAGATCAAGTCTTCTCTTTGTAAAGCTAGGTAGGGTAGCTTTATTTATTTTGGCTAGAGTTTTAAAAAGTATTTTTTTCACGGTGTAAACATACAAAATAAAAGCCTAGATATCCCTTTTTACTACTTTGAGTGACGTGTTTATACATCTTTAGCTAACTCGTAAAGCTATTGTAGCATAAACTAGGGTGCTGTTGTAGTTGTTTGTGTTTTTTAAGATAAATAAACCCCATTTATTTATCTTCGCAGAAGATAAAAATCATATGAGCATATTGTTAATTTTTCTTGGCCTTGGGTTATTGGTTGTTGGTGGAGATTTTTTGGTTAGAGCAGCCGTTGGACTCTCTTTAAAACTAAAACTCTCAAAGATGATCATTGGGTTAACCGTGGTCTCTTTTGCCACTTCTGCTCCAGAATTATTGGTGAGTGTTCAAGCTGCTATAGATGGCTTTAGTGATATTTCTTTAGGAAATGTAATAGGGTCTAATATAGCGAACATTGGCCTAGTGCTTGGTGTTACTGCAATTATCACCCCTCTTTCCATAGACAAATATTTTTACAAATTTAACTGGCCAGTGATGATGTTACTCTCTGTTGGTTTGTATTTTATTATGCAAAGTGGTAATGAAATTTCTAGCCTTGAAGGTGTTGCTTTGGTTACAATATTAATAATTTACTTAGTGCTGTTAATTAGTAGAGCAAATAGCCGTGGTGTAAATGATGCCTCCCAACAGTTTGATAATAAGTTAGCGGTAGTTTCTAATTTTAAAATTGTTATTTGGTTATTTATCGGTGCAGTTACCCTTTATCTTGGTAGTAAATGGCTGGTTTCGGGTGCTGTAGCTTTAGCATCCACTTTGGGAGTGAGTGAGCGAGTGATATCTATCACCATGATTGCTGTAGGGACGAGCGTTCCAGAGCTAGCAGCTTCTGTAATTGCAGCTCTAAAAAAGGAGAAAGCCTTGTCACTAGGAAATCTAATTGGCTCTAATATTTTTAATATTGCGTCTGTTTTAGGTATTACAGCAATCATACAACCTATTGCTGTAAAGAGTCAAGAACTTTTTACCAATGATCTATGGTGGATGTTAGGTTTTGCAGGTGTTTTAATACCCTTGGCATTTTTACCAAATAAGTTTGAAATTGGACGTATTAAAGGCCTTGTTTTATTAGTGGGGTATTGTGTGTTTATTAGTCTGGCTGTATTGGGCTAGACTGCTCTTTTCTAATGGTAATTATTTAATCTTAATATCACTTTCTACAAGGCCATCACGAAGTCTAATTACCCTGTGTGCATGTTGGGCTACCTCTTCTTCATGGGTTACAAGTATAACGGTGTTTCCTTGTGCATGAATGGCATCAAAGAGGGCCATGATCTCCAGTGACGTTTTTGAATCTAAATTTCCTGTAGGCTCATCTGCCAAAATTATAGAAGGTTTGTTTACCAGGGCTCTACCTACAGCAACCCTTTGTCTTTGTCCTCCAGAGAGTTGATTGGGTCTGTGGTCCATCCTATCTGCCAGGCCAACATCTGTTAACACTTCTTGGGCACGTTTTGTTCTCTGCGTTTTTGAGGCTCCTGCATACACCATAGGCAGTGCTACATTATCAAGAGCGGTGGTTCTGGGTAATAAATTAAAGGTTTGAAATACAAAGCCTATTTCTTTATTTCTAATTTCTGCCAGCTCGTCATCACTCATGTTACTCACGTCTTGACCACTGAGAAGGTAAGACCCTGCAGTGGGTGTATCTAGGCATCCGAGTAAATTCATTAAGGTAGATTTTCCAGAGCCCGAGGGGCCCATTAGGGCAACATACTCACCTTTTTTAATTTGAAGATCAATACCTTTTAATACTTTAACAATTTCTTGACCTAAAGGGAAATCTCTTCGAATTGCTTTGATGTCTATTACTAAGCTCATATATATTGTTACTTATGCTATAAATATAGCTGAATTTTTAATAATTACCGGCATTGTAAGTGGCCATGTTTTTTTTAAACAACAACCATTTTTCTCACTATTTATTACACCTGTAAGTCGCAGGGGGCTCAACAATGTTACAGCCTTAGAGTAAAATGTTGTTTCTCTTGACCTTTTTTTAAAAACACAAGCCCTAGGTTAAACCCGTCTATGGATACTGACACCTCAGTAGAAGAGATAATGTCTTGCCATGCCCTTGTTTGTGCACTAGTGGTATAGATGCCTTCAAAAATAAAAACACAATTTTTGTGTGCATTTTTAAGTATTTTTTCAAAAAAAGCTACAGTATTATAGATACCATTTGTGGTATCTATAACTACCAAATCAAACTCTTTCTCACAGAATTGCATCTCAAAATCCTCTGCAACAGTAACACAGCTATTTGGTCTTGCCAAGGAGATCAGCTCCTTAGTGTTTTTTGATTTTCCTAGCACAAAAATCTCACTGGATTTAAAATAAGAAGCTATTTTGTAAAGTATTAGTTGTTTTTTTTTAGACCTGATGCCTTGTTTTTCTTTTGGGTGCTGGTGGGTTAACAGCGTCTTTAATTTTTTGTCAATGTTTTCTTTTTTGTAGATGCACTTTGTGAGTAGTGCGAAAACAAAAGGCGAGTGCACCCCGTGCTCATTGGTTGATGTAAGTAAGAATTTCAGGTATGATTTTAAAGTGTACAGCAAGACCGATGAGGATTTATTGTTCCATTTTTTCAGAGAGTTCGAACCAGCGCATTTCTTTTTCAGACAAACGGTCAATGATCCCCTGTAATACTATAGATTGTTTATTAATTTGCTCGTTATCCCAATTTTCTGTACTAAATTTTTGTTGTAAAGATTCTCGTTCTCTTTCCAGCTTGGCGATGTCTTTCTCTAGTCTGTTATATTCTTTTTGTTCTTGATAGCCTAGCTTTGTATTTGTAGTGGTTGTTTTCCAGTTTTTCTTTTCTGTTTTTGGAGATTCTGTATCTCTTTTTTCTGAAATTTTACTATCCTCATACGTTCTATAATCACTATAATTTCCTGGAAAATCTAGAATCTCTCCACCTCCCTGAAAGACAAAAAGGTGATCTACAATTTTGTCCATAAAATAACGATCGTGACTCACCACAATAAGACATCCTGGAAAGTCTAGTAAAAAACTCTCTAGCACGTTAAGCGTTACAATATCTAAATCGTTGGTGGGTTCATCCAAAATAAGAAAATTGGGATTTTGAATAAGCACAGTACACAAGTACAATCTTTTTCTCTCGCCCCCACTTAGTTTATTTACAAAATCATATTGTTTTTTTCTATCAAATAAAAAACGTTCCAGCAAACCTTGCGCGCTAATTTGACGCCCTTTCTTTAAGGGGATATAGTCTCCAAATTCTCTAATTACATCAATTACTTTTTGCCCTTCTTTGATATTGATTCCTCTTTGGGTATAATATCCAAATTTAACAGTATCTCCAATAACCACTTTGCCAGTATCTGGTTGTGTTGCCCCTGTAAGTATGTTAAGAAAAGTAGATTTTCCTGTACCATTTTTACCTATAATACCAATGCGTTCTGCTCTAAGGAAATTATACTCGAACCCTCTAAAAAGCGTATTGTCATCATAGGTTTTTGATATTTTGTGAATCTCAACTACTTTGGTGCCAAGTCTCTCCATATTAAGTTCCAACTCTACCTGATGATCACTACGTCTTTTATGGGCCTTTTTTTTAATTTCACTAAAGTCATCAATCCTAGATTTACTTTTTGTGGTTCTTGCCTTTGGTTGACGACGCATCCAATCCAATTCTTTTTTGTACAGTTGTTTTGCCTTGCCTGTTTCTGTGGTTTCTGCTTGTATTCTTGCGTCTCTTTTCTCAAGATAATAGCTGTAATTTCCTTTATAACTGTATAGATTTCCTTGGTCTAATTCTACAATTTCATTACAAACACGTTCCAAAAAATACCTATCATGGGTTACCATAAATAGGGTGAAGTTTTCTTTAGCAAATAAGGCCTCAAGCCATTCAATCATCTCAAGATCTAGGTGGTTTGTTGGCTCATCCATAACCAGCAGATCTGGTTTTGTGAGAAGGGCACTCGCCAAAGCAAGTCTCTTTTTTTGTCCTCCACTTAAATCACCAACTTTTTTGTTGAGATTTTCTAACTTTAATTTAAATAATATTTGGGTGTATCTAGTTTCAAAATCCCAAGCATCATTGGCGTCCATAGCATCAAAAGCGGCTTGGTAATTTTCTGTTTGCTCTGGGTGGAGAATTGCTTTTTCGTAGGATTGAATAACCTCCAAAATTGGGTTTTCACTTGCTAAAATAGTCTGTTCTATGGTAAGATTTAGGTCTAGGTTTGGTTCTTGAGAGAGAAAAGCAACGTTTAGATTTTTTCTGTATACCACAGCACCTTTATCTGGAGTGTCTACACCAGAGAGAATGTTTAAAAGGGAAGTTTTACCTGTTCCGTTTTTGGCTACAAAACCAATTTTTTGTCCCTCATTGATACCAAAGGAGATATCTTCAAATAAGATACGTTCACCATAAGATTTTGCAATATGTTCAACAGAGAGGTAATTCACAGTTTAATTTTTATGCAAATTAAGGTGTTTTTATACATTTATATCAGGATATACTTTATAATTATGAGCAAATACTACAATTATTTACAAGCCTTTTGTAAATCATTATAAGGTATCTAGTGTTTCTTTTTTTAAGTGTCTAACCACAAACACATATCTAATAAAAAGTGCTATTACAAGAGGTAGTATGGCAGGAGCAAATACTTGAACTCCTGTAATCCAGTGTATAACAAGTAGTGTTAAAAGAATAATTAAAAAAGACAGATACCTGCCTAGCCATTTTTTGGGAGATTTTTTACTCAATAGGGTAAAGAACATAAGATTCACAGGAAATGCCCAAAGGATGTTGTAGTTGTTAATGGTTGCGGTATGATCTGTAGCTAGCCATAACACCAAAAGTAACACTCCTACAACGCCACTTATAAAAAATAGTACCATGTCCAACCATCTGCTGCGCTTTTGCTTTGTATTGTCACGCACCGTTATATATACAATTCCTATTCCTAGTATTAAAAAAACAAAAAATGGACTCAGTAAAAAAGATGCATTTCTATCTCTAGAAGCAGGATCATTAACAGTGGTCTGCTCATCTATTAAAGCTGTTGTCTTATTGTTTCTGGTAATGGTTGCAGATTTTAAACTTTCAAACACATAGTGTGGTAAAAATTGATGTTCCCAAGGGGTGGCTGTTCTGTCTATTACAGCGCCTAGTGCGATATCAATACCAAGACTACCCCAAGAGTTCCAGTACAGTCTTTGTTGAATAAGTTCTCTAAAACTATACAAAGAAGGAGCGTATTGCTCTGGTTTATAGGAGAGTTTACTACCCAAGTTTACTGTCAATACATCACGTATTTTGGTTGCGCAGTTATCAAAGAAAAAATCATACCGGTACTCTCTATTACTAGGTTGTGCATTGTTTAATAAAAACGTGTATATGGTTATTTTCTCTCCATAGGTAATGTCAAGTTTTTGCTCCTTTACCCATCGTTTTTCAGCAATATAATTTCTTAAAAAATTATCATAGGTACTTACAGACAACGCATAAGGAAGTTTTCCTTGGCCAAATTTGACATAGAAATTTGGTGTATTGAAGTCAAAAGTTCCATAATTAAATGCTAGATCTTTGCCGTTACTTGGGTCAGAAATTCTAATGGCATTGTGCCCAAAAGAATCATATAACTGTTCTCCAGGACCAATGGTGATGATGCTTATTTCTGCATCTTTTCCAAGGGTGTTTATTTGCGACAGCGTTACAAAGCAACTCAGTAAGAAAATGAAAGTAAGAAAGGGTTTATGCACGCGCAAGTTGAGTTTCAAAAAAATTAATCTTTAAAGATACTTAAATCTAATTTTATTGAAAATACATTACTGTATAAAGCTGCGCTTTGATCACCAATATCTGTTAGTGCATAATCAATTTGTATGCCTTGGTAAGAAAAGCCAACTCCAATGTTTGGTTGAAAACCTGTGCTTTGATCACCCTCTAGTTGTTGTATGGTTTGGAAATTACCAACTCCACCTCGTAGATAAATCATGTCTATATATCCAAACTCAAAACCAAGGGAAGGAGTAATACTTACAGCAGATGTTGAGATCAGGTCATTGGTTTGAGTAAAACGCATGTTAAGATCTATTTCAGTTAAAAAAGTATAATCACTATGGTAAGTAAATTTACGTGCTACACCAACCTGTAATTTAGGGAGCGTAATTTCAGTGGTTTCTGGTAATTCTTGATTCTGACCAGCTATCGCTCCTTGAATTTCAGAGAATTTTTCCTCATTGATAGACCAGGTATTAAAGCTAGTAGTGATGTCTCTAGCCATCACTCCAAACTGCCATTTTTTTCTATTGAACTGTATGCCAGCATCTAGTCCAAAACCCCAAGAGGAGGCAAAATCTCCAATAATACGTCTTATTACCTTTGCGTTTACCCCAATATTAAGACCGTCTAGGGGTAACCTTCTAGCATAACTTACGGTAAAGCCATAGTCTGCAGTAGAGAAAAGACTAATGCGGTCATAATTAATTTGTCCTTGGCTATCTATAAGCTGGGTGGTGTTTAAAATATCATCTACACCAAAGCGAATCATCGATATAGCCACAGCACTTTGATTGTCAAGAGGCATCGCAAAACCGGCATAATCATAATTGGCAATATTGGCAAAATAAGAAGCATGCATGAGAGCCAATTCACTGTTTTCAAGACTAACCAAACCTGCTGGATTCCAATAACTAGCATTTACATTATTTGTAGATGCCACCACGGCGTTTGCCATTCCAAAAGAGCTAGCATCTACACCAATGTTTAAAAACTCATTAGAGTATTTAACAGCTGTTTGGGCACAGACTATTGTTGAGAGCAATAGTGTCCCAAAAAACAATGCTTTTTTTAATGTATTTTTTTTATGCAACAATGCTTTTTTCTTTACCTTAATTAACTCGTATTTTAGTAACATATTGTACCTATAGTGCGCTAGAGCAAAATAGTTTACTATTTTTACAAAAGTACCATGTAAATTTTCATTCAAGAAACTATTTTTAGGAGTATTAAAATTTTCTTTGGGTGTCTTTATTAGTAAGGTACCAAATGATATAAAAAAATATCAAAAACAAATCTCAATGTGATTTGTGTGTTGCTTTAAAAGTACCTTAATACGTTGTGTAGATGATTAAACAAATACCAAATATCATTACTTCATTAAATTTGTTGTGCGGCTGTGTGGCTATTATTTTTGCCGTTTCGGGAGATTTAGTGTCGGCTTGTTTTTTTGCTTTTGCAGGGATTTTTTTAGATTTCTTTGATGGCTTTGCAGCAAGATTGTTACAAGCTCAAAGCCAAGTAGGATTGCAGTTAGATAGCCTTGCAGATGTTGTTACAAGCGGTGTGGTTCCAGCAATTGTTATGATGCAATTACTTAGCCGTTCACTCACTGGAACTAACTTGGAGATTAGTATCTTATTTAGTGATGGCCTTGGAGCTACCACTTGGATGGTGTATATGCCTTTTATTGGTTTGTTAATT
>CAJWXC010000071.1 GCA_913048215.1 uncultured Flavobacteriaceae bacterium | reverse complement strand
TGCCATAAGCACCGGTTTGGGTGTAATTTGGTTTTTTACTTGGATAAATTCTAAAGCATTACAAACAATAGCCCTGGTGCAAATATTAACTACTATATTAAAGATTGTGCCTATTGTTTTAGTTGGATTCATTGGTATTTTATACATCAATGCAGATCATTTTTTTCCAATAAACATAAGTGGATCATCTAATTTTTCTGCCATTACTATTACCACCACCTTGACTTTATTTGCCTTTTTAGGAATGGAAAGTGCTAGTATAGCGGGTAAACATATTGAAAATGCAGATAAGACTATAAAAAAGGCTACTATGGCTGGCACACTATTAACCATTGTAGTGTACCTTATTAGTTCTATTGCTATTATGGGTATTATACCTCCAGAGGTTCTATCCCAATCTAAAGCGCCATTTGCAGATGCTGCAGGTTTGTTTTGGGGAGAGTCAGCAAAATATATTGTTGCAGCAGGTGCTGTTTTTGCGACTCTTGGGGCTCTAAACGGATGGATACTTATTCAAGGACAAATACCAATGGCTGCCGCTAGGGATTCCTTATTTCCAAAAATTTTCCGAAAAACAAATACACATGGTGCTCCAATTTCAGGAATAATATTGTCAAGTATTTTAGCTTCTGTTTTAATGGGACTCAATTATACAAAAGGGCTCATTGAGGCTTTTACCTTTATGATGAAACTTTCAACGCTATCTGTACTAACCCCCTACTTGTTATCGACCATTAGTTTTCTTATTTTAGAGCGTAATAAACAAGGAAGGGTGTCGCTAGGTAAAAAACTGTTGTCATACACTACTATTTTATTTTGTGTATGGGTAATAATAGGGTGTGGAATACAAACCATTAGTTGGGGTGTTGTATTATTGTTAATTGGTGTACCTTTCTATATTAAAATTAAAAAAACAATCTAATCACTGTGTTATGGAAAAATTCTATGTTAATCCAGATATTACAAGTGCCCAAACTCTTCCTGCAACTTTTTACAGAAGTCAAGAAGTGTTTGATGCCCTTAAAGAGCGTGTCTTTGAAAAAACATGGCAATGGGTTGGTGATGCAAATAACACCATACCACTGTCTGAATCTGTATATCCGTTTACATTTTTAGATCGTTTTTTGTCTGAGCCTATGATGCTAGTGCGAGATAAAGAAAATAACATAAAGTGTATTAGTAATGTTTGTACCCATAGAGGTAATATAGTGGCCCATCATCCAGGAAAAATGAAACAATTAGCCTGCATGTATCATGGAAGACGTTTTGATCTTGATGGCAGTTTTAAAAGTATGCCTGAGTTTGAGCAGGCTAAAGATTTCCCTAGACCATGTGAGGGTCTACACCCATTTAACCTACATAATTGGGGCCCTCATTTATTTGTTGGTTTGGATCCTTCTTTTGATTTTACACAGGTTATAAACCAGATCAATCAACGTGTTGGGTTTTTACCATTGCATGAGTTCAAACTAGACACTACAGCTGGCAAGGATTATATCATTAATTGCCATTGGGCACTATATTGTGATAATTACTTGGAGGGATTTCATATCCCTTTTGTACATGAAGATTTAAATAAAACACTAGATTACGGATCTTACACTACAGAAATTTACGAGTATTTTAATCTGCAAATAGGTTACAGTGAAGCAGGTGAAGAGGTTTTTGATTTGCCAGAAGGCCATCCAGATTATGGCAAAAACGTTGCCGCTTATTACTATTGGGTGTTTCCTAACATGATGTTTAACTTTTATCCTTGGGGACTTTCTATAAATATTGTAAAACCCATTTCTTTGCACAAAACCAAAGTATCATTTATAACCTATGTCTATGATGAGAGTAAAATAAATCAAGGAGCTGGAGCGTTACTTGATAAGGTAGAGCGTGAAGATGAGTTTGTTGTAGAAGGAGTACATCAAGGATTGCAGTCTAAATTTTACACATCAGGTCGTTTTTCTCCAACCAGAGAAAAAGGAGTACATCATTTTCATGGCTTACTTGCAAAATTTCTAAACAACAATACCCAATGAAAATAACTAAAACATGGATATTTACCTGGCTTGTATTTTTTGGTTTATTGTCCTGTAGTGATGAATCTAGTGATCAAGCAAACACCAATACTAATACTCAGGTAAATACTATAATGACCCTTGGGGCCTCTAGAGTGGAGGGTAATAGACCACAATATGAAAGTTTTAGGTTTGAAACCTGGAAACAGCTAATTGAAAATGACTGGAGTGTAGATTTTATTGGTACTCAAAGAGATCCTGGAGCCTATCCAGAGATTGAAAGTATAGCCTTTGATCCAGATCATCAAGGAAGAAGCGGCTGGAGCTCTGGAGATATTTTAGAACAATTGGAGAGTGATCTTAGTGCGGTAGATATCCCAGATGTTGTACTCTTTAGCTCTCCTGGAGGCAATGATGCATTACAAAATCTCCCTTATGATGAAGCCGTAAGCAATATAAATGAGATTATAGATATACTTCAAGAGGTGAATCCTTATGTAATAGTAATTATAGAGCAAATGGCCCCTGGACGTTCTGATATCATGACACAGGAGCTAATATACTATTTCAACGAGCTACAAAATGAGGTGCTAACAATTGTTGAACAAAAATCTACTGAAACCTCTCGGGTTATTGCAGTAGACATGTACACAGGTTTTACAGATGCTTTACTTGCAGATGATGTTCATTACAACACAAAAGGAGCCATGTTTATAGCCCAACGTTATTATGAGGTGCTCTCTGAGGTTTTACAATAATAGTAACACACACAAAAATAATTTCTAGCATATCAACGCATCCATTAAAATATAAGCCATTGGCACCCTACACAACACTATCAAAAGAAGATATTGAGACTATTTTAACACCCTATGGGGTTAAGCAAATACACTCCTTAAAAGTTTTAAGCGGGGGTTCAGAGAATACAAACTATAAAGTACAGACAGAAGGTAAAAAACTTGTGGTTACAGTTTGTGAGTTAAAGACTGTAAAAAACGCAACAGAACTAGGTCTGCTTCTGGAACATCTAGCACAAAACAATTTTAAAACCTCAAAAATTATTAGAACCCTAGACAATAAACTACTTACTCTTTGGCAGGGAAAACCCGTGATGGTAAAAAGCTTTGTCAAGGGCATTATACTAGATACCCTACCTATAGATGTAATTGCATTGGTAGGGTCTGAGCTTGGGAGGCTACATAAAGTAGAAGCACCAAAATACCTTCAAAATTATGCCAATTTTGGAAAGCAGGAATTTAAAAACATAAAAAAATATGCCCCAAACTCTTCGTTTGATGCATGGCTTTCGCAAAACCTTGAGTATATACAACCATATATTAATCCAAAACTTCCACAAGGACTCATTCATGCTGATGTTTTTAGCAATAATGTGGTAGTAAATCAATTGCACAATAGTGTTGTTATTTTTGATTTTGAAGAGGCCGTAAATTACTATAGTGTGTATGATATTGGCATGACTATTATAGGCATATGCGCAGAGGGTATTACTATTAATTTTGAAAAAGTGAGCGCACTTTTAAAAGCATACCAAAGAGAACGTAAACTACTAGATATTGAAATAAATGCCCTGCAAGCCTTTACAGTCTATGCAGGTTCTGCAATGACTTTCTGGAGACACTCACATTTTAACTATACAAAGCCAGATCCTAATTTTTTCAACCATTACAAAGCTTTACAAACATTGACAGACTTTATAAAGCAACAACCCGCAGATTGTTTTATAAAACTTGCCCAATAAATACACTGTAATGGAATTAAAAAGAATAAGCTACAAACACAAAAACAATAAGCCTATCTATTATTTGATTAATTATATAAGGATACTGATCCCCAATGTATATTATCAAAAAAAGAGGGCGCAAAAATTTCATAACAAAGAGCATATAGGTGGTATCCAAAAAAGAGTTAATTATTACAACAAGCTATCCAATACTGTTTTATTAAAAGATCCAATACAATTATCAGACATTAAAAAAATCCCTGGGTCTAAAGTATATTTCTTTGACTTGTATCAATACAGTAGGTATTTTAACCAAAAACTTAAAGGCTTGTTTCTCTTTGGTGATATTGTAAAAGTCCCTGAGCAACCAACTTTTGTAAAAAGTAGGCCCATTGTAGACAACAATGCAAATTCGGTGCTACTGAAATGGAACAAATTGAGGCACTTTATGTTTATTAAAAAAGAACAAAGAACATTTCTAGAGAAAAAAAACATGCTTGTTAGCAGAGGTAAGGTTCATAAAACACAACCACACAGAATTAAATTCATGGAACAATACTACAATCACCCATTGTGTAACATTGGTAGGGTTAATACAAATGAGTTGAGTCCTCTATGGAAAGTGCCCAGACTAACCATAGACCAGCAACTAGCCTATAAGTTTATTTTATGTTTAGAAGGTAATGATGTAGCTAGCAACTTAAAATGGGTCATGTCCTCTCAGTCTATAGCGGTGATGCCTAAGCCAAAATTTGAAACATGGTTTATGGAAGGAACACTGGTGGCTGATGTTCATTATATTAAAATAAAAGATGATTATTCTGACCTTGAGCAAAGGCTCACCTACTTTATAGAAAATCAAGACAAAGCACACCAAATCATAGCAAATGCAAATACATATGTGCAGCAGTTTAAAGACCAAAAAACAGAAGCGCTTATTTCTCTGCTTACTTTAAAAAAGTATTTTGAAAAAACAGATCAATCTAAGCTGCTTTAGAACACTTTTGTTAGGCACCATCATAAGTAAATTCACATAAGGGGCAAACCCAACTATGGTGATGTTAAAATTTCACACAAACATATGTTAAGGATATGTTTTCCTATGTATCTTTTTTATCTTTGCAATATTAATTGGTGAGTTAATTATTACAATGAATACTATACAACATATAGAACAAGAGATTTCTGGATTAAGAGAACAACTTAAAACACACAGACTTTATGAGAATTTAAAAACCATAGAGGATATTAAGTTATTTATGGAGCATCATGTGTTCGCTGTTTGGGATTTTATGTCACTTTTAAAAAGCCTTCAAATACAAATCACTACTGTAAAAACCCCTTGGACACCCCCAAAAAACCCGACCCTGTCAAGGTTTATTAATGAAATAGTTCATGCAGAAGAGAGTGATATTAACGAACTTGGAGTTGCCAACAGCCATTATGAAATGTATCTAGAGGCGATGTTGCAAGTGGGAGCAGATACCGATAAAATCAACACATTTATTAATCATATCGCTGCTGGAAACTCTCTAAAGGATGCCTTCAAAGAAATTACCTTAGACAAAAGAGTAAAAGATTTTGTTGCATTTACATTTTCAGTTATAGAAAGTAAAAAAACACACATGGTTGCCGCTGCCTTTACATTTGGTAGAGAGGATGTGATCCCAGATATGTTTATTGAAATCTTAAAAAGTGCTGATTCAGAAAATAAATCTTACAATAAATTAAAATATTATCTGGAGCGCCATGTAGAATTAGATGGAGATGAACACGGGCCGCTATCTCTAAAAATGATTGCAGAATTATGTAAAGAAGATCCCCAAAAATGGAGTGAAACCTTAACTATAGCAAAGCAGTCTCTAGAAAAAAGAATAGATTTATGGGATGCAATTAATGATATAATTAGCATCAACAAATACCAACTCAGCTATTAGGCAATTAAAATTCTAATGTACAAATTGTTAGATATGGTTACCTATTTTCTTTCATTAGTTTTTTATTTGCTAAATTAGGGGTTCAAAGCAACTACTTATTTACATAATTAGTTTAAAAAAACTCTAAATGAAAACCAAAGCAAGCATTACCCCTTATATTTTTGACTTGTTTCTTTCTGAGCAAACTAGAGCAAGAACAGAAAAGATAATTCTTAAATTGGCATTGTTCAGTTTTTTTATTCATTTGGCAATTATCTATCTAATTAAGTTTGATTTTTTAGCACAACCTGTAAACTCAGAACTACTTATTAATCCCATATCTGCAGTTTACACCCCATTCTCGTTTATTTTGATATATGAAGTATATCTATTGATATACTACCTACCAAAATCATTCACTACCTATATAACAAAGCAATACGAGATTATAACCCTAATTATTATTCGTAAATTATTTAAAGATTTATCTAACCTTGAACTTACTGCAAATTGGTTTGAAATAAAAGGAGATTTACAATTTACCTATGATTTATTGGCATCACTTGTTTTATTTTATTTAATCTTTTTATTTCAAAAACAAGGCAAACAAAAGACTGTAAAACCCATTGGAGAAAACAATGTGATTCAAAGGTTCATTAAAAGAAAAAAAATGATTGCAGTAATACTTGTGCCTTTATTTTTTACCATGGCATTGTACACTCTTATAGACTGGTCTACGGGGCTTTCTATTTCTAGCACTTCAATCCCCTCATTTGAAAGCATCAATAATTTATTTTTTGATCAATTTTTTACAGTGTTAATTTTAGTGGATGTTGTACTTCTTTTAATATCTTTCTTTTACACAGATCAATTTCATAAAATTATAAGAAACTCTGGTTTTGTTATCTCTACCATACTAATTAGGATGTCCTTTGGAGTAACTGGTTTTATAAGTACTATTTTAATAGTAGTTGCAGTACTTTTTGGATTGGCAATAATAGCAATTCATAATAAGCATGAAAAAAAATCGCTACCGAGTTCATCTAGCAAATAGTTTTTTTAAATATTCTTAATTAAACACGCTTCATTTGGTAAATTGTATTAATAACTTCTAACTCATAAAAATGAAACAAAAATACATCTCCATTACATTAATAATTTTTAGCGTATTATTTGCCCTAGAGATAAATGCACAGTATACAGATTTTGAGCATGATGGTGGTACCAGACAGTATATTTATTACGAGCCTGAAAACTTAAATCAGCAAATGCCACTAGTGTTTGTAATGCATGGCTACACTGGAGATGCAAATAGTATAAGAAATTACTCTGATATGAATGATTTTGCAGATCAATATGGTTTTGCAGTTTGTTACCCAAGGGGTACTGTAGACTCTGGAGGAAATAGATTTTGGAATGTAGGATATGCATTTCATCCAAACGAAACTGTTGATGATGTTGGTTATCTAACTCAATTGGCACAATACCTGCAACAAAGCAATGGGTTAAACCCAGATTACACCTTTGCAACAGGTATGTCTAACGGCGGGGAAATGTGTTATATGCTTGCCTGCCAAGGATATGATACTTTTAAAGCTGTAGCGCCAGTAGCTGGTATGATACTGCAAGATATTTTAGACGGGTGTGATGCTGCTCCTGGGATACCCGTTTTTGAAATTCATGGGTCACAAGATGGGGTTACTCCACTTGCAGGAGATCCAGACAATAATGACGGGTGGGGCTCCTACCCTAGTATTGCAGATACCATTGATTATTTTGTGGAGAAAAACGGTTGCACTACACTAGTAGAGGGCTCGGTGCCAAATACAGACACCTCTGATGGTAGCTTTATTGTGAGTGAAAAATATACAGGTGGTGTTAATCAAAATGAAGTTTGGTACTATAAAGTTGTAGGAGGAGGTCACGACTGGCCAGGTAGCGAAGGTAATATGGACATAGAGGCTGGAGAACAGGCTTGGTTATTCTTTCAAAATTATATTGACAATAATGTAGTTGTATTAGATCTAGACGCAGCTATCTCTGTAAATGTTCCAGAAACTACCTGTGATGATACTATAATAACACCCACTGTGAGTATTACTAATTATGGATTCAATGATATTACAGTTGCCCAAATGACATGGCAAATTAATGATGGTGATATACAGACAATTAATTTTGATGGCACCTTAACTCAAAATGAAACTCAAACCTTTACGCTAGACCCAATTGATTTGATAGAGGGCTCATACGTTTTCAACGCAGTACTTGTTTCTGTAAATGGGGTAATTGACCAAAATACTCAAAACAATACCGCAGCAACATCTTTTGATATTGGTGCTAGTGGTAATGAGTTTATAACACAGCAGGTTACTTTAGAATTATATACTGATGATTATGCAGAAGAAACTTCTTGGGAGTTTAGAGAAATTGGAGGTGCTGTTTTATATTCTGGAAGTTATAACGAATCAGACGACAACACCATCTTTATAGAAACCTTTGATGTTGCGCCAGATAATTGTTATGAGTTTGAAATTTTTGATTCTTACGGAGATGGTATTTGTTGTGAATTCGGAGATGGATTTTATAACTTAAGCTCAGATAATGGAGATCTTATAATTGATGGAGGTGAATTTGAGAATCTTGAACTAACAGAAATAAGTATTGGAGAAGAACTATCTACTAGTGATGCTTTTTTAAGTAGTATTTCTTTGTATCCAAACCCTGCAAACAGTGAAATTACACTGAGTACTGAAAATGCAAATGATATTTCTTCATACCGTGTTTATAACACCCTTGGACAGCTATTACAATCAGGAACCCTTCACACAAATAAAGAAGTAATCTCTGTTTCAAAATACACTATTGGAGTGTATTTTATTGTAGTAAAAAACACAGCTAATAGTATGGAGTCTACCTTGAGATTTATTAAAAAATAAAAAACAGTATGAGTCCATTAAATATTATGATTGTAGAAGACAATAAAATTGTTGTCATGGGAATAAAGAAAATTTACAAAAAGCACATTCCTGATGCTGTTATAACCAGTGCAGAGAATGGATTACAGGCTATAGAATTATTGTCAAAAATAGAAAGCCCGGAAAATCTACCTTGCTTTATTATACTTGATATAAACATGCCAATACTCAAT
This sequence comes from uncultured Flavobacteriaceae bacterium, assembly GCA_913048215.1. Classification (GTDB taxonomy): domain Bacteria; phylum Bacteroidota; class Bacteroidia; order Flavobacteriales; family Flavobacteriaceae; genus Patiriisocius. The sequence continues at coordinate 677 of CAJWXC010000071.1, read as the reverse complement.
GGTATAGAATTTCTTGAACTTATAAAAAAGGATGATGCATTAAAACAAATACCTATAGTTATTCATACCACTAGCTCAAATGTTGAAGATTACAAAACATGTAAAAAGCATGGTATAAGTGGTTATTATGTAAAACACGTTGATTTTTCTACTTACAAAGACAACCTTATTACAATAGCAAATTATTGGAGTAACTCTTACAGAAACAAATTATGAAAGGATTTATATTCACAAATTTTCTAGATTTTGTTGAAAAATCTAACGGATTAGAGATGGTAGATCAAATGCTTGGAGAGTGTGATTTAGCCTCAGAGGGAGTTTATTCTGCATTTAACAGCTATGAATTTGACGAACTCGTCACTCTTTTAACCTATGTCTCAAAGAAGACAGACATAGCACCTCAAATTTTATTGGAGTCTTTCGGAAGGTTTGTATTTCCATATCTAATTGGAAAACATTCCTACATTATAGAGAAATACTCAAATGCAATAGATCTAATTGCTGGTATAGAAAATCACATTCATATAGAGGTTAAAAAACTATATGAAGATGCAGAATTACCAACATTTAATGTAGTTGACAAAAAAGAAGATAGTTTAACCATTATCTACACATCAACTAGGGGTTTAACTTATTTTGCTATTGGTCTTATGAAAGACACCTTACAATTTTTTAAA
>CAJWXC010000070.1 GCA_913048215.1 uncultured Flavobacteriaceae bacterium | reverse complement strand
CGTTTTGAACTGCTTTTACAATGTACATTCCAGCAGTTAAGCTCTGGATGTTTACACGGGTTGCATTTTCTGCCTTTAGTACTTGTTTTCCAAGAATGTCAAAAATTTGTAAAGACATTGGGCTATTGCTTGCTCCTTTTACTTGGATAAACGTATTTGCAGGGTTAGGTGTCATCACAAAACCTTGAATGGTATTCTCATTAGCTCCTAAGTCATTTGCAAAATCAGAAAGACTTCTAGCAGTGATATAGTAATCGCCATCGTTACGCTCTGTAATTATACCAGCTACTACAGTTGTGCTACTTGTAGGTACATCTGCACCTATATAATCTACATCATAAAAAGAGGTTCTGAAGGTGTAACTTCCACTTTGAGTAAGCATTTGATATTCTGTTCCTACAACCCATGTTGGGTTTGTAGCAGCATCAATAAGCGCATATTCGTAGATACGCACATACTCAGACTCATAATCGTTTGGATTTGCATTTAAATCTGAGGCAAGCACAGATTGCGCTGCAATTGTATTGCCAGTAGAAGAAGCAGAAACATTCATTGTTGGACTAAATTGCATCATTCCGCCAAATTCATTTAGGGTACCTGTGAGTCCAGTTATACCATCACCCGCAACAAGTGCAGATGTGATAATTGCCTGACTGTCATCAATTAAAATTGCTGCAGTACTATCCTCAATAAATTTTTGATTTCTAAAGCTTTGCACAAAAGTAACGACTGCCTCACCGTTTAATGTATAGTCATTGCCGATGGTTCCAGCTCTTAATTCAGCAATTGTGTTTACGGTAGATCCTGGCTCACAAGAAGGAGAGTTAATTGTATTGCTTATATCACAATTTTCACTAGTTAATGAATAAGAAAAATCTGTTCCTTCACTAACACCCGTAATAATAATTTCTCCATCAGCAGCTGAAGATGGATCATCTCCACTTACATTTCCTTGTGTTGCAGAAAAAGTGTAAGGGGCTGTTCCACCACCAGTAAATCCAAGAGTTGTTGTATAGTTGTCTACACCAGAGGTGACCATATCACACGTTACACTAACAACAAAAAGGCTTATTGGACACGCAGAAGAACAGTCTATGTTTGCTGCTCTTGGGGTTGGAGTTCCAGCACAAAAACTGTTTGTTGAAGCATCAAATTGAAGAGATTCTACATCCTTCAAACCGTTTTGATTCTCATCCCATTGAGTGGTTTGATTTAATCCAGCCAAAAGCTCTAAATCATCATCATCACTTGTTCCATATACAACTGCATCTACAAGACCACTGCTTGTTACAGGGGTACCATTAGGGAAATTTGCTGCAGAGGCGCTATAAATCGCAATTGCGTCTGCACCATTTTGTATGGTATTATCTGGTCCCATAATAATATCTGCTCCAGGGAAAAGGTCACTACCAATAATAAAGTATCCATTAGAGTCAGAAGTGAATCCTGTAAGGTCTAGGGTTCTGTAACTTTCGTTATCACTTCCATTATAAAAAACAACAATATAACCATCTAAAGATTGGTTTGAAGATTGTGTGCGAATCTCAAGAAACTCCATATCATCTGTAGAGGTTTGATCTGCATCAATCTCCACGATCTTTATAGTTTGTGAAATAGATAGGGTTGCAAATAGCATTGCAACTAATAAGGTAATTTTTTTCATTGTTACTGGGTTTTAAAATTTGAGTAAATATACTCATTTCAAGCCCTTTTATAAAAATTATCACAATTATTTAATGATAGCTTAATATTGATACGCTAATAAGTGTATATCTTTAAAAAGTGATATTTTTACAAGTAATAGGTAAGGAAAATAATTTTACAAAATGAAAAACAAAGACACGACCATTCTATTAGTTGATGACGAGCTAGATATTTTGGAAATTATAGAATATAATTTAACAGCACAGGGGTATAATGTTGTTACGGCTCTAAATGGTGTTCAGGCCATTAAAAAAGCAAAAAAACACAAGCCTAAACTAGTTATACTGGATGTAATGATGCCAGAAATGGATGGTATTGAGGCTTGTGAAAAGTTGCGATTGATTCCTGAGTTATCTGAAACGGTTATTACATTTCTCACAGCCCGTGGAGAAGACTATTCACAAGTTGCAGGTTTTGAGGCTGGAGCAGATGACTACATTACAAAACCAATAAAACCTAAGGTGCTCACCAGCAAAGTAAAATCTCTGCTGCGCAGATTTAAAGAGCAAGAACAAGCCCAACAAATACTCAAATTAGGCAACCTAACCATCAATAGAGAGGAGTATAAAATCTTTGTGGGCACCCAAGAAATGGTCTTACCTAGAAAAGAATTTGAACTACTATCTTTATTGGCCTCAAAGCCAGGAAAGGTTTTTAAAAGAGAAGATATCTTAGATCGTGTTTGGGGTAATGATGTTGTAGTTGGGGGCAGAACTATTGATGTGCACATCCGAAAATTAAGAGAAAAAATAGGGGAACAAAAGTTTAAAACTATAAAAGGAGTTGGGTATAAGTTTGTCGAATAATGCTTAAAAAGTTAAATAAAACATATCGGTTTGCACTGCTTACAACAGCCTACCTAAGCATTATATCGATGCTTATATTAGGCATTTTTTTGTACACAATTTCTGTGTTTAACCCATGGTATATTCTTTTTTTTGGAGCTAGCGTATTTGTTGTTTGTTTTGGCTTTATTCAATACAGATTAGAGCGGTTTATTTACAAAAGAATTAAAAATATGTATGACGATATCTCTCTTTTAGATGCTACCTCCTTTAGTCAAAAGAGTATTTCTACAGACATGGAAACCCTAACCCAAGAGTTGGGTCGCTTTGCAGAGAATAAAAAAATTGAAATTGAAACCTTGAAGGTAAGAGAGAACTACCGCAAAGAATTTATAGGAAATGTATCTCATGAACTTAAAACACCCTTGTTTACTGTTCAGGGCTATATTTTAACTCTCCTTGATGGCGCATACAAAGACAAAGCGGTGCGTAAAAAATATTTAAAAAGAGCCAATAAAGGAGTAGAACGGTTATTGTACATCATCAAGGATCTTGACATGATTACCCAATTAGAAGTTGGAGGGCTAACCCTTGAAAAAGAAAAATTTAATATTATAAAACTTGTTAAAAACGTGTTTGACCTTCTTGAGATGAAAGCGAGTAAAAAAAACATCTCCCTAGTGTTTGATAAACAGTACAAGGAGAGTATTAAAGTCTATGGTGATCAAGAACGAATACAACAAGTCCTTTCCAATTTAATTGTAAACTCCATAAAGTATGGGAAAAACGAGGGCACTACAGAGATTAGTGTAGAGCATCTGGTAAAAAATAAGGTAATTATAAGGGTTACCGATAATGGTGAAGGGATTGAAAATGAGCACCTGCCTCGGCTTTTTGAGCGTTTCTATAGGGTAGATAAAAGCGGCTCAAGAAAAGAGGGTGGCAGTGGTCTTGGCCTCTCTATAGTAAAACATATTATGGATGCTCATCAAGAAAACATCTACGTAGAGAGCCAACACGGTATTGGCTCTGAATTTTCTTTTACAATGCAGCTCAGTACCTAAACCCACTAATTGTTTTAAGGACAAGGGAAAACAAAAGCATTAATAATTGTCACTGGGGTATATTTCCTTAATTTTGCCAAAAAATAAATTTTGGGAAGTAAAAACAAATTGAAACGTTTTAGGGAGAATGATACTTTTTCTAACGTTGTTCAACCCTCTAGGGCAGAGGCTGAATCTGACGGGCTGTCTTTAAAGGGAAATTGGAACAAAAATTTTTTTAAAAATGACAATCCCATTGTCTTAGAATTAGGCTGTGGTAAAGGAGAGTACACGGTCAATCTTGCCAAAATGTATCCCAACAAAAACTTTTTGGGGGTAGACATTAAAGGTGCTCGTTTTTGGAGAGGCGCCAAAACTGCTCTTGAAGAAGGTCTAGATAATGTAGGTTTTTTAAGGACTCAAATAGAGCTTATTGATGGCCTTTTTGGTCAAAACGAAGTAGACGAAATTTGGATAACTTTTCCAGATCCACAAATAAAATACAAGCGTACCAAACATAGATTAACCAATGAGGATTTTTTAAATAAGTATAAAAAAATTCTAAAACCAAAAGGGGTCATGCATCTTAAAACAGATAGTGAGTACATGCATGGTTACACCCTTGGCTTATTACAGGGTTTAAAACTTCCAATAGAATTTGCCCACCATGATGTGTATGGTATTGGAGAGCATGCCCCAGATCAGGTTGTTGGTATTCAAACATTTTATGAACGTCAATATCTTGAAGTAGGTAAAAAAATCACCTATATACGTTTTGGGTTTTCTTGATAAAAAATACTGTATCTTCACGTAGTACAAATGGCTATACTTTTCAACTTTATTATTGCTTTTTCAGCAGCCTTTATTGGAGTTATACCTCCAGGACTCATTAATATGTCTGCTGCAAAAATAAGTATGAAAGAGGGCAGAAGAAATGCAACACTTTTCTCTTTGGGTGTTTGTGTTACTGTAATGCTTCAAACCTATATCGCACTACTGTTTGCTAGATATCTTGAAAAAAATCCAGATATTATTGCTTCCCTGGAACAAGTTGCACTTGGAATTTTTATTTGTATCACAATTTATTTTCTTTTTATTGCTAAAGATACCCGTAGAGCGATTCCTGATAATTTGGTAAGAAAATCAAAAAAGAAACGTTTTTTTGGAGGCATGTTTATTGCTTCTCTTAATGTATTGCCATTGCCTTTTTGGGTGTATGTTAGTGTTACTTTTTCTGCCTTTGGGTGGTTTTCTTTTGAAACCCCAGAATTACTAACGGCTATTTTAGCTTCCGGGTTAGGTACTTTTATCATGTTGAGGCTTTATATTCATTTTTTTAAACGGGAAGACTCCTCTAGAAACACACCCTTAAAGGTAAATATGAATTTTATTATTGGCGCTGTTACTGCTTTGATTTCTTTAATAACCGCTTTCAAAATCTTCAAAGATTTATAAAAATGGAGCCCCTTTCTTTTTTCCAAAGAGTTTATAAAGTTGTACTTCAAATACCTTATGCAAAGGTTACCAGCTACGGCGCCATTGCAAATTACCTTGGTAGTAAGGGTAGCGCAAGAATGGTAGGATGGGCCATGAATGCTAGCAAAAAGCATGAAATCCCAGCACACCGTGTGGTAAATAAAAAAGGGCTACTTACTGGTAAACATCATTTTCAAGGAACTAGTTTAATGCAGCAACTGTTAGAATCTGAGGGGATTCAAGTCGTAGATTTTCAAATCCAAAATCTAGAGGCTCATTTTTGGGATCCTCACAAAGAGCTACCTCCAGAGATCTAAACATTTAAAAAACCTAGTTTAAAAACGCTAGCTATTCACGATTAAATCATTTAACCGGTGGGTTATATTTTCTTTAGTTTTTCGAGTATCTTTGTACTTTAGAATCTATCTAAATACCCAAAAAGAGGAACGATGAAATTTAATAAAAGTGATATACTTTTAGCCCTTGAAACCATTACAATAGCTGGAGAGGGTGAGAACATGGTAGCCAGTGGTGCTGTTACTAATGTAATGACATTTGCCGATGAGGTTGTTGTGGATATTACAATGGCTACTCCAGCAATGCACATAAAAAAACGTGCAGAGGCAGATATCATAAAAACCATACAAGAAAAGGTTTTTTTGAAGGCAAAAGTACAAGTGAATATTACGGTGAAGGCTCCTGCAAAACCATCCAACCCAAACCTTATTAAGGGCAAACCCATACCAGGCATTAAAAACATAATAGCTGTTGCCTCCGGTAAAGGGGGTGTTGGTAAATCTACAGTAACAGCAAACCTTGCAATCACACTTTCAAAAATGGGATTTAAAGTAGGGGTATTGGATGCAGATATTTATGGACCCTCTATTCCTATAATGTTTGATGTGTCCAACGAAAGGCCTCTTTCTGTAAATGTGGATGGAAAAAGCAAGATGAAACCAGTTGAGAATTATGGGGTAAAGGTTTTGTCCATAGGATTTTTCACCAAACCAGACCAGGCTGTTATTTGGAGAGGCCCTATGGCTTCAAAGGCCTTAAACCAATTGATTTTTGACGCTGCTTGGGGAGAACTTGATTTTATGCTGTTAGATTTACCACCAGGTACCGGAGATATTCACCTAAGCATTATGCAATCATTGCCTATTACAGGAGCTGTAGTTGTGAGTACACCACAAGCAGTAGCCTTGGCAGATGCCAAAAAAGGAGTAGCCATGTTCCAACAAGAGAGCATTGATGTACCTGTTTTAGGTATTATAGAAAACATGGCCTACTTTACACCTGCAGAATTACCTGATCATAAGTACTATATTTTTGGTAAACATGGGGCAAAGCACTTGGCAGAAGATTCAAATATCCCTTTTCTGGGGGAACTGCCTTTGATACAGAGTATAAGAGAGGCTGGAGATGCTGGTCACCCTGTGGCCCTTCAAGATGGCACAGCAATTGAAGAGATTTTCATAGATATTACAAAAAATGTAGTACATGAAACTGTAAAAAGAAACAAAGCATTACCAGCAACTCAGGCAATTCAAATAACCACAATGGCAGGATGTAGCGCTGTAAAATAAGAGTATGGAACAACAACAACTAATAGAGAAAGTAGAGATTGCATTAGATGAGATTCGTCCATTTCTGCAAAGCGATGGTGGTGACATTAAACTTCTAGGTATAGAAGATGGCACCACAGTTAAAGTACAATTACAGGGAGCTTGCGTGGGTTGTAGTGTCAACCAAATGACTTTAAAAAGTGGTGTTGAAATGACAATAAAAAAACATGCTCCACAAATTATGCAGGTAATTAATGTAGAACCATAGGGATGGTGTTTTACCTCTCTTTAGATATTTATAAGCGTTAGTTTTACTAGCAAAACAGCAATTAATTTACATGATAAAGACAGACATATTAATAATAGGCGCAGGCCCTACAGGGCTTTTTACTGTTTTTGAGGCAGGGTTGTTGAAATTAAAATGCCATCTTATTGATGCTCTTGCTCAGCCAGGAGGTCAATGCAGTGAAATATATCCAAAAAAACCCATTTATGATATTCCGGCTTTTCCAGAAATATTAGCGGGTGATTTGGTTGATAATTTAATGAAGCAGATTGAGCCTTTTCAGCCGGGGTTTACCCTTGGAGAGAGAGCACAAAGCATACAACCCCAGGATGATGGAAGCTTTATAGTTACTACCAACAAAGGCACAAAGCACCACGCTCCTATTGTAGCTATAGCAGGAGGATTGGGCAGCTTTGAGCCAAGAAAACCACCCATCCCAAATATAGCAGACTTTGAAGATAAAGGGGTGGAGTATATTATCAGAGATCCAGAATTATATAGAGATAAAGACGTTATTATTGCCGGTGGTGGTGACTCTGCTCTAGATTGGAGTATCTATTTAACTGATGTTGCCTCCAGCGTTACTTTGGTGCATAGGCGTAATGAGTTTCGGGGTGCTTTAGATTCTGTGGAGAAAGTACAACAGTTAAAAAACCAAGGTAAAATAGAACTCATCACACCCGCAGAGGTAGTTGGTATAATTGGAGAAAACAAGCTCTCTGGCGTTTCAATTAAGCAAGCAGAGGTAGTGATTGAAAAATCCTGTGATCACTTCATTCCTTTGTTTGGTCTTGCACCTAAGTTGGGCCCTATCGCAGATTGGGGTCTAGAGATTGAGAAAAACGCAATTAAAGTTGATAATACACTAGACTACCAAACAAACATTCCGGGCATTTATGCTATTGGTGATGTAAATACCTATCCTGGGAAGTTGAAACTTATTTTGTGTGGTTTTCACGAGGCTACTTTAATGTGTCAAAGTGCATACAAGCGTATTTTTCCTAACAAAAGACATGTAATGAAATATACCACTGTTGGTGGTGTAGAAGGCTTTGATGGCACCAAGAAACAGGCGCCAAAAGCTGTTGTGAAAGCAATTAATTAACCATACAGATGGAAGACAAAGATGTTCTAATTCATATCACAGATAGAGATGGTGTTTCCCATCAAGTCAAAGCTCCTACAGACATGAATCTTAACCTTATGGAGGTAATACGACTTTATGAACTTGCCCCAGAGGGCACTCTTGGTGTTTGTGGAGGTATGGCAATGTGCGCCTCATGTCAATGCTACATAGAATCAAACCATCACTTGCAAGACATAAGTGATGATGAAAGTGCGATGCTTAGTGAAGCTTTTCATGTTTTAGATACCAGCAGGCTAAGTTGCCAAATACCTATTGATACCTCTGTGGATGGTCTTAAAATAACAATGGCACCCCAGGAGTAGTAAGTTTTATAAAAAATAGTTCAATAAAAAAAGCCACTATCTTACAAGTGGCTTTTTAAATTATATACAGTAAAGTTAATCTTATTTAAAGGCATTAATACCTGTAATGTCTAATCCTGTAATTAAAAGATGTATATCGTGGGTTCCCTCATAGGTAACGACACTTTCAAGGTTCATCATATGTCTCATTATTGGGTACTCGCCGGTGATACCCATTCCTCCTAGCATTTGTCTGGCATCACGTGCAATTTTTAGTGCCATATCTACATTGTTACGTTTGGCCATAGAAATTTGTGCAGATGTAGCTTTGCCCTCATTTTTTAGTTGTCCAAGACGCAGGCATAGTAATTGTGCTTTGGTTATTTCTGTAATCATTTCTGCCAGCTTTTTTTGTTGTAATTGGAATCCTCCAATTGGTTTTCCAAACTGTACTCGTTCTTTAGAATAACGTAAAGCGGTATCATAGCAATCCATAGCAGCTCCAATGACACCCCATGCTATACCATAACGGGCAGAATCAAGACATCCTAAAGGAGCTCCCAATCCAGATTTATTTGGCAGTAAGTTTTCTTTAGGAACTTTTACGTCCTGAAATATTAATTCTCCAGTTGCACTAGCCCTTAATGACCACTTATTATGGGTCTCTGGAGTTGAGAACCCTTCCATGTCTCTTTCTACAATTAGACCATGTATGCGCCCCTGTTCATTTTTTGCCCACACTACGGCAACATCACAAAAAGGAGAGTTTGAAATCCAAAGCTTTGCTCCATTTAAAAGATAATGATCACCCATATCTTTATAATTGGTGATCATACCACTTGGGTTACTACCATGATCTGGCTCAGTTAAACCAAAAGATCCCATCCATTGTCCGGTGGCCAATTTTGGCAGATATTTATTGCGCTGCTCTTCATTTCCATATTTCCATATAGGATACATCACAAGTGATGATTGAACAGATGCTGTAGAGCGTACACCACTATCACCACGCTCAATTTCTTGCATGATTAAGCCATATGATATTTGATCTAAGCCAGCTCCTCCGTAGGCTTCTGGTATGTAAGGTCCAAAAGCACCAATTTCTGCCAGTCCAGGAATTATAGACTCCGGAAAAACAGCATCTTGTGCAGCCTTTTCGATAATGGGAGATACATCTCGCTTTACCCATGCTCGGGCAGCATCTCGTATTAGTTTGTGCTCTTCTGTTAGTAAATCATCAATATTGTAATAATCTGGAGCTTCAAATAAATCAGGTTTCATAATCTTGTTTTTAATTGTTTTGTAAATATAAATACCGCTTTTATAGTTTCCTACATTTTAACATAAAAATCACGAACTAAATTTTTATAATCCTGTGTGTAATTGTGTCTTGAAATCTCTATGGTAAGCTTTTGGTTGATGGTCTTGCCCTGAGAGGGAGAAAACTCTAATAAACAACGTTTTACCTTAGAGGTCTTTGTGCCTCGAACCTCACAAATCCTTGAAATAAA
>CAJWXC010000069.1 GCA_913048215.1 uncultured Flavobacteriaceae bacterium | reverse complement strand
TTTTGTCCTTTACATCATCACTTAAACACACAGGGTGTTTACTTCCAATTACAGGAATACCCTGAGAGGTTCCTGTACCTAAAAATGTGACTTTAAAGTGAGATTTCATTACTACAAAAATACTAGTATTTTTTTTGTTTGGCTATGGTTATCGCTACCTTTGTTGAACAACAATTAACCACGGTTATGCCAAAGACTATAAAAGGAGATAAAGAAATTGAGGCTATTCCTTCCATTAAAAATAAAGCCTTACGGATCAATTTAAATGAAAATATTTACGGGACTTTTGCTGAAATTGGCGCAGGTCAAGAAACGGTTCGTAATTTTTTTAGAGCAGGAGGAGCATCCGGCACAATAGCCAAGACTATATCTGCTTATGATAAAGACTTTAGTGATGCCATTTATGGTGTAGAGGAAGATGGAAGATATGTAACTGAAGATCGTCTTAAAAAAATGCTCACCCATGAAATGAATTTGATTGAGGAGCGAATCTTACGTGAAAAACATCCAAACAAGATATACTTTGCCTACGCAAATACTGTAGCTACCATAGATTTTGCAAAAAAATACAAAGGACATGGTTGGGTGGGTATTCGGTTTCAAACAAATCCAGATGAACCATACAGCGAAATTATTTTACACATTCGTTTTCACGAAACAGAGGCTTTACTGCAACAACATACCCTAGGGATCTTGGGAGTAAACCTTATATATGGAGCCTACTATAAACATGATTCTCCAAAAAACTTATTGCGTTATCTATATGATCATATAGACAAAGATAAAATTGAGATTGACACCATAAATTTCTCGGGGCCAAAATTTGACAAAGTAGATAACCGTTTGATGAGCTTACAGCTTATTAAAAATGAAATGACTGATGCCGTCATGTTTGGTCCAGATGGAAATAATGTGCTACCGGCTAGAATTTTATACAAAAAAAATATACTGGCATTAAGAGGAAGCTTTAGACCTGTTACAAAGGTAAATATTGACATGTTTGAAAAATCACATGAAATGTTTATCAATGAATCTAAAGTAGACAAGGACAGAACTGTTACTATTTTTGAAATTACACTTTCAAATCTTCGTGCAGAAGGAGAAATTGATGAAGAAGATTTCATGGACCGCGCAAGATTACTTTGCTCTTTAGGGCATACGGTGATGATTTCTAATTTTCAAGAATACTACAAACTTGTAGAATATTTCTCTAGATATACAAAAATGCGCCTTGGTCTTGCCATGGGAGTTAACAACCTCATTGATATTTTTGATGAAAAGTATTACCGCCATCTTAGTGGTGGCATCCTAGAGGCCTTTGGTAAATTGTTCTTCAAAGATTTAAAGGTATATCTCTATCCTATGAAAAATAAAAAAGGGGTCTTCACTACAAGTGAAAATCTAAAGGTACACCCCCGTATGAAAGAGCTTTACAAGTTTTTTAAATACAACGGCAAGGTAATAGATGTTGAGAACTATAACCCTGAGGTAATGGGTATTTTTTCTAGAGAAGTATTAGCAATGATTGAAAACAACACTGCGGGCTGGGAAAAGATGCTTCCCCTGGGTGTTGGCGAAATAATAAAAGAAAAAAAATTATTTAGTTACTGCTCAGAAAAATAAATTACATCTCTTGTAACTCAAAAAAAATGGTGCATCTAGCTTTTGTACTGTAAAGCATTCAATGCACCGTTTGTGTTTTATATATAACGACTACTAAGAAATTATATAATCTCTAGAATTTGTAAGGCATGGGTTTTGGTTTTTACTTTATCAATAACGTAAGTCACCACCCCCTTGTCAACCAAAAATGTTTTACGGTGAATACCATCATATTCACGGCCCATAAACTTTTTTAATCCCCAAACACCAAAGGCTTCTATCACTTGTTTATTTGTATCTGCAAGCAGTGGAAAGGGAAAATCATATTTATTTCTAAAATTAGACTGTTTTTTCTCTGTATCTGCGCTTACACCAATTATTTCAAAGCCCTTATCTTGCAGGTCTTTGTAATGGTCTCTTAAATTGCATGCTTCTGCAGTACACCCTGGAGTGCTGGCAGCTGGATAGAAAAATACAATAACTTTTTTATCTTGGTAGTCTTGCATAGTTATTGTATTTCCGTCTTGATCTGTAACAGTAAAATTTGGAACCTTATCTCCTATTTTAAGTGTATTCATTTTGTAAATTTGTTTGAATATTAAAAAAATGGGTATTAAATAGTAATCCCCTCTTTAGTAAACAATTTTAAAACTGCTATGCTTACGCTGTAAATTTAAACCAAATGACTAAACAAGAGAAGGTAGATTTTGTTATAAATACGTTAAAAGAGTTGTATCCACAGATACCCATACCACTAGATCATAAGGATCCTTATACGCTTTTAATTGCTGTGTTACTCTCTGCTCAAAGTACAGATGTAAGGGTGAATAAAATAACACCTTTACTATTTAAAGAAGCAGATAATCCCTATGATATGATTAAACTCTCAATTGATCAAATACGAGAGATTATAAAACCTGTTGGGCTTTCTCCTACCAAGGCAAAAGGGATTCATGGTTTATCTCATATTCTAATTGATAAACATCAAGGGAAAGTTCCTAATGATTTACAGGCACTTGAAGAATTGCCAGCGGTGGGTCATAAAACAGCAAGTGTTGTGATATCACAGGCTTTTGGGGTACCCGCTTTTCCGGTAGACACCCATATTCATAGACTTTTGTATAGGTGGGGTTTCACTAATGGTAAAAATGTAACACAAACAGAGAAAGATGCAAGAAGACTTTTCCCAGAAGCTGTTTGGAATGATTTACACCTTCAAATAATCTGGTATGGGCGTCAATATTGCCAAGCTAGAGGTTGGGATTTAGAAAAGGATATAATTACCAAAACAATTGGCAGAAAAACAGTGCTTACAGATTATTATAAGAAAAAGAAGAAATAAAAAAAGCCCTAAAATAGTTGTTTTAGGGCTTTTTAATATTAATTTAAAAGTGTTTCAAACGTTATATTTTGATAATCAAAAACTCTTAAAGCTTTAGAGTAATTAAGTAAAAACGTTACTGTTTGATCTTTTGGAACCATATTTTTGTTCACCTGTCCAGAAGGTGAAGGTCTTGAGTACATTTTCTGCATACGGTAACTAATTTTAAGGTTAATCTTATTAATTAACGATGCAAAACTTCATTTATTGTATCAATCTGTCAATACAATATTATGTTTATCAATCACTTTACGAAGATTAATAAGTGCATAGCGCATTCTTCCCAGAGCTGTATTGATACTAACCCCTGTTTGCTGGCTTATTTCTTTAAAACTCATGTCTTTGTATATACGCATTAACAGCACTTGTTTTTGATCATCAGGAAGCTCTTCAACAAGACGTCTTACATCTGAGGCAACTTGCCCTTTAATCATAGAGTTTTCTGCATTTAATGAGTTGTCAGAAAGCACTGAGAAAATATTAAAATCTGTGTTGTTTTCAAACTTAGGCATACGGTTATTCTTTCTAAAATGGTCTATAACCAAGTTATGTGAAATACGCATCACCCAAGGTAAAAATTTCCCTTCCTCATTATACTTTCCTCTCTTTAGGGAGTTGATGACTTTGATAAAGGTGTCTTGAAAAACATCTTCTGCTACATCTCTATCAAAAACCTTTGAATAGATAAAGCTATAGATTCTTTGCTTGTGTCTTGTAATAAGGGTAGAAAGTGCAGACTCGTCTCCTTGTAGGTAGGCGGTTACTAAAACCGCATCTGTAGATTTGCTTTTTTTCATATCAGTACTTTTTAAAGTGAACAACTATAAAAATAGGGTCAAATAGTTGTTGTAATAAAATTTAAAAAAAGTAATAATATGCTATAAGCGAGAGTTTAAATTATTAATGCGTAAGGCGTAAATATAAGTACATTAAATTGAAATTTCAAAATAATACTAACGTTTTTTATTAAATATAACTTAAAATTCTCTGCTTTGTGTAATACAAATAGCATTATGTTATCTTTGTGAAAACCACATTTAACAAGGCTTTACATTGAAAACCCAATCACTAGATCCAAAAGAAAATATTGTCATAAAGGGCGCAAAACTGCACAACCTTAAAAACATAGATGTAGTGATTCCTCGAAACAAACTCGTTGTAATTACTGGACTCTCTGGTAGTGGTAAATCTTCTCTAGCCTTTGACACCCTATACGCTGAAGGGCAACGAAGGTATGTAGAAAGCCTATCAAGTTATGCAAGACAGTTTCTTGGGAGGCTCAACAAACCCAAAGTAGACAGTATAAAAGGTATCTCTCCTGCCATTGCTATTGAGCAAAAAGTAAATTCGACAAATCCAAGATCTACTGTAGGTACCTCAACAGAGATTTATGATTATTTAAAATTATTATTTGCCCGTATTGGAAAGACCTATTCTCCTGTAAGTAATTTGGAGGTTAAAAAAGATACCGTTTCTGATGTTATAAGTTACATTAAGAAATTTCCCCTGGGAAGCAAACTACTTTTGTTATCCCCTATTGAACTTGAAAAAGGACGCTCCTTAGACAATAAAACCAAAGCACTAGCTCAGCAAGGTTTTGCAAGAGTAAAACTAGATAACAAAGTACTGCGTATAGACGAGCTGAAAGATAACTTAACTCCAAAAAGCATTCAACTAGTTATTGACCGGGTTATCTTAAAAGAGGATGAAGATTTTTACAACCGCTTGGCAGATGCCATTCAAATGGCTTTCTATGAAGGAAAAGGGACTTTGTTTATTGAACACCTTGATACCAATAAAATTTCAGAATTTAACAATAGGTTTGAGAGAGATGGAATAACCTTTACAGAGCCAAATGTACACCTGTTTAGTTTTAATAATCCGTTTGGAGCTTGCTCTGGATGTGAGGGTTATGGTGATGTAGTAGGCGTAGATAAAGATTTAGTAGTCCCTAACACTAGTTTATCTATTTATGAGAATGCCATTTTCCCTTGGCGGGGAGATAGTATGGGTTGGTATAGAGATCAATTGGTCAATAGTGCCTACAAATTTGATTTTCCGATACATAAACCCTGGTTTGAGCTCACCAAGACACAACAACAATTAGTTTGGAAAGGCAACGAGCATTTTGAAGGGCTTGATAGTTTTTTTAGCTATTTAGAGAGTAAAAGTTATAAAATTCAAAACAGAGTATTACTCTCTCGTTACAGAGGTAAAACAATCTGTAACACCTGTAATGGAACAAGATTAAAAAAAGAAGTGGGGCATGTTAAAATTGCCAATACCGCTATTCAAGACCTAGTTGAGTTACCTCTTAGTGAGTTGGCTGGCTTTTTTAATACATTACAACTCAATACTCATGATACCACTATTGCAAAACGCTTGCTTGTAGAGATTAATAACAGGCTGTCTTTTTTACTTAATGTAGGGTTAGGCTATCTTACACTCAATAGAAAAAGCAATTCTCTCTCTGGTGGAGAATCACAGCGTATCAACCTTGCTACCTCTCTTGGAAGTAGTCTAGTAGGATCTATGTATATTTTAGATGAGCCAAGTATTGGATTGCATCCAAAAGATACAGAAAGACTCATAAAGGTGTTAAAATCTTTACGAGATTTAGGTAATACCGTTATTGTGGTAGAGCACGATGAAGATATCATGAAACATGCAGATCATATCATCGATATTGGTCCCCGAGCTGGTAGTTTTGGCGGTGAGGTTGTTGCCACCGGAAGCTTTAAAGAACTTTTAAAGTTGGATACACTAACGGCAGGATACTTAAACCAAACCCTAAAAATTGAAGTTCCAAAAAAACGTAGAACGTTCAGTAATGTTATTGAAATAAAAGGCGCCAGAGAACATAACTTGCAGAACATAACAGCAAGATTCCCTGTTGGAGTTTTCACAGCAGTTACTGGAGTTTCTGGAAGTGGAAAAAGCACGCTAGTAAAAAAAATATTATATCCTGCTTTGCAGAAAAAAATTGGTGCTCAAGGAAATAAACCTGGACAATTCTCTGCCATAGAAGGAGATTTTTCAAACATACAAACCGTAGAGTTTATTGACCAAAACCCTATTGGGCGCTCAAGTAGGTCAAACCCTGTAACCTACATCAAAGCCTATGATGACATTAGAAGCCTTTTTGCAAAACAAAAGCTAAGTGATATTAGAGGGTACAAAACCAAACACTTTAGTTTTAATGTCGATGGAGGAAGGTGCGATAGTTGTAAAGGTGAAGGCGAAATAACCATTGAAATGCAATTTATGGCAGATGTAAATCTGCAATGTGATGTTTGCAATGGAAAGCGTTTCAAAAAAGAAGTACTAGAGGTAAAAGTAGGCGATAAAAACATTGATGATATTTTAACCCTGACGGTAGACGATGCAATTGCTTTTTTTAAAGCTAAAGACCAAAAAAGAATTGTTTTAAAACTACAACCGCTTCAAGATGTGGGTCTTGGGTATGTAAAATTAGGGCAAAGCTCCTCTACCTTATCTGGTGGCGAGGCACAGCGTATCAAACTTGCTTCCTTTCTTGTGAAAGGAATTACCAAAGAAAAAACCTTATTTATTTTTGATGAACCTACTACAGGGCTACATTTTCATGATATTAAAAAACTTCTAGCCTCTTTTTATGCACTACTTGACAAAGGACACACACTTATTGTTGTAGAGCATAATATAGATCTAATTAAATGTGCAGATTATATTATAGATCTGGGTCTAGATGGAGGTAGCAAAGGGGGGCAAGTCATGGTTCAAGGTACACCAGAGAAAGTGAGTGCACATAAAAAATCACACACAGCCAAATACCTGAAAGAGAAAATATAAAAATCCCTTAAGGCTACAACACTAAACCAAAATTATTTAAACACCTAACTAACAAGTCCTTATGGGCTTGTTTTGGTTTTGGCATGGTCTGTGTTAATAACATAATTGTACAACGCTCACTAGAGTCATTAGCAAGTACACTAAAACAATGATTATGAAAAATCTCAAATTAGTACTCGTATTACTTTTATCAGTTGGCACATTATATGCTTCAAGTATAGAAACACCAGAGGGTATAAATAATGTAAGATATAATGGAAGAGCATACATTTTTATCGAAGGTGGTGTTGAATTCTCTGTCTTTGCAGATGGGCAGTTTGATTTTTCATATCTGGGTAAGCAAAACAACAACTCTGTCTTTGTAAACACACCAAGTGTATTTGTAAGTTTTAACGCAGGACATGATTATGAGGCCTATCTCCAGTATGATGACTACGGTGCCATCATACAAATAGAAGATGTACCTGTATTCTATGATGTATATGGTAGAATAATACAAGCTGGAGAGGTTGAGATTAGCTATATAAATAGAGCCATATCTCGTGTTGGAAGCCTGCAGATATATTACAATAGATATGGAGATTATGCCTATTGCATAGGGTATATAAATTCATACAATAGATTTTATACCTACCGCCCATGGCACAGGTATTACCAAAGACCAATATATACAAACTGTATTGTATGGGATATCCCCTATAGAAGGTATTATACACCAATACGCTACAGCTATAATGTCCATTTAAGGTATTATAATAATAGAACAAACAATACGTATGTAAATGGTAGAAGAGAATTTATCTCTCCTGGCAGTAGAATACATTATAGAAATGGCAGAACTGCTTTAAATACAAGGTATAAAAGAGGTAGAAAAAATACTATGGTTACCAGATATGGAACAAAAACCCGCATCGCTAAAGCAACAAATACCAATAGGGTAAGAAACTCAAGAGCCTATCAAAACAATACAAATACCTCAAGAGTCACAAACACTACAAGAACCAGAACCAGACCAAGGGTATCCAATACTAGAGTTGTGAGTAATACCTCAAGAAATAGAACAGCAATAGCAAGGGTTAGTAATAGGACAATAACAACTACCCCTAAACCAAAACGCAAGACAAGTATAAGAAATGTAACTACAAACCCAAGAACAAATACAGTTGCACAAAGTACTTCTCGCAAAACAACAGTGGCAAGAAAAACCTCAAGAAAAAGAAGATTATAGTACGTTTGATTAGTTAGTTTTTTTGTTTGATACCATTTGGTCTACCCAGTAGATCAAATGGTATTTTTTATGGGGAAACAATAACTGTATTAATTACAGTTGCTAGTTTTTGTGTAAGGGCTTTTCTAGTATACAATTCTAGATTTTTTGATTTTAAGAAAAGTGTCCCATTTTTATAGGCATTGTAGTATGAAAGTAGTTGTTGTTTTAACTCTTCTTTTTGATTTGCAGCTATAAACACGCCACTTGCAGTAGTACTTATAATATCTTGGATATCACTACCCTTTGGACCAATTGCAATAATGGGTCTTTGTGCTTGTAAGTATTCAAAGAGTTTACCTGGAATAATGGCTTTAGTATCTTCACTATCTACCTCAAGTAAAAGCAATACTTGAGCCTTGTGTTGCAACATGACAGCTTTGTTGTGAGGCACATAGCTATTTATGATTGTGTTTTTTGTTAAACCAACCAAAGCTATGCTTTTTAGCACCTCATTACTCACCACCCCAGTTAAAGAAATTTCTAAATCTTGGGCAAAAATAGGATCTTCCTCTACAAGCTCAGAAAGTACTTCCCATAACACAATTGGATTCCTTTTAGTTAAAAGAGAACCAATGTGAGCCAAAGAAAACTTTGTGTCTAGTGCTTGTGGTTTTAGCTCTAATGGTTCAAAACCATTGGTGATTACAGTGATGGGTTTTTTGGTGAGTAAAGAAAATTCTTTTTCTGTAGATGGGCTAGTTACTAAAATATGAGTTGCAGTATTTAAAACCAAAGACTCTAGGGCTTTATGCCTTGCCGCTGATGCCTTTGTGAGCCGCAATGATTTATGGTAATGAATGGTTGTCCAGGGGTCTCTAAAATCTGCAATCCAAGGGAGGTTTAGTTGATTGTGTAATTCCATACCAATTAAATGCAAACTATGCGGAGGACCAGAAGAAATAATGCAATCTACATCATGTGTTTTTAGATACTGCTTTAAAAAAACTACTGATGGGGTAACCCATCCTACTCTTGCATCTGGAATAAAATAATTACCACGAACAAACAATAGTAGTTTTTCAAAAAAAGAAGCCTTCTTTGTAGAAATAATACCACTACTAATTTGTTGTGTCTTTTTTTTTGAAAACAACGCAGCTAGTTTATACGGCTCTTTAATTGGGTGTTTTAATACTGTGATATCTGCTGGTATATGGGCAGCAAGATCTTTATCTATAATAGGGTAACTTGGATTTTCTGGAACATATACAACAGGGGTTATGTTAAAGCTTTTTAGATGGCTAACAAATTTCAACCAGCGCTGCACCCCAGGTCCGCCTGCGGGTGGCCAATAATAACATATAATGAGCGCTTTTTTCATTATCCTATAAGCTTATTGCCTGTTTTTTTTCTAGAGGTGTGCCAAAGGCCCATGAGTACAAGTATTAAGAATAACACACTACTGTATAAAGAAATGGTGCTTCCTGTTTGGACAACTGCAGGTTCAAACTTAAATTCTATTTTTGAATATCCTGCTGGAATTTTAAGCGCCCTAAGCAAATAGTTTACCCGTATGTGTGAAACTGCTTTACCATCAATATATGCGTTCCAACCTTTAGGGTAATATATTTCACTAAAAACTGCTAGTTGCTCAGAGCTAGAAGCTGCTTCATACACCAAATGGTTTGGTTTATGAGATACTAAATCTATAGTTGCTGTGCTGTCTCGCTGGATATTTGCAAGGGGCAGATAAGGCAAAAACTCTTTATGTACAATGGCTGTAGTTTTGGTATTAATACTATCTAATTGTGTGATTTCTGCATCTGCGCTA
>CAJWXC010000068.1 GCA_913048215.1 uncultured Flavobacteriaceae bacterium | reverse complement strand
TGCTTATATGGTGTATTTCAGACATGATTATAGTTTTGTTTAGACAAAAATACAATATAAGTTTTTGTATAACTAACAGAAATTTAGCAATTAGATAGAATGCTAGTATATTGATTTTTTTACAAAATTTCAATACAAATAAAAAAGCGTGACACCATATAACGTATTATTTTGAAGCAATACACATAAAAATTTGGTAAGCCCACTACCCTAGAGTTATATTTGTTTTTTTAAAATTTTAACCAACATAAAACACAGTGTTTAAAACAACATTTTTTTTCACTGTGTAAACACCACATTCAATGAAAGACACAGCTCTATCTAAAGTACACGCAGCCCTTGGCGCAAAAATGGTACCCTTTGCAGGGTATAACATGCCTGTTTCTTATCAGGGAATTAACATAGAACATCAAACCGTAAGAGAAAAAGTGGGTGTTTTTGATGTAAGCCATATGGGAGAGTTTTTTGTTACAGGAGCTAATGCACTGGATTTAATACAAAAAGTTTGTAGTAATGACGCTTCAAAGCTAGAGGATGGGCAAGCCCAATATAGTTGTTTTCCTAACCTAAATGGCGGTGTGGTAGATGATCTTATAGTGTATAGAATAAATGCAGAAAAATGGCTGCTGGTTGTAAACGCATCAAACATTGATAAAGATTGGGCATGGATTAACACTCACAATACCATGGGAGCTGTGCTTGAAAATTGTAGTGATCAATATTCCCTTTTGGCTATACAAGGTCCTAAGGCCATACAAGCAATGCAAAGCCTTACCCAAGAAGATTTGAGCGCTATAAAGTTTTACACCTTCAAAATAAACACTTTTGCAGGTGTTGAAAATGTAATTATTAGTGCAACTGGCTATACAGGTAGTGGTGGTTTTGAGATTTATTGTAAAAACACACAGGTAGCAAACATATGGGCAAAAGTAATTGAAGCTGGGTCACAATGGGGCATCCAACCCATTGGACTTGCTGCGAGAGATACCTTAAGACTTGAGATGGGGTATTGCCTTTACGGAAACGATATAGATGATACTACCTCACCTCTAGAGGCAGGACTTGGTTGGATTACAAAATTCAATAAAGATTTTATAAATAGTGCATCCCTTCAAGAACAAAAAGAGCTTGGAATATCAAAAACATTGGTAGGTTTTGAGCTTTCACAGCGAGGTATCCCAAGACAGGGCTACGCAATTGTTGATGCCCAGGGCAATAGTATTGGTAGGGTTACCAGCGGCACCATGTCTCCATCTATGGGTAAGGGTATTGGTTTGGGATATGTACCTGTGGCTTTAAAAGAAGTTGGGTCTCAAATATTCATTCAAATACGAACCAAGATAGTGCCAGCAATGGTTGTAAAACTTCCCTTTTACAAAAAATAAAGCATCACAAATACCTTGTTTGCTTATTGATAATCAATTAAAGCAGTAGGTTAATTAAAAAAAATGCAAAAACAAAAACACAGTATATTAATTTTAGGGGCAAGCGGGTACACTGGCAATGCTATCTATAGAGAACTGTGCAGTTATTTTGAGACTTATGGCACCTATTACAGTGCCCATGAATTGTATGACAATAATAAGGCCTTCTTTGGGTATGATGTAGCCAATGATGATATCACCCAAATCCTAAAACAAATTAAACCCACTATTATTATTTCTGCCCTTCGCGGAAATTTTAAAGCGCAATACCACGCCCATAAACAAGTCTGTAAATATATAAATGGTGCCTCCCAGTGTAGGCTATTATTTTTATCTTCTGTTAATGTGTTTGATGGCTCCACTGACCTGCCAAGTTATGAAGACACTCGCCCTAGAGCAGTGAGTGAATATGGAAGGTTTAAGGCCTCAGTAGAAAAACTCCTATTTGAGAAAATTAAACATCAGGTAAGTATTTTAAGACTACCAATGGTGCTTGGTGCTTATAGCCCAAGAATCTTACAATTAAGACAAGCCATTAAACATCAAGCTGTGTTTGATGTGTATCCAAATCTTATTGTAAGTGTAACAACTGCCAATACTATAGCGCAGCAAATTCATTACATTATTAACAAAGAGCTAAGGGGTGTTTTTCATTTGGCAAGTAATGATTTGGTTCATCATCAAGACTTATTTACTGAAATTTGTGAGAAGATAAGCAACAAAACCCCAATCTTTAAAAGTATTTACAATAGTAATGATGATCAATACTTAGCGGTTTTACCAAAATTTAATACCCTACCTGCAAACTATCAAACTACCGTGGCATCTGTTATTGAAAACTCTACACTAGAGGACCTAATTACGCTAAAAAACACATAAATATGATACAATATACCCATGCACAGATTACAGAAAAACTAACTCAGTTTCAGGGCTGGGAATATGTTGAAGGAGGCCTTCACACAAGTTTTGAATTTGAAAATTTTAAAGAAGCATTTTCTGCCATGACACGCATCGCTTTTGAAGCAGAACGGCTTAATCATCATCCTAAATGGACCAATGTTTACAATACCCTAGAAATTTTCTTATCTACCCATGATGCAGATGGGGTCACAGAAAAAGATTTTGAGTTTGCTGCTATTATAGATTTGCTCATTGGCTAACAATGCAAAACACAAAACATAGCTATTATAAAATCTTTAAACCCTATGGGGTGGTGAGCCAATTCACCACTAATGACAAACACGCAAAAAACAAAACTTTTTTAGGTGCTTTAGGTAATTTTCCAGAGGGCACAATGGCCATCGGAAGACTCGACGAACCTAGTGAGGGCCTGCTGCTTCTCACTACAAATGGAGCATACAGCTATCATATAAATAATAGTGGTATTGAAAAAGAATATTATGCACAAGTAGATGGTTTAATTACCGCTCCTGAAATTTTAAAACTTCAAGAAGGGGTTTATATCACCTCAGATAATAAACCTTTTCTGACCAAAGCGTGTAAAGTCTCATTACTATCAAGTGCTCCTACCCTACCAAAACGTGCGAAAAAAATAAGAGATGACCGCCACGGGCCAACCTCTTGGATTTCTATAACCATTACCCAGGGAAAGTTTAGACAGGTTCGTAAAATGACATCAGCTGTAGGATTTCCAACACTACGTCTGGTGAGAGTTAGAATTGGAGAACATACTATCGGCAATATGCAACCAGCAGAAGTAGCGCAGCTAGAAGTAGTATTTTAAGAGTTTGAAATTTTAATCTTGGAAGACTACAATTGTGGCTTTTCTTCCCGTAAGTAAATTCCATTCGTTTTTAGAAATTAATGTTCCATTTTCATCATACACGTGTAACTCTGCAGTGTTTGGACCACTTTCGCCTTGATTTAAAGCTTGAAATTCTATGATATTTTGTCCTGGAATTAGGGTTAGATCAAAGCCTCTAAAACTAGAATCCAAAGAAATATCACTTTGTACAATATCATCATTAACATATACCCGTATCCTGTCACCATCAACACTTTGATGGTCTCTATAAACAACATTTACAAAACCGCTCTTGGTTTTAATCTCTCCAAGCACCTGATCTCTATCAAAGGCATCAGAGGCTGGTTTATCTTTAACAAATGCATTGGGAGTCATGTCTGTTTTAGTAGTTAAAAAGCCATCATCTGTTGAGATATCAAGAGGCTCTGGATCATCTTTACCAAGAGTATTGTTAGTATCATTTTTTATCTCAAAGCGGTTTTGTTGATTTGATAGTCCTGGAATTGGAGCTGTTGGCAATTTTAAGCCCGTCGGCTCTTTCTCTACCCTATCGATAGGCTCAAAATCAACTTTTTTGGTAGTATTATCAAACTGTGCACTTAGAGATAAGCTCAGTAAAAGCATCGATACAAAAACATAAAATTTCATAAACACGTTATTTTATACCACAGTGGTCATTAAATCTCTTTAGAATGATTTATAGTCTTCTACAAATATATACACCACGGGTCGATAAAGCGATAAAACTTAAAAAAATAGAACCTCAAACATCCTTAAAAAGGATATCTGTGGTAGGACTTATTATACAGACGCAAACAACAAACAAAGGTTTCAAAAAAAAATAATTTATTTTGTAACAAACACACAACCTCTTTCGTATAAGTAAGTAGTAAAGTTAGAATTTTGTAAAAACAGATCTTAGATATATCCTTTTATTGCTAAGATTGTGGACAACAAATAAAAAATATACCCTTAAAATTTATTAATCTAAAACGTATTTGATCCAATGAGACAACTCAAAATTACCAAGCAGGTTACCAATAGAGAAACAAAATCTTTGAACAGTTACCTGCAAGATGTAAGTAAGATTGATATGATAACCGCAGAAGAAGAAGTTGAGTTAGCACAACGCATTCGTGAGGGAGATCAAAGTGCCCTAGACAAATTAACAAAAGCTAACCTTCGTTTTGTTATATCGGTAGCAAAGCAATATCAAAATCAAGGATTAACATTAAGTGACCTTATTAATGAAGGTAATGTAGGTCTTGTGAAAGCTGCCCAACGTTTTGATGAAACAAGGGGGTTTAAATTTATATCCTATGCTGTTTGGTGGATTAGACAATCTATACTTCAAGCCATTGCAGAACAATCTCGTGTGGTACGTTTACCCCTAAACAAGATTGGAGATATAAATAAAATACGTAAAGCATCTATACATCTAGAACAAGTACATCAACGTGTACCTTCAGCATCAGAGATAGCAAAAGAACTAGACATGACTGTAAGTAGTGTAAAACAGTCTTTGAAAAATTCATCTAGAAGTTTATCAATGGATGCGCCTTTCCAAGAGGGAGAAAATGACAATAACCTGTATGATGTTATTAGCTCTGGTGAAACTCCTAATCCAGACAAATCACTAATACATGAATCTCTAAAGATTGAAATAGATAGAGCTTTAGACACACTTGCACCTCGTGAGGCAGATGTGGTTAAATTAAATTTTGGACTTAGCGGCCAACCAGCCATGACACTGCAAGAAATTGGAGATACCTTTGAGCTAAGCCGTGAACGTGTGCGTCAAATTCGTGAAAAAGCGATTCGCCGCTTACGTCAAGAAAGCAAGAGCCATATCCTGAAAAAATATTTAGGATAATAAGAAATATATAATACCTCAAAAGAGCCATTACCGTAAGTAGTGGCTCTTTTTTTGTCTAGTTATTTAGACCACATATACTTTTGTGTACCTTGACTTGTATCCAATATGAAAGAACAATCACATTGTTTTTGATATATTTGCTCAAAACATGCAATTATGAAATATTCTTTATTGAGTCTTACTGTATTAGCTTTATGTCTAATTTCTTGTGGAGAGGATGATGCCCCTCAAAACAACAATAACACTGCAGAGTATTTCCCTCTTAGCGCCAACTCATCTTGGAGTTACAACAATGAGAGTGAAAATCAAAACAGTCAAGACAATATGTTTGTTGTTGGAACACAACAAGAACAGGGTGAGCAGTACACAAATCTTGATACCCAAGAGGCAGTACCTGGTGGTTTTATGGTCGGGTTACTAACTCAAAATCTGGTTAGAAAAGATTCTGGAAAACTTATTATAAATGGATCATTTGGAGGAGTTCCTGTAGAAGGATTTCCAGATATTAGCATACCACTAAACAATGTGACACTTTTTGATCCAAATGCTCAAGACGGAACACAGCTTAATAGTATAACAGGGTCATTTGAGGAGACAATTATGGAGTTCCCTATTAATATTGAGTACTCATCTACAACCACCCAAGAGCAGGTATTATCTTCCTACACCACAGATAACCAAATATATACAGATGTAATACAGTCTAAAATTGTATTAAACCTAGAAATAAGCACACAAATTCAATTGGGTGGTACAATGCTAACACTCCCTATTTTAAGCTCTCAAGATGTGTTGGTGGTGGAGAATTATTATGCTGCTAATATTGGGCTGGTATTTTCTGAAGAAACTATAGACTACACCCTTGAGGATTTAAGTGGTATCCCAGGATTAGAAATTCCGCTACCAGAGCAAAACACATCCGTTAGCACCGCCACCTTAACTAGCTTTGAGATAGGAAACTAAGCCAATGCATTTTTCAAAATAGTAATGGGATGTAGCGCCTGGCGCTGTGTTCCATCTTTTATTTGGTGTCTACAGCTTGTGCCATTAGCAGCGATAATGGTAGAGGGTGCTGCCTTTTTAATTGCCGGGAATAACCGTAGTCCACCTATTTGCATACTGACATTATAATGCTCTTTTTCATAGCCAAAGCTACCTGCCATCCCGCAACAACCAGAAGATATTAATGTGGGGCTATAGTTGGTTGGAAAGTTTAAAACATCAAAGGTGTGTTTTTGATTTGACAAGGCTTTTTGATGACAATGCACGTGTATTTTAATCTGGGCAAAGGCCTGGGTAAAAATTGATTTGCAATGAATCCCTTTATCAAACTCTGAGGCTAAAAATTCTTCTAAAAGATATACATGTTTTGAGACATAACTTGCAGCATCACTATCATCTACCAGACGTAAAAACTCATCTCTAAACCCTAATATTGCAGAGGGCTCTATACCTAATAGCGGTATTTTTTCAGAAACTCTAGATTTTAAATAAGTAACATTTTGTGTAGCACACACTTTAGCCTGCTTTAAAAATCCCTTACTAATTAAAGCTCTAGCACTGTCTAAATGGTCTATAACAGTTACCTGGTACCCTAACCCAAATAGTAAATCTATTGCATCTTGTGCAATACCACCATCCAAGTATTTTGAAAATTCATCAATGTATAAAAATACTTTTTTACCAGTTGGATTTGCAGAGACTTTCTTTTTTTCTCTTTTCCAAAGATTGATTTTTGGCAAACTACGCTGCTGTGCTACTCCTGCGATACTTTTGATAATTCTAGCAGTCCCTTTGTTGGTGTATAAGGTATTTGTAAGACTAGGTAATTTGGCAGCAAGAGAGGTATATCTACTTGAGTTTGCAAACAGTTTTGTGCTTCTGGAAACCCCATGTGTTTTTTGATATTGATACAAAAATTCTGCCTTGCTAGTTGCCATATCTACATTACTTGGACACTCACTACTACACGCCTTGCAACTAATGCATAAATCAAACACTTCTTTGAGTTGTGTTGAATCAAATTTATTTTTGGCATCATTGGTTGTCAATACTTCTCTTAGTACATTAGCTCTAGCTCTTGTGGTATCTTTTTCGTTTTTAGTTGCATGGTAACTTGGACACATCATACCACTTGCTGCCGCAGATTTTCTACAATCACCACTACCATTACATTTCTCTGCTAATTTGAGAATACCTTGAGAATCATCAAAGTTAAAGGCTGTTTTTATTATTGAAGGCTCATGAGGATAATCAGTACGCAATGAAACATCCATTTTATAAGGAGCGGTAATTTTACCTGGATTGAATATACCATTAGGATCAAAAACTTTTTTTACAACACTAAGCAGTGCGTAGTTTTTTTCTCCTATTACAATAGGAATAAATTCTGAGCGTACAATACCATCTCCATGTTCTCCGGAGAAAGAACCCTTATATTTTTTTACTAAATGCGCTACATCTTCAGTGATACTTCTGAAATAAGAAACACCCTGCTGTGTTTTTAAATTTAAAATAGGCCGCAAATGCAACTCTCCTGCCCCAGCGTGAGCATAGTACACCACCTCTTGGTTGTAGGATTTCATAATGGTGGTAAACTCTTTTATATAATTGGGTAAATCCTCAAGGGCAACAGCAGTATCCTCTATACAAGCAACCGCCTTTTTATCTCCTACCATATTTCCTAAAAGGCCAAGACCCGCCTTTCTTAGATGCAAAGCCTTGGAAACGTCATCATCATATAATACAACAGTATGATAGCTCAACTTTTCCTTGTCTAATGTAGATTGTAAAGCCATAATTTTTTCCTCCAACTCTTTAGTTGTAGCTGCCTTTACTTCTAAAAACAACATCGCTTTTGGTGTTCCTTTTACAAAAAACCGATATGGAGCATAC
The DNA here is from genome assembly GCA_913048215.1 of uncultured Flavobacteriaceae bacterium. Classification (GTDB taxonomy): domain Bacteria; phylum Bacteroidota; class Bacteroidia; order Flavobacteriales; family Flavobacteriaceae; genus Patiriisocius. The sequence continues at coordinate 2,122 of CAJWXC010000068.1, read as the reverse complement.
ATTGCATTTTCTTTGGTACGCTCCAAAATAATGTCATCCATCAACTCACAACAATATAATTGATGTTTCATAGCATGTACTACATCCTGGAGTGCTTTCTCTATTGAATGGTAGTGAGTTACTACCATAGCGGTTTTCTCTGGGGGTAAGGTATCGAGTTGCAAGGTAATGGCAGTAGTGAATGCTAGGGTGCCTTCGCTGCCAGATAATAGTTTACACATATTAAAGGAGCTATTACCTCCAAAGACATCTGCCTTGATTAAGGCATCTAATGCATAGCCAGTATTTCTTCTATGAATCTCTGGTTTAGGAAACTCATTGGTAATTTCTTGCTGTACCTCTTTGGTGTGTAAGGCCTGTTGAAGTTTTTTGTATATAGATCCCTCTAGCGTGTCTAATTTGGTTTTATCTATAAATTTTTGTTTGGAAATACTTGAAAAACAAACCCGAGACCCGTCAGAGAGTAGACAGTCTAAAGACAAAACTTTATCTCTGGTAACTCCAAACTGAATTGAAGTGGTACCACTAGAATTATTTCCAACCATGCCTCCAATCATACAGCGGTTGGATGTTGAGGTATTAGGACCAAAAAAAAGTCCATAAGGTTTTAAGTACCTATTAAGATCATCCCTTATAACACCGGGTTGCACTACTACCGTTTTAGCCTCTACATCTACATCAATAATGTTAGTGAAATGTTTAGAAACATCAACCACAATTCCCTCACCCACACATTGGCCAGCCAAAGAGGTTCCTGCTGTTCTAGGGATTAGAGAAATTTTATGCTTTAAGGCAAAATATATAAGCTTTTGTATATCACTAACACCCCTTGGATATGCTACAGCTAAGGGTATTTTTCTATATACGGAGGCATCAGTTGCGTACATAGTTTTATGTAAATCATCAAAAAAAAGAGATCCAGATAACCTTTTGGATAATTGCTGTAGTGGCTGTTTCAAAATATAGAGTTGGATTCTAAAAATAGAAAAATTAGAATCAATAACATGCTTTAAATTACCAAAAAAAGTAAGATGAAAAATTAAGTACCTTGAGATTTTAAAAGCACACGCTCGTAGAGTGCCTCGTATTTGGGTACTACTACTTTTGTATCAAATCGTAGAGAAGATTTTTTTGCATTTGCTTTAAAGCTGGCTAGGGTAGCATCATCTTTTAAAATAGTTATGGCATTGGCTGCCATTTCTGTGATATTGCCAACCGCACTTAAATAACCGCTTTGGCCATCTATATTTACCTCTGGAAGACCTCCTGTATCACTTGAGATAATTGGCACACCACTGGCCATTGCCTCGAGAGCTGCTAGACCAAAACTCTCTTTTTCTGAAGGTAATAGAAATAGATCTGAAAAACATAAAATTTTATGTACCTCATTGCTATTTCCCAGAAAAACAACCTTGTGAGCAATACCTAAAGATTCTGCGAGCAATTCTGCAGGCTCTTTCTCTGGCCCCTCGCCTACTATAAGAAGCTTAGAAGGAATATCTTTTTGAACTAAACTAAATATATGAATTACATCTTGAACTCTTTTCACAGGTCTTAAATTACTAACATGAGTAATAATACGCTCCTGTGGTAAAGCCATTATTGATCGTTGGCAATCAGTGTATTGATGTTCAAAGCGTTTGGTGTCTATAAAATTAGGCACTACATCTATTGTATTATTAATGTCAAACAATCTCAGGGTATCGTCCTTTAAACTCTGAGAGACAGACGTCACACAATCACTGTTATTAATACTAAAGGTAACCGCTGGTTTGTAAAAAGGGTGATTTCCTACAAGGGTAATATCTGTGCCGTGTAAGGTAGTTACCATTGGTATTTCTATACCTGCCTCAGCCAACATTTGCTTTGCCATATAACCTGCATAGGCATGTGGTATAGCGTAATGTACGTGCATGATATCAATTTTGTAAAGCTTGACCATATCTACTAGCTTGCTTGAAAGGGCCAGCTCATATGGCTGGTATTTAAATAATGGATATTGCGGAATGGTAACTTCATGGAAGTGAATTTTCTTAGACAGTAAATCTAAACGTACAGGTTGTTTATAGGTAATAAAATGAACCTCATGACCATGATCTGCAAGTGCTAGACCCAATTCTGT
>CAJWXC010000067.1 GCA_913048215.1 uncultured Flavobacteriaceae bacterium | reverse complement strand
TTGTTAGCTGCTTGTTGAACCTTAGAAACTTTCTAAACAATAAAAAAATTAAAAACCTCAAAATCGATGACACTACATTAATTACACTACACCCCATACTTGTTGGAAGGTACTTTTCAAATTTTTTACTTACAGAAAAAAAACAAGCGTATTTTTTTGAAATTAAAAAAATTGCAAATGCTAGCCAGATGGTATCTCCATTACACCAAATATATTATGAGCCAATGGTAATTGGAATGCTAACTAACAATTTAAAGGTCTTATCATGGATTATTGAACAAATAGAAACACAACTTGGGCAAAAAGCCTACCCAGAACCTCACTATATGGAAACCTTTCATTTAATGAAAACTTTTTATTTGATACAGACAGGCGCCACAGAAAATGCTACCTCTATGTTTGAAAAAGTAAACACAGATAATTTTATTTTAAGTTATAAAACCTTTCTTCTTTTTTTCTACCACGCAGTGGGTTACAAAGTATACCAAAGCCAAAAATTTCAGCAACGCTTCAAAGAGTCCCTTGAAAAAAATCCATACCAGTATTTGAGCCAATTTTATTTCAAACACATGTAATCACCAATAAAAAAGCTATTTGGTTGTTTTGCCACCCATTTTTGTAAAAACAGCATCTACAGGCTCCCAAAGTTCTATTTTATTATCCTCGTGATCCATAATATGTACAAATTTTCCATAATCAAAAGTTTGAATTGTATCGAGTACAGTCACATTATTTGCTTTTAATTTTTCTACGAGAGCCTCAATATTTTGGACCCTGTAATTAATCATAAATTCTTTTTTGGAGGGTGAAAAATAAGGGCTATCCTTTTCAAAAGGGCTCCACTGGAGATAGTTAATTTCGTCTGGACGGTGGGCATTTCTAAATTCGATGCTAGAACCCCATTGATTGGTCTGCAACCCTAAATTTTCTGAATACCAATCTTTTGTTTTTTGGGTATCTTCACAAAAAAAGAAAATCCCACCAATACCTGTTACTTTTGGTTGGAGTTCATCTTCATGAAATTGCTGTGTTTCAGAGTTATTGTTTTCTTTCATTTTATAGTTTTTAATTGTTTGTTTACATAGATAAAACTCCACTGAGATGGTCTAAATTAATAAAAATAAAGCGCTAGTTAGCATTGATACTAAGTAATTTAATAGCGTTTCAAAAAAATAAGAACACAAACTAAGGCTGTATACTTTTGCATACATACTATTGCTTATATTTACTATTTAAAATCAAACAAGTGTGACTGCTCTGGTGGCACCAACATAAAACCAATTATGGCAAATAATTATTACGACCCTAAAGACCTAAGAAAATTTGGAAAAATAACACAATGGAGCGAAGAACTAGGGAACAAGTTTTTTGATTATTATGGCAAAGTCTTTGAAGAAGGAGCCTTAACAGCCCGCGAAAAATCATTGATTGCCCTGGCGGTATCACACACAGAACAATGCCCATATTGTATCGATGCCTACACCAAAGACTCTCTTGAGCGGGGTGTAACCAAAGAACAAATGATGGAAGCTATTCATGTTGGAGCTGCCATTAAAAGTGGGGCTACTCTTGTGCATGGCACCATGATGATGAACAAAGTAAATAAGCTAGAAATGTAGCCTTGTAGATAGGTAAAAGAACCCCACAGGTAAATTTCAAACATAGTTTAAAAAAACAATGGCTTTCAAACAAAGCAACTGCTATGGCAAAATTAAAACAACAATCACTTCGCAAAAGAGAAAACCAATTGGCTAGCGCAAACCGTCAATTAGAAATTTTAAATAGCGGCATTTTCGCAGATGGAGAGCTTCCCACTTTTGCAAAAAAAATAAAGCAAACTAACCAGTTTCCGCTTCGGCCAAAAAAGCTGGAAATACTTCAAATAAATGTTGGTTATATGTGCAACCAAGTTTGTGAGCACTGTCATGTAGATGCAGGACCAGACAGAAAAGAAATCATGACCTGGCAGACCATGCAGAAGTGTCTTGAGGTTATAAAAAATACAGGAGCTCACACCCTAGACCTAACAGGAGGCGCTCCAGAGATGAACCCTAACTTTAGACGTTTTGTAGAGAAGGCGAGCCAGGCTGGTATTAAAGATTTTATAGTCAGAAGTAATCTGACCATTATAAGGGCAAATAAAAAATACCATGATCTCCCTCAATTCTTTAAAAAATACAATATTCATGTAGTAAGCTCAATGCCTCACTGGACCAGAGGCAAAACAGACAAACAACGCGGAGAGGGTGTATTTGATATGTCTATAAAAGCTCTTGAACAGTTAAATGCAGTAGGCTATGGTATGCCTGGCAGTAGTTTAAAATTAGACTTGGTGTACAATCCAAACGGGGCATACCTCCCAGGTGATCAAGCAAGTATGGAAAAAGAATTTAAAAGCGCCCTTCTAGCAGATTTTAACATTCAGTTTCATCATCTTTTTGCAATTACAAATCTCCCAATTTCTAGATTTTTAGACTATCTCATTGCCAGTGAAAATTATGAAGAGTATATGTACCAACTTGTGGAAGCATACAATCCCGCTGCGGTTCAAAACGTAATGTGTACCAATACCATCTCCATCTCTTGGGATGGATACTTGTATGACTGTGATTTCAATCAAATGCTTGACCTTAAACTTGCCAGTAAAATAACCCATATAAACCAGTATAATGAATCTATTTTAAGCAATAGAAATATTGTTATTTCTCAGCATTGTTTTGGCTGTACCGCAGGAGCGGGGAGCAGCTGCCAGGGAGTAGTTACAACTTAAAAAACATGAAAATACTTTGTTACATAGCATTATTTTTGGGGGCAACCACGGGCCTAGCACAACAAACAATAGAGGAGGTTTTATTAAAATATAACAAACAAAGTATTCCTTATATCTATCCTGAAATGCTTGCAGATATCCAAAAAGATTCCACAATAGTGCTGCTTGATACAAGGGAGATAAAAGAGTACCAAGTAAGCCATATTAAAGGTGCGTTGTATGCAGGATATGAGAATTTTAATTTGCAAAAAGTTTCAAAAACCATTAAAAATAAAGAGGCTCAAATTATAGTGTATTGCTCTTTAGGGGTTAGAAGTGAGGATATAGCAGAGATACTTCAAAAGGCAGGTTACACAAATATCCAGAACCTACACGGGGGTATCTTTGATTGGAAAAATAATAATCTGCCCCTTGTTAACGCAAAACAAAAACAGACAGATAGCGTACATGTGTATTCAAAAAAATGGGGTAAATGGCTTACCAATGGTGTTAAGGTGACAAACTAAAAATTAGATATTTCAACGTACTATGGCAATTTTAGGAGTTAAAAATAATGTTGAAAATCTGGGACCAGAACAGGAGTTTCATCTTCCGGTTTCAAAAAAGGCGCTCATCGTTTTTACAAGAAATCCAGAATTGGGCAAATGTAAAACACGTCTTGCAGCTACAATTGGAGATAAAAGTGCCCTTGATGTATACCGGTTTTTATTAGACCACACAGTAAAAATAACAAGCCCCCTTTCTGCAGATGTGTACGTGTACTACTCAGAAAAAATTAGAGAAATTGATATTTGGGACACTTCTATTTTTAGAAAAAAACAGCAACAAGGCCTTGATCTCGGCGCAAAAATGCAACACGCATTTACAGAGGTATTTGGTATGGGATATCAAAAGGCAATTATAATTGGTAGTGATATGTATGACATTAATACCCAAGATTTAGAAGATGCTTTTTTGACATTAGAACACAACAATTTTGTAGTAGGACCTGCACAAGACGGAGGCTATTATCTTTTGGGTATGAAACAATTAAAAACTTCTCTATTTAAAAATAAAAAATGGGGTACTACTACCGTTTTAAGTGACACGCTACAAAACTTAACCCTAGAGAAAGTAAGTATATTACCAGAGAAAAATGATGTAGATTACTTTGATGATATTAGAGACATTGCAGTGTTTGAAAAATTCTTCAGCCACTTGAAAGACTAAGCTTTTTAAATCCGTATTTTTGAGGTGAGAGTCTTGCAAATAGTTTTAAACTAAACATCTGCTCACCCAAAACAATAAGATACCACCAAATATTGTTCTATTAAGTGGTTTATAACTCCAAAAAAATAGGTATAAATATGACAAAGTACATTGAAGAAGCGGTAACATTTTTACAAAACAGAGGGTTTGGCATTCCAGATATAGGCATTATTTTGGGAACCGGTCTAGGAAAAATAATTGACCATGTAACCATAGAGGCAGAGATGAGCTACAACCACATACCTAATTTTCCAACTGCAACAGTTGAGTTTCATAAAGGAAAATTAATTTTTGGTGAATTAGCAGGAAAAAAAGTAGTGATAATGCAGGGCCGCTTTCACCTCTATGAAGGGTATTCGCTTTTGGATGTCACCTTCCCTGTCCGGGTCATGAAAGGTCTCGGGATTTCAAGGTTATTCGTAAGTAATGCCTCAGGGGCGATAAATTTGAACTTTAAAAAGGGAGAAATAATGCTTATTGATGATCACATTAATTTGCAAGGTGGTTCTCCGTTAGCCTTTAAGGGTGTGGAAAAACTGGGAGAACGTTTTGTAGACTTAAACCAACCCTATGATGGTGTGATGAATGCTAAGATAGAAGAAATTGCAGCTGCACATGGCATCAACCTGCACAAGGGTGTCTATGCCAGTGTTGTAGGACCTCAACTAGAAACAAGAGCAGAATATAGATACCTTAAAATCATAGGCGCAGATGCGGTAGGAATGAGTACCGTACCAGAAATTATTGTTGCCAATCATTTGCAAATCCCTGTTGTAGCTCTATCTGTCTTAACAGATGAGTGTGATCCAGATAATTTAAAACCTGTTGACATTACAGATATAATTGCCCAGGCAGAGAAAGCAGAACCAGCAATGATTACACTCTTTACAGAACTTATACAATCGCTTTAGAAAACAGAAAATGAGCTACCTAGATACCACCCATGATGTGTACAAACAAGCAGCAATTACTCCAGATGTTGGGCTTTGCTGTACCACAAATCCCATTTGGGAACTCCCAGGATTAAAGATTCCTAAAATAATGCAAGAAATGAACTATGGCTGCGGAAGCACCGTACATGCTAGAGATTTATCAAATAATCCCAAAATGCTATATGTGGGAGTTGGAGGCGGCATGGAATTATTACAATTTTCTTACTTTAATCGCCAAAAAGGCGGTGTTATTGGAGTTGATGTTGTAGAGGAAATGTTAGAGGCTTCTGCAGCAAATTTTAAAATTGCTGAAGCACAAAATCCTTGGTTTAAATCTGAGTTTATAGCCCTTAAAAAGGGAGATGCATTGCATCTACCCGTTGATGACAATAGCATTGATGTAGCTGCACAAAACTGTTTATTTAACATCTTTAAAGCTGAAGATTTAAAGCGCGCCATACAAGAAATGTATCGCGTATTAACCCCTCACGGGAAACTAGTGATGAGCGACCCAACTTGTGAGCAGCAAATGAATGATACCCTTAGAAATGACGAGCGCCTTCGTGCCCTTTGTCTGAGCGGTAGCCTGCCAATAAAAGACTATGTAAAGGCTTTAACTGATGTTGGATTTGGAACCATTGAAATTAGAGCTAGAAAACCCTACAGGATTCTAGATCCTAAAAATTATCCAACCAAAGAACTGATCTATATAGAATCTATTGAGGTTGCTGCCATTAAAGATCCTATGCCAGAAGATGGGCCTTGTATTTTTACAGGTAAAGCTGCTATTTATTATGGATCAGAAGATTTCTTTGATGATCAAAAAGGACATATTTTACTAAAAAATCAACCCTTAGCCATTTGTGATAAAACTGCAAAAGCGCTGAAGGCATTACATAGAGATGATATCTATTTTAGTGAGTCTACCTATCATTATGATGGGGGCGGTTGCTGTTAATACAACTCAGAAAAGATGAAAAACTACTTATATATAGCAACAATTACATTGGTTTTTTGGGCCAGCGCCAAAATGGTAAATGCCTATCCTGTAAAAAATCAAGAAGGCCTACCGTCTTTGCTTTTAGAGAAAAAAACTGTAACAGATACTTTATATAAAGAGGTGTTTGATCATTCTGGGTTTGATGCCCTGCTTCAAAAAAATGTGAGCCCTCAAGGAAAGGTAAACTACAAAGCATTTAAAAAAGATCGAACCGTGCTCCGTATGTATCTGTTTGCACTGGGTAAATATACCCCAAACAAAATGTGGAGCAAGCAAGAAAAATTAGCCTATTGGATCAATGCATACAACGCAATGACTATTGATTTAATTATTAGAAACCAGCCCCTTAATTCTATAAAAGATATCGATGATCCGTGGAAACAGTCATTATGGAAACTCGGTGGTCTTATGTACAGCCTAGATAAAATAGAGCATCAAATTTTAAGAAAAATGGGGGATCCACGCATTCATTTTGCTATAAACTGTGCTTCTTTTTCATGTCCAACGCTCCTAAATGAGGCTTACACTTCGGCAAAAATAGAAGATCAACTAAAAAGCGCGGCAAAAAGATTTATAAATGACACCCAGAGAAATACAATCACTCCAAAGGCCATCACAATCTCAAAAATATTTAAATGGTTCTCGAGGGATTTCAAGAAAAAACAAACCTTGATTGATTTTCTTAACACCTATGCAGATAGTACCATAAATAAAAATGCAACCATAAACTACATGGACTACAACTGGCAATTAAATAACTAAAACCCTTATGCCACAAGCTGCAAACAGCATTAGTATTATCATTCCTACTTTAAATGAAGCTGCAAATATTAATAGGCTCTTGGCCCATCTTATTGAAGAGGCTGCAGGGGGGCACATTTCAGAGATAATTGTTGTAGATGGCCATAGCCAAGACAATACCGCAGCGCTAGTCAAAGAATTTTCTAAAACTTCAACTATTACTATACAACTCATTCACTCAGAGAGAGGACGGGCCAAACAAATGAATACTGGTGCAAAAGCAAGTTTAAGCAGTATTTTATATTTTTTACATGCAGATTCTTTACCGCCCCAAAATTTTGACAGCCTTATTATATCAGAAATTGAAAAACAACAGCTTGCAGGTTGCTTTAAAATGAGATTTGATAGCAATCATTGGTGGTTATCCCTTATGAGTTGGGCAACGCGTTTTAATTGGAGTATTTGCCGAGGAGGAGACCAAAGTCTATTTATAAGCAAAGCACTTTTTGACGAAATAGGAGGTTTTAATCAAGAGTATATCATATATGAAGACCAAATATTAACCAACCAACTCTACAAACGCAAGCAATTTGTTGTCATCCAACACAGGATTGTCACCTCTGCAAGATTGTATCAAAAAAAAGGGGTATGGAAGGTGCAATATCACTTTTTTATGATATACCTTAAAAAATGGTTAGGGGGGTCTGCAGATGAGATTTTCACATATTATAAAAAACATATTTAGTAACTTTGAATAATAATAATAAACAAAATATGACCTCTGAAAAAAATCCAAATCTTCTTAAATGGAGTTTAAAATATTCTATTAGTGCAGCAATTACTGGTATTTTGTGCTGTGTAGCCCCAGCCATACTCTTTATGTTTGGTCTAATGAGTGGTGTCTATGCTATATCTTTCGCGGATTTTTTTTACAATGAAGATGGAAGTTCTGGAGCAGGAGCTTGGGTATTAAAAGCAATTGCATTATGTATAGGCCTATATGGTGTGTATGCCTTCAGGAAAAAACAAAATCAATGCGCCATTGATCCAAAAAGAAAGCGTAAAAATTTACTCTTACTTATTGTTATAACCCTTTTATTAGGTGTTGGCCTTTTCTTATCTTTCGAAAAATGGTCTTCCTGGTATTTTGACAAGCATATCGTACCAGCCCAACAAAAAGAACTCAATATCTCTATAAAAGACAATTGAATACTATAGTCAAGGTTATTATTCCAGCCTACAATGAAGAAAACGCCATAGCCAAAGTCATACAGGACATCCCTCCTATTGTTGACCAAATTATAGTAGTTAACAACAATTCTACAGACAACACATACAACGTTGCCAAAACAGCTGGAGCGACTGTTATTAATGAACTTAAAAGAGGCTATGGCTATGCCTGTTTAAGAGGTATGAGTTATATCTCATCACAAGAAACCAAACCCGATATTATTGTTTTTTTGGATGGTGACTACAGTGATTATCCCCAGCAGTTATCGCAGCTCATAGCCCCAATTATAGAAAAAGATATAGACCTAGTTATAGGAGCTAGAGTAAAAGCTTTAAGGGAGAAGGGTGCCATGACCTACCCTCAAAAATTTGGCAATTGGCTGGCTACCTTTTTAATGAAATTATTTTTTGGTGCGCGCTTTACAGATCTTGGCCCTTTTAGGGCCATAAAATACCACAAATTACTGGCTTTACATATGGAAGATAAAACCTATGGCTGGACCGTAGAGATGCAATTAAAAGCAGTAAAACAAAAATATAGCTATGTAGAAGTACCTATGAATTACCGCAACAGAATTGGAGTCTCGAAAGTATCGGGAACCCTAAAAGGTGCTATCTTTGCTGGCATTAAAATTTTAACTTGGATTTTTAAATACTCACTAAAAAAATGATACTGCAAACCATTATTATGGTTATTTACACCAGCTCGCTACTGCTCATACTTATGTATGCTATAGCGCAATTAAACCTACTTATAAATTATTTGGGAGCCAGAAAAAAAACTACACAAGGTCCTGTTTTTGATTTTGAAATTCCTGAAGAAATTCCTGTGGTCACTATCCAACTTCCGGTGTATAATGAGATGTATGTAATGCAGCGGCTACTTGATAATATATCAAAAATAGACTACCCAAGAGAGAAACTTGAAATACAAGTGCTGGATGATTCTACAGATCAATCACTTAAAACTACCGCCATACAAATAAAGCAGCTACAAACTAAAGGGCTTGATATAAAACATATTACCCGCAAAGATAGAGCTGGTTTTAAAGCAGGAGCATTAAAACAAGGATTGGAAATAGCAAAAGGAGAGTACATTGCCATTTTTGATGCAGATTTTCTACCTCAACAAAACTGGCTATATAATACCATACCTTATTTTAAAGATACAGAAATTGGGGTGGTACAAACTCGCTGGGGTCACATTAATAAAAATTACTCACTACTTACAAAAGTGCAAGCCTTTGCTCTTGATGCGCACTTTACTCTAGAGCAAGTGGGAAGAAACAGCAAAGGACATTTTATCAATTTTAATGGAACAGCAGGCGTCTGGAGACGCACTTGTATATTAGATGCTGGAAACTGGGAAGGAGACACCCTAACAGAAGATCTGGATCTAAGTTACAGAGCACAGTTAAAAAATTGGAAATTTAAATACTTAGAAGAGGTAGAAACACCCGCAGAATTACCCGTTGTTATAAGCGCTGCTCGTTCACAACAATTTAGGTGGAATAAAGGAGGCGCAGAGAATTATCAAAAAATGTCTAGACGTGTCTTAAAAAGCACCAATGTGTCCTTAAAAACTAAAATACATAGTTTGCTTCATTTACTGAATAGCACTATGTTTTTAAACATCTTTTTGGTCGCTATTTTAAGCATTCCTATGTTGTATATTAAAAATGAATACGAGCATTTAAAAGGCTATTTCATTGTCATGAGTTTCTTTGTGGTAAGCACCCTTATTTTCTTTGTTTGTTATTGGCACACCTATAAATCTATCAATGGTGGAGGATTTAAACAGTTTGTAAAATATACCGGAATGTTTTTTGCTTTTTTCTCTGTAGCCATGGGATTTTCTCTGCACAATACCATTGCAGTTATTGAGGGCCATGTAGGTAAAAAAAGTGATTTTGTACGAACTCCAAAATTTAACATTAACACCCTAAAAGATAAGTGGAAAGGAAATAAATACCTAAACAAAAACATATCGGTACATGTTATTTTTGAAGGTATGTTAATGAGCTACTTCGGTTTTGGCATGTACTCAGCTTTTGTGGTGGGTGACCAAGGTGGTGATTTTGGGTTGTTTCCGTTTCACCTTATGCTTTGTTTGGGTTTTGGCTATGTTTTCTTTAAAAGTATAACAAGCAACGCTTAAGTTAGGATGTATTAAAACGTTACCTCTCGCTCTATAATTTCCCCATTTCTATTGATAG
>CAJWXC010000066.1 GCA_913048215.1 uncultured Flavobacteriaceae bacterium | reverse complement strand
AACTTTTCTCCGGCTTATCAGTTGTAATGGCGTCAAATCCATTTACAACTCTAAAACGCTGTCCTGGGGTGATTGGTTTTAATTTTCTTACTGACATTTTTGTCTTTGTTTAAATGAAAAGCTTACTCAGCTCCTCCGTAAAAATCTATTGTATCACCTTCCGCCACCTGTACAATTGCTTTTTTGTAAGCATTTGTTTTACCAGTTTGAACTCCCGTTTTTGTAAAACGAGTTGATCTATCCGGGCGGACATTTAATGTGCGAACTTTAAGAACAGAAACTTCATAAGCAGCTTCAACTGCTTTTTTGATTTCTACCTTATTGGCCTTTGGATTTACTACAAATCCGTAACGGTTATTTAATTCCGCATCGGCTGTAGCTTTTTCCGTAATTATAGGTTTTATTAAGATACTCATCTTGTTTCTATTTACTTAAGTTTGACTCAATTCCTTCCAATGAACCTTCAAATAGTATTACACTATTTGCATTCAAAATCTTGTAAGTACTTAATTCTGAGTTGCTTACAACTTCAGTACCTGCTAAATTTCGCGAAGACAAATATACATTATTATTTGGTTCACCCAACACAAACAATGATTTTTTGCCCTCAAGACCTAAAGTCTTTAATACTGCAGTAAAATCTTTTGTTTTAGGTGTGTCAAATTTTAAGTCTTCTAACACAACAATTGCCTTGTCATTTGCCTTCATAGTGAGGGCAGATTTACGAGCCAAACGCTTCAAGTTCTTATTTAATTTAAACGAGTAGTTTCTTGGTCTAGGACCAAACATACGACCACCGCCTCTAAAAACACCAGACTTGATACTTCCCGCACGGGCAGTACCAGTTCCTTTTTGTTTTTTTATCTTTCTTGTAGATCCTGAAATCTCTGCACGTTCTTTTGATTTATGCGTTCCTTGACGTTGGTTTGCCAAGTATTGCTTTACATCAAGATATACAGCATGATTGTTAGGTTCTATACCAAACACTTCTTTAGAAAGTTCAACCTTTCTACCTGTGTCTTTTCCTTTACTATCTATTACAGCTACCTTCATTATTTCTCAATGGTTACATAAGCGTTTTTGTGTCCAGGAATACATCCCTTGACAACAAGTAGATTCTTTTCAGCAACTACTTTTAAAACTCTTAAATTTTGAACTTTCACCTTTTCGTTCCCCATTTGTCCAGCCATCTTCATCCCTTTGAATACTCTCGCAGGATACGATGCTGCACCAATAGAACCTGGCGCTCTTAAACGGTTGTGTTGACCGTGAGTAGCTTGACCTACACCGGCAAAACCGTGACGTTTTACAACCCCTTGAAATCCTTTTCCTTTAGAAGTGGCTGCCACATCGACAAACTCTCCTTCAGCAAAATGCTCTACAGTGATTGTATCACCTAATTTAACTTCCTCATCAAAACCTTTAAATTCGGCGACTTTGCGTTTTGCAACGGTTCCTGCTTTTTTAAAGTGCCCTTGGGCAGCTTTAGAGGCAGTCTTCTTGTCATCGAAACCGAGTTGAATAGCATTGTAGCCGTCAACATCCATAGTTCTGACTTGGGTAACAACACAGGGGCCACACTCTATAACGGTACACGGCATATTTTTACCGTTCTCGTCAAAGATGCTGGTCATCCCTATCTTTTTTCCAATTAACCCAGACATAATTTATTATTTATTAATTATTAAAATTCGTTGCTCATGCAACAGTTTTCCTTTTTTAAAATAAAACGGGGTCAAAATAAATTCGACCCCGAATATTACTTTGTTTACCGTTTTTCCCTCGCACGCAGCTTAGGACATGTTTATCTTCTGAAAAAACAGAAGCCTCATGATCATGAGATACCTACCTAAGTAGGCATTCACTTATACCTTAATTTCTACCTCTACACCACTTGGCAGCTCTAACTTCATTAGAGCATCAATTGTTTTTGAAGAAGAACTATAAATATCCAATAACCTCTTGTAAGAGCTTAATTGAAACTGTTCTCTACTCTTCTTGTTCACGTGTGGTGAACGTAGTACAGTAAAAATCTTCTTGTGTGTTGGCAATGGAATTGGCCCAGTTACTACAGCACCTGTTGACTTTACTGTCTTAACGATTTTTTCAGCAGATTTGTCTACTAAATTATGATCGTATGACTTTAATTTAATTCTTATTTTTTGACTCATTGCTGAAATATTAAGCGTTAGTTCCTCTTGCTGCAGTGATTACCTCTTCTGAAATACTAGAAGGAGTCTCTGCATAGTGTGAAAATTCCATTGTTGATGTTGCACGACCTGAAGATAGTGTTCTAAGTGTTGTTACATACCCAAACATTTCAGAAAGTGGCACTGTAGCCTTAACAGTCTTGGCACCTGCACGGTCTCCCATGTCACTTACCTGACCTCTTCTTCTATTTAAATCTCCTACAATGTCACCCATGTTTTCTTCTGGTGTAATCACCTCAAGCTTCATGATTGGTTCCATAATAACTGCCTTGGCAGCTTTTGCAGAATTTTTAAATCCAAGCTTTGCAGCCAATTCAAAAGATAACTGATCTGAATCCACATCATGGTAAGAACCATCACGTAGGGTTACTTTCATAGAATCTACTTCATATCCTGCTAATGGACCATTTACCATGGCCATCTTGAATCCTTTTTCAATAGATGGAATAAATTCTTTAGGAACATTACCACCTTTAATCACAGACTCGAACTGAAGCCCTACTACACCTTCATCTGCAGGTTCAATTGTAAAGACAATGTCTGCAAATTTACCACGTCCACCAGATTGTTTTTTGTACACTTCTCTGTGTTCTGCGGGTCTTGTAATAGCTTCTTTATACTCTACTTGTGGCTGTCCTTGGTTTACTTCTACTTTAAACTCTCGTTTAAGACGATCTACAATCACATCAAGGTGCAATTCACCCATACCAGATATAATAGTTTGCCCTGAAGCTTCATCTGAACGAACCGTAAAAGTTGGATCTTCTTCAGCAAGTTTTGCTAAACCAATACCTAATTTATCAACATCTGCCTTAGTCTTAGGCTCTACCGCGATACCAATTACAGGATCAGGGAAGTCCATAGATTCTAAAACAATAGGATGTTTTTCTGCAGTTAATGTATCTCCTGTTTTGATAGATTTAAATCCAACAGCAGCACCAATATCTCCAGCCTCTATATAGTCAATTGCATTTTGCTTATTAGCATGCATTTGGTAGATACGTGATATACGTTCTTTCTTTCCAGAACGGTTATTAAGCACGTAAGAACCTGCATCCAAACGACCAGAATACGCTCTAAAAAATGCCAAACGACCAACAAATGGGTCTGTAGCAATTTTAAATGCAAGTGCAGCAAAAGGTTCTGTCACACTTGGCTTACGAATTTCTTCTTGCTCTGTGTCTGGATTCATTCCAACAATTCCTTCCTTGTCCATAGGAGAAGGCAGGTAACGACATACAGCGTCTAATAGAAACTGTACTCCTTTGTTTTTGAATGCAGAACCACAAACCATAGGAATAATGGCCATATCCATCACAGCAGCTCTAAGGGCAGCGTGCACCTCTTGCTCTGTAATAGAATCTTCATCTTCCATGAATTTTTCTAAAAGATTCTCATCGTAACTTGCAACTTCTTCAATAAGTAATGCACGATACTTGCGAGCTTCTTCTTTCATATCCTCAGGAATGTCAACTATATCAAATGTTGCACCCTGGGTATTTTCATGCCATACGATGGCACGGTTTTTTACTAAATCAATAACACCTTTAAAATCTTCTTCATCACCAATGTTCAAAACAATTGGCACAGCGTTAGATTTCAACATGTCTTTCACTTGTTGACAAACTCCTAAAAAGTCTGACCCTTGACGGTCCATTTTATTAACAAACCCAATTCTTGGAACTTTATAGTTATCTGCAAGTCTCCAGTTAGTCTCAGACTGAGGCTCTACACCATCAACTGCACTAAACAAGAAAACAAGCCCATCCAATACACGAAGTGATCTGTTTACCTCTACGGTAAAATCTACGTGACCAGGGGTGTCAATAATGTTGAAGTGATATCCTTTTGTATCTGGTGTTGCTTCTCCGTTTTCAATCGGGAATTTCCACTCACAGGTAGTTGCAGCAGAGGTAATGGTAATACCACGCTCTTGCTCTTGAGCCATCCAGTCCATAGTAGCAGCACCATCATGTACTTCCCCTATTTTGTGTGAAACTCCAGTGTAATATAAAACACGCTCAGTTGTGGTAGTTTTACCAGCATCAATATGAGCAGCAATTCCAATATTTCTTGTGTATTTTAAATCTCTTGCCATTTCTATTAGAATCTAAAGTGTGAGAATGCTTTGTTTGCTTCGGCCATTTTGTGCGTATCTGTACGCTTTTTAACCGCTGCTCCTTCTTCTTTAGCTGCTGCTAGAATCTCAGAAGCTAGCTTTTGTGCCATAGATTTTTCGTTACGCTTTCTAGCGAAACCGATCAACCACTTCATTGCAGTAGATATTTTACGATCTGCACGAATCTGATTGGGTATTTGGTACGTTGCACCACCTACTCTACGACTTCGAACTTCTACGTGAGGCATAACGTTTGAAAGGGCGTCCTTCCAAATTTCTACACCTGTTTTTTCTTCGTCTGTTTTTTTCTCCTCTACAATGTCTATTGCATCATAGAAAACTTTGAATGCCACGGACTTCTTACCATCCCACATCAAGTTGTTCACAAAACGTGTAACTAACTGATCATTGAATCTTGGATCTGGTAAAAGCGGTCTTTTCTTGGCTGCTCTTTTTCTCATGTCTTCGTTTTAAAAAAAATTAAAATTACTTCTTAGGGCGTTTTGCTCCGTACTTAGATCTACGTTGTGTTCTACCGTCAACACCAGCGGTGTCTAAAGCTCCACGAACGATATGATATCTAACTCCAGGCAAATCCTTCACCCTTCCACCTCTAACCAATACTATCGAGTGTTCTTGTAGATTGTGTCCTTCACCACCGATGTAAGCGTTTACTTCCTTACCATTTGTTAAACGAACACGAGCAACTTTACGCATTGCCGAGTTCGGTTTTTTTGGTGTGGTAGTATAAACACGTGTACATACTCCGCGGCGTTGCGGACATGAATCTAAGGCAGCCGATTTTGACTTCTTGGTTATTTTGGTCCTTCCTTTTCGTACTAATTGTGAAATAGTTGGCATAAAATTCCTTGTTATACTTAGTTGTTATTTATTAGTTCCCTCTTATTAGGGCGTGCAAAAATATAATAATTATTTGAAATGTCAAACCTTAGGGTATTAAAAATTTAATGAATTTTAATATTTATGCTTTCAGATATTAAAAACGAAATGCAATCGTTACTATTACAAAATAAATTGCCACCTATTTGAAACGAATTTGCTACATATTTATATACCTTAATATATATACTAGTTTTATATTTTTGATACACAGTCAAGAAATAGCACTTACTTTTTCTACACAAACAAACATATCAGAAAACCTAACAGATTCTCTGGCTATAGTCAAAAAGCATCCAAATTTCAATAGTGTCAAAAAAGAAACCAATAGGATCTCCAGAGCGCTAGAGAAATACGGCTACCTAGAAAGCAACTTAGTGAGTATCCAAAAGTATTCTGACACAACAGTCACTGCAACCTATTATCTAGGTAAAAAATACACACTATTAAAAATAGATTATAGCAACACACCATTAACTCAAGATCAAATTGCGCTGGTTTCAAAAAACACGAAAGAAAATTATTTTAGTATTCCTCTAAGGGAAAGCGAAAGAGTGTTAGAGAGGCTAAATAAAATACAAACAAAAAACGGATACACCTTTGACAAACTAAAACTAACAAATCTAACGATTCAGGATACCGTTGTTAGGGCTACATTAAACACTTCCAAAACCTCAAAAAGAATAATTGACTCAATTGCTCTAAAGGGATATGAAAAATTTCCAAAATCATTTATAAGCTATTTTGCAGGGATAAAAAAAGGAGATGCGTTTGATAAACAACAATTACTTAAAAAAAACAACGCTTTAAATAGTCTAGGATTTGCAAATAGCATCAAGCCACCGCAAGCATTATTTGAAAAGAAAAAAACTACATTATACTTATATCTAGAAAAACAGAACTTCAACACTTTTGATGGTATTATAGGGTTTGCTACAAATGAACAAACACAAAATATAGTATTCAATGGGTATATAGATCTTGTTTTAAATAATAATTTAAATTATGGAGAACAGTTTGTTTTAAAATACAAGGCAGATGGAGCAGATCAAGAAAATTTAAATTTAAAAACAACACTTCCTTACATGTTTAAAACCCCCTTTGGTATTCAGGCACAACTAAACATCTTTAGAAGAGATAGTACCTTTTCTTCTGCCTCGCAAAACCTGAGGGTATCTTACCAAATATCTCCCTCCTCAAAAGCAAATGTTGGCTTTGCAGCTAAAACCTCTAACGACTTATTATCTGAAAATCAAAGCCCAGAAAATCTTGAAGATTATAGCTCCTCATTTCTAACCACTGGGGTCACATTTATAAAGCTACAGCAAAATACTCTTTTCCCTGTAAAAACATTTTTAAATCTAGATATTGGTATTGGAAACAGAAAAACCAATTCCAAAAAAACAAGACAAGTTACTCTATCAAATGTCATAAACCATTCATTTTACATTAATCAAAAAAACAGCATCTATCTACAAAACACCACCAACTTGATAACAAGCGACACATACCTTACCAATGAACTATTTAGGTTTGGCGGTATTAATAGCATGCGGGGGTTTTTAGAGAACAACATCGACGCCTCACTCGTATCGATATTAAATACAGAGTACCGCTTTTTGCTTAACCAACAAACATATTTGCACTCAATAATTGATCTAGGCTATTTTGAAAATAAAAGTGTAGATCAAAAAGAAAAATTATACAGCTTCGGGATAGGCCTTGGTATGTCAACTAAGGCAGGACTATTAAAATTTAGTATTGCCAACGGAAATATTGACGGTCAGGCATTTAAATTTTCAAACGCAAAGATACATCTTAGCCTTACATCTCAATTTTAGGTCATAGTAAACAAAATTAGAAACAGGCTTTGAGAAAAAAGCAAAATTTAAGTTTAAAAAGTTGTGTAATTAACTTTTTATTTAGATTTTTGAAGTTGGCTAATTCAAATAAATAAAAAAATGAAAACAAAGTTTAGTGGAATTTTAACGCTATTACTAGCGTTGGTAGTGCAAATATCATTTGCACAGGAAAAAACAATCTCCGGTACAGTGACTGATGATTCAGGCTTACCGCTACCAGGAGTAAATATTATTGTAAAAAGTACGACAAATGGTACTCAATCTGATTTTGATGGAAATTACTCTATCTCAACAGAAGTTGGGCAAACGCTTGTTTATTCTTATGTAGGGTTTGACTCTCAAGAAAAACTTGTTACAGCATCGTCAAGTATGATGAATGTGACAATGGCTCAAGGAGAAACCTTAGACGCAGTAGTGCTTACAGGTTATGGTGGTGCAACTAAAGAGAGAAAATCTTTAGGTTATGCAGTTACAACACTTCAAGCTGATGAAATCGAAAACAAACCAGAATCTGACGTTGTTAGATCTTTAAATGGTAAAGTTGCCGGTGTTCAGATTGTAGGTAACAGTGGAGCAACTGGATCTGGTACTAACTTTGTAATACGTGGTAGAAGTTCTATTAACGGTTCCAATCAACCATTATTTGTTGTCGATGGTGTCCCTTTTGACTCTGGTACAAACCAACAAACAGGTTTTGGAGGTGGTAACACAGTAACAAGTAGCCGTTTCTTAGATTTAGATCCAAATAATGTTGAAAGTGTACAAATCCTAAAAGGTTTGAGTGCTTCTGTATTATACGGACAACAAGGTAGAAATGGAGTTGTTATTATCACAACCAAAAATGGTTCTACAAAAAACTTAAACAAAAAGTTTGAGGTGACGGTTAACTCATCTGTTTACCAAACAGAAATTTCTAACCTTGCTGACTATCAAAATGAGTACGGTCAAGGAGCTGATAATACAATCAACTCCGGCTATGTAGGTAACTGGGGAGCTCGTTTTGACGCTGGTCTTGAAGTGTCTCACCCATATGCTTCTTTTGGAAACTTATTCCCTGAATATGACGGGTTAAAAATTCCTTATGTAGCAGCTCCTAATAACGTAAAAGATTTTTTCAGAACAGGACTAGGTCAATCTATGTCTGTAAATGTTGCTGGATCTCCTGGGAGTGACGGTAACACTCGTTACAATCTTAACTTTGGTTACACAACTGAGGATGGTTACATTAGAAATAACGGGTTAACTCGTTACAACATTGGACTTGGTGGTTCTACTAAACTTTCTAATAAATTTTCTTTCAATGGAACTGCTAACTTTAGTAGTACAAGAGTAAATACACCTCCAATTGCTGCAAACAATGCAGGTGGAGCTTTATCTATCTTTACAAGAACATTATTTATGCCAAGAAACTTGGATTTAAATAATATCCCTTATGAAAACCCTAACGATAGATCTAGTGTATATTATAGAACAGATCAAGAAAATCCAAGATGGTTATCTAATTATGCTGGTAGTGAGCAAAAAACAAATCGTTTTTACGGTAAGCTAGGGGCATCTTATGAACTTTCAGACAACTCTTCTTTATCGTACCGTTTTGGTTTAGATACATACAACGAAACTCAAGAGTTTAAAGCAGCTCGTGGAAGTGTTACAGCACCATACACAACTGGTTACTTAAGAACAACAAGTGGTACAAACTTTATTTATGACCACAACTTAAACCTAAGCTTCAATAACATTGAGCTTGCTGATGAATTTAGTTTATCAACCCAATTAGGTTTTAACGCAAGACGTGATACTTACGAGCAATTTGGACAGTCTAGTCAAAACCAAGTAGTATTTGGATTCTTTGATCATGACAACTTTATTGATCAAACAATTAATGATCCAGTTGCGGGTAGTTTAACATTCCAAGCACAACAAAATATATTAGGTGCTTATGGTGAAGCTGCTTTTGATTACGGTGGATATTTGTTTTTAACATTATCTGGGCGTAATGACTGGGCATCAACGCTAGAGGCTGAAAATAACCAGTTATTTTATCCTGGTGCTTCATTATCATTTGTTCCAACATCAATGGAGGGTGGATCATCTGATGCTCTTAACTTCTTAAAGTTCCGTGGAAACTACGGTACATCTGCAAGATTCCCAGGGGTATATTCTACAAGAACAGGATTTAACTCTACGGCTTCTGCAGTAATTGATGCAGATGGTAATGCAATTACTACAAACGGATTATCTTCATTCTTAGGGAATGTAAATCTTAAGCCAGAACTTCAAAAAGAATTTGAGGTTGGTTTAGAAGGATCTTTATTTAAGAAGAGAATTAATTTTGATGCAGCTGTATTTAAAAGATCAATACGTGATCAAATCGTAAACAGACCAATTTCTCCATCATCAGGAGCAACAAGAACAGCCGACAACATTGCAGAATCGCAAATAGAAGGTATAGAATTATCTTTAGATTTTACACTCATTAAGAGTGATAACTTTACTTGGGATGTGCGTAACAACTTTGCTGCATCAGAAAACACAGTAATTGATCTAGGTGGTGTTGAAGCTTTCGCTTATGCAGGTTTCTCTAACCTAGGAAACTACGCTTCTGAAGGTGAAGCTCTAGGTGTTATAAAAGGTGGGTATGCTGCAAGATATGATCCGGCATACATCAATAACGATATTGAATCTCCAGACTATAACCCTTATGGTACAGGTGTCAATGGAGCATTACTTATTAATCCAGGAACGGGTCAAATTCTTGACTCAGAAGGAGATTTAGGAAGAGGTATTGAAACTATTGGTGATCCTAATGCAGATTGGACAGCAACAACAATAAATACTTTAACCTACAAGCAATTGTCTTTATCAGCACAATTGGAATATACTCATGGTGGAGAAATCTATTCTCAAACTGCATCTCAGTTCTATCGTCGTGGTGTAACAACAGTAAATGTAGACAACAGAGAAGGAACATATATTGTTCCAGGTTTACTGGCTAACCCAACAACTGGTCAATTATTATTGGACGGAGATGGAAACCCAATTGAAAACACTATCCAAATTGGAGCAAATGACCTTTACTTTATTAATTTAGTTGATCCATCAGGACAAGGAATCTATGATGCATCACACTTACGTTTAAGAGAGGCTTCATTAACATTCTCTCTTACAGAGAAAATGTTAGAGAAAACTCCATTTGGAAATGTATCATTCTCTTTATCTGGTCAAAACTTATATGTAAGGGCTTTCAATATTCCTGAGGCATTTAATATTGATCCAGAAGCATTAAGTGTTGGTACTGGAAACGGTCAAGGTTTAGAATTTCAAACTGGACCAACCTCTAAGCGTTACTCATTTGGTATAAAAGCAACATTTTAAAAAAAAAGGTACTAGTAAGGTGGTAATTGTTTTACCACCTTGTTATACTA
>CAJWXC010000065.1 GCA_913048215.1 uncultured Flavobacteriaceae bacterium | reverse complement strand
AATAACCCACTGAGCAGCTGGACATCAAATCTAAGTACTATAAACTCTAGAGGGATGTTTATTAATTTTACTTTTCAGTAATACGGGCAAACTCACTTAAGAGTATGGCAGTTGCAGTGGCAACATTTAAACTCTCAGTTGCTTGCAGCTCTCCAAATTGCGGTATGGCAATTTGATGGGTAGAAAGGGCTTTTATTTGCTGAGAAACCCCATTTGCCTCATTACCCATAATTAGTATAGCATCACTAGCCAAAGTGGCATTATATACATTTTGGCCATCCATCATGGCTGTATATATTGGCAGTTTGGATTGTTGTAAGTAGTGATCAATATCCAGATAATGTATGGAAACCCTAGCTATAGAACCCATCGTAGCTTGAACAACCTTAGGATTGTAACAATCTACCGTATCTCGGGAACATACAAGCTGAGTTACCCCAAACCAATCACAGAGTCTAATTATGGTTCCTAGATTCCCGGGATCTCTAAGGGCATCTACCACAAGGGTTAGCCCAGAGTTTAAAAGTGGAGCTGGGGTGGGTATTTTAAAGGTAGCCAAAGAGGTATTGGCCGTTTTCAAACAACTAATCTTTTGCAGCAGCGCTTGAGATATTTCTTGCCTGTTAGCATCATCTGGCTGTGCATTTACATGAAAATGATTATGCAATTCAAGCCCTTGTTTTAGGAGCTCATCAATCACCTTTTCACCTTCTGCAATAAAAAGACCTTCTTTGTTGCGGTACTTTTTTTGCTGTAAACTCGTTATTAGTTTTATTTGACCTTTACTTATCAAATTATAGTATTTTTGATTATTAGTTAAACAATCCTTTTTACCCTTTCACTACATTTGGAATTAGGCATCACAAAAATATCATTAATTTTAGGAATTACGATCCTCCTAGGATCTTGTAATGCAGTTAAAAATGTAACTGAGCAGCAACTTTTACTCACAAAAAACACCATTGAGGTGGATGGACAAAGAGTGGATGATTTTGGAGTGTTTAGTCAATTAACCCAGAGCCCAAATATTAAAATACCTTTAATTGGTATACCTGTGGGGCTTCATGTATACAATCTTGCAGACCAAAAGGCAGATAGTACTTTTACTTCTTGGGTGCAAAAAAAACCTAAAAGAGAACAAAGATTAATTAACCTTTTGTCAAAAAAACAACTAAATGAACTAGGGAATTACTACGTTGGTTTTAACCAATGGTTAAAAAAATCTGGAGAAGCCCCTGAGATAATTGACCAAACTAAAACAAAAAAATCACAGCAACGTATCAAGAATTGGTATGCCAAAAAAGGATGGTTTAATGTCAAGGTGGATTATGATATTACAAAAAACAGTCGCAAAAACAATACAGCAGAGGTCACTTACAAGGTAACTTTAAAAGAACCTTACTTTATAAATAACATTGCCCAAAAAATTGACTCTCCTATTATTGACTCTATTATCCAGGCCACAAAAAACAACAGCTTTATAAGAAAATCATCGCAATATGCTGCTACAGATTTTGAAAACGAGCGAGAGCGCATACACTTGCAACTGCGTAATTCTGGCCTGTATAATTTCAATAGAGATTACATAAACTTTGAGGCAGATACTGTTAACACAGGTCATAAAGTTAACATAACATATTTAATACCTCAACGCTCCATTGAAGTAAACGACACAACCAAAACAGTGCCTTTTAAGGTATATAAGGTAAGTAAGGTAAGGGTGATAACAGATTACTCCTTTGCCAACCAAGGCCTTGATTTTCAAGATTCTGTAAGCTATAATG
The DNA here is from genome assembly GCA_913048215.1 of uncultured Flavobacteriaceae bacterium. GTDB lineage: Bacteria > Bacteroidota > Bacteroidia > Flavobacteriales > Flavobacteriaceae > Patiriisocius. Next base: position 8,762 of record CAJWXC010000065.1, on the reverse strand, counting down.
GCTATTCATTGTTTAGTTATGATGCATTAAAATTTAACCCAAAGGCCATAACAGATGCCATTGCTATTTTACCCAATAAGATTTACACAGATGTAGATAGAAATCTAACCTACAACCAACTTAGTGATTTAAAAGTTTTCAAATATCCAAACATAACCTACCAGGAAGACCTTAGTGATCCTAGTAGACAAAGTCTTGTGAGTACTATTTTTTTAACACCAAGAAAAAAAGCTACATTAGATGCAAGTTTTGACACCTATACCTCTACCATACAGCAACTGGGTATTGGTTTTAAAGGATCTTTATTTTTAAGAAATGTTTTTAAAGGAGCTGAGATTTTACAAATATCTGGTAATGGCTCCCTTGGAGCCTCAAAAGATGTTGCAGAAAACGACAGTTTTTTTAATATTTCAGAATTTGGTGTTACTTCAAAATTATCTATCCCTCGTGTGCTTATTCCAATAAATGTAGATCAGTGGATACCTAAATACATGTCACCAACCACCAACATTAGTGTTGGTTTTAACGCACAAAACAACATAGGATTAGACAGGCAAAGTTTAAGTGGTATTTACAATTACAACTGGCGTCCCTCAAAAACCAGAACCAATAGTTTTGATTTATTTAATGTACAATTTGTAAGAAACCTTAACAGGAGTAACTATTTTAATATTTACACCAACTCTTACAACCAGGCAAATAAAATAGCGCAACAAATTGAAAGTGCCAATCCTGGGAGTATAGATCCCGCTCTGTATTCTAGCTCTCAAAACAATGAAATACAACTAGAAATCCCATCGGGCATTGACACATTTTTAAACAACAGTGCTCAAGGAGAATATATTCTTGATCAAGAACAAACCAACACGCTTTTTAGTGTAATACAACGGGAAGCTAGACTTAAGGAAAACAATCTTATTCTGGCTACGAATTATACCTGGACAAGTGACACTAGAGAAACTATTTTTGATAAAAACTTTTCAAGAATTAGATGGAAAGTAGAAACAGCTGGAGAAATACTCTCTGGTATTTCGAGTATTCTTGGACTTGAAAAAAATAATTCTGAGAATTATGAAACTTTAGGAGTTGTCTTTTCTCAATATGCAAAAGTAGAAGCAGAATTTATAAAACACTGGCAGGTATCCAATGACTATGTGTTTGCACTTCGCGCCTTTGGGGGTATTGCTATCCCATACGGGAATAGCGAGAGCATTCCTTTTACCAGAAGTTATTTTGCAGGTGGAGCTAATGACAACAGAGGTTGGAGGCCTTATGATTTGGGTCCAGGATCTAGCGGTAGTTTGTTTGAGTTTAATGAGGCCAACTTTAAACTTGCCTTTAATCTAGAGTACCGATTCCCAATTTTAGGAGCTTTTAAAGGAGCCTTGTTTGTAGATGGTGGAAATATATGGAATGCGCTCGATAATGTAAAGGATGAATCACTAAGATTTAGCGGCTTGGAAGACCTAAAAGAGCTAGCCCTTGCAAGTGGTCTTGGTCTTCGATATGATTTTGGCTTTTTTGTAGCCAGGTTAGACACCGGATTTAAAATACATAATCCTGCACTCTCTCCAGAAAACAGGTGGTTCAAGCAAGCCAACTTTGCCAATGCAGTTTTTAATATCGGGATCAATTATCCTTTCTAGCTAAAGGTGTATTTTTCTTAAATACACTTCAAAATTATCCAGTAATTACCACAATATCAGCATAGTAAAAAGAGAAGTAAAAGCTTCTGCATTGCCCCTTGGTTATAACATAAATTTACTATTTTTGCGATTAAATTAATCAATCTTATGTCACATACAATCAAGCCAGGAGTTGCTTCTGGAAAAGAAATTCAAGCAATACATGCTTACGCTAAAGAAAAAGGATTTGCAATGCCTGCAGTAAATGTTGTGGGAAATAGTAGTGTAAATGCAGTGATGGAAACAGCTGCAGAATTAAACGCTCCTGTTAATATCCAATTCTCTAACGGAGGATGTTTATTCAACGCTGGTAAAGGCTTATCTAATGAGAACCACCAAGCAGCTATTGCGGGTGGAATTGCGGGTGCAAAACACGTACACCAACTGGCAGAGTTATACGGAGCAACAGTAATTTTACATACAGATCATTGTGCAAAAAAATTACTGCCTTGGATTGATGGTTTACTAGATGCGGGTGAGCAGCATTATAAAGAAACTGGAAAGCCACTCTACAGCTCTCACATGATTGATTTAAGTGAAGAACCTATAGAGGAGAATATTGAAATATGCAAAACATACCTAGCACGTATGTGCAAAATAGGGATGACTCTAGAAATAGAACTTGGTATTACTGGAGGAGAAGAAGATGGGGTTGATAATAGTGATGTTGATGTATCTAAACTTTACACACAACCAGAAGAAGTTGCCTACGCCTATCAAGAATTAATGAAAGTAAGTGACCAGTTCACTATTGCTGCTGCTTTTGGAAATGTACACGGTGTTTACAAACCTGGAAATGTAAAACTAACTCCAAAAATCTTAAAAAATTCTCAACAATATGTCCAGGAAAAATTTGGTACTGGATCTAATCCTATAGACTTTGTATTTCATGGAGGAAGCGGATCTACCGTTGAAGAAATTCGTGAAGCCATAGGATATGGAGTTGTCAAAATGAACATTGACACAGACCTTCAATTTGCTTTCACAGAGGGACCTAGAGACTACATGACCAAAAATATTGAGTACCTTAGAACTCAAATTGGAAATCCTGAAGGCGCAGATATACCAAATAAAAAATATTACGATCCAAGAGGATGGATGCGAGGGGCAGAATTAACATTCAAAAAACGCCTCACAAAAGCCTTTGAAGACCTAAATAATGTAAACACATTATAACAAAAAAATTTCAACAATAGTTTTTAAACATAAACAATATGGCTTGGTTTAAAAGAACAAAAAAAGGAATCAACACTCCTACCGAGGAGAAAAAAGATGTACCAAAAGGATTATGGTATAAATCTCCGACGGGTAAAATAGTGGATGCAGAAGAGCTAGAAAAAAACTTCTACGTGAGCCCAGAAGATGGCTACCATGTACGTATTGGAAGTAAGGAATATTTTGAGATTTTATTTGACAACAACAAGTTTAAAGAACTAGACAGTGATCTTACCTCAAAAGATCCTCTGAAATTTGAAGACAAGAAAAAATACAGCGATAGGCTAAAAGATGCCCAAAAGAAAACAGGATTAAATGACGCCGTTAGAACAGCTGTTGGAAAATCTATGGGACAAAACCTTGTGATTGCCTGCATGGATTTTAGCTTTATTGGAGGTTCTATGGGTAGTGTTGTTGGAGAAAAAATAGCACGTGCTGCAGATCACGCTTTAAAGACCAAAACACCTTTTTTACTCATCAGTAAATCTGGAGGAGCTAGAATGATGGAAGCTGCTTTATCACTTATGCAATTGGCAAAAACAAGTGCTAAGCTAGCGCAGCTAGCAGACGCAAAAATACCCTATGTGTCTTTATGTACAGACCCAACCACGGGAGGCACTACTGCTTCTTTTGCAATGCTTGGAGATATTAACATCAGTGAACCTGGTGCCCTTATAGGTTTTGCAGGACCGCGTGTTGTAAAAGACACCACAGGTAAAGATTTGCCTGATGGTTTCCAGAGTGCAGAGTTTGTCTTAGAGCATGGATTTTTAGACTTCATTTCTCACCGTAAAGACATGAAGCAGAAAATTAACTTGTACCTTGATTTGGTACAAAACAAACCCTTGCGTAAAGAAACGGCTTCATTGTAATAAAAGTTGTAGGATATTCATACACCTTGTGTCTAAATTCAAGGTGTATTATTTTTTAAATAAAATACTACCTTACAATGCCATATCATTGAATTTTACTATTTTTGCACCCGAATTATGATGGTCATGATTCATACATAAAAATCATTTACAAAAATATTAGCATGTATTTAGATCCAAAAGAAAAACAAGAGATTTTCGCAAAGCACGGAAAATCTGCAACAGACACTGGTAACACAGAAGGTCAAATCGCATTATTCACTTACAGAATTCAGCACCTTACGGGACACTTGAAAGCAAATCACAAAGATTACAACACAGAGCGTTCTTTGGTAAAATTGGTAGGTAAGCGTCGTTCTTTATTAGATTATCTAATGAAAAAAGACATTTTGCGTTACAGAGCAATTGTAAAAGAATTAGGATTACGTAAATAATCCATACAAGGGGCTTACTAAGCCCCTTACTTTTTTTAATATATTTAAGTACTGAAAAGGCTACCCTTTAGTTTTTCATTGGTCAAACCACACACAACACAACAACACTTGGTTTGAAAATCAAACCTTGACCAAATTAACGATGCGCACTGCGCATCAAAAATGAAAAATATGATACCTAAAGTATTTAAAGAGGTCATAGACCTTGGTGACGGTAGAGAAATTACTATCGAAACTGGAAAATTAGCAAAACAGGCGCACGGATCTGTCGTGGTACAGTCTGGAAAATGTATGATGCTTTGTACCGTAGTTTCAAACTACGAACAAAAAGACCTACCTTTTTTACCATTAACTGTTGATTATCGTGAGAAGTTTGCAGCTGCAGGACGTTACCCTGGTGGATTCTTCAAAAGAGAAGCGCGCCCAAGTGATGGAGAGGTGTTAACCATGCGTCTTGTTGACCGTGTATTGCGTCCATTATTTCCAAAAAACTACAGCGCAGAAACACAAGTGATGATACAGTTAATGTCTCATGATGATGATGTTATGCCAGATGCAATGGCAGGACTTGCTGCCTCTGCAGCGATTCAATTATCTGATTTCCCTTTTGAATGTGCTATCTCTGAGGCTAGAGTGGGACGTATCAATGGTGAGTTTGTTATAAACCCAACTAGAGCTCAACTTGCAGAGTCTGACATCGACATGATGATTGGAGCTTCTGCGGATTCTGTAATGATGGTAGAGGGTGAGATGGATGAGATTTCTGAAGAAGAAATGATTGAAGCCATTAAATTTGCTCATGAGGCTATTAAAGTTCAGATTGAGGCACAACATCGTTTGGCTGATGCTTTCGGAAGAAAAGAAGTACGTGATTACGCAGAAGAGCCAGATAATGAAGCGCTTGTAAAAAGAGTTCATGATATGGCTTACGATAAAGTATATGCAGTAGCAAAAGCTGGATCTACCAAAAAAGAACGTGGCGCTGCATTTGCAGAGATCAAAGAAGAAGTAAAAGCTTCTTTCACAGAAGAAGAAATGGAAGAGTTTGGCGATTTAGTTTCTGATTACTACCGTAAGGCAGAAAAAGCAGCTGTTCGTGATCTAACTGTAAACGAAGGATTGCGTTTAGATGGTCGTAAGACTGACCAGATACGTGATATATGGTGTGAGATAGATTACTTGCCTTCTGTACATGGATCTGCAGTGTTTACCCGCGGAGAAACACAGGCACTTGCTACAGTAACTCTAGGAACCTCTAGAGATGCCAACAAAATTGATATGCCATCTTACGAGGGAGAAGAAAGCTTCTACCTGCATTATAACTTCCCTCCTTTTTGTACAGGTGAAGCAAGACCTATTCGTGGAACCTCTCGTAGAGAAGTTGGACATGGTAACCTTGCACAACGCGGTTTAAAAGGAATGATTCCTGAAGATTGCCCTTACACAGTACGTGTGGTGTCTGAGGTGTTAGAATCTAACGGTTCATCCTCTATGGCAACAGTATGTGCTGGTACCATGGCAATGATGGATGCTGGTATACAGATGAAAAAACCTGTTTCTGGTATTGCAATGGGACTTATCTCTGATTCAGAAACTGGAAAGTATGCAGTACTCTCTGACATTCTTGGTGATGAAGATCACTTAGGAGATATGGACTTTAAAGTAACTGGAACAGCAGATGGAATTACAGCTTGCCAGATGGATATTAAAGTAAAAGGATTGAGCTATGAAATTCTTGTGGCAGCCTTAAAGCAAGCAAGAGATGGACGTATCCATATCTTAGGAAAATTAACCGATGCGATTGCTACTCCAAGAGAAGATGTGAAAGAGTACGCTCCAAAAATGGTAGGTGTTCGTATCGCCAATGAATTTATTGGCGCACTGATAGGACCTGGAGGAAAAGTAATTCAAGAACTTCAAAAAGAAACAGGTACTACCATAGTTATCAATGAAGACCCAGTTACAGAAGAAGGAATTGTTGAGATTTTGGGTACAGGTCAAGAAGGAATTGACGCAGTTCTTGCTAAGATTGACTCTATTACCTTTAAACCTAAAGTTGGTTCTGTGTATGAAGTGAAAGTAATCAAAATGTTAGATTTTGGTGCTGTTGTTGAGTATATGGAAGCTCCAGGAAACGAAGTATTATTGCACGTGTCTGAGCTAGCTTGGGAACGTACAGAAAACGTTAGCGATGTGGTAAACATGGGTGATGTATTTGATGTAAAATACTTTGGTCTTGACAAACGTACAAGAAAAGAGAAAGTGTCTCGTAAGGCTCTTTTGGAAAAACCAGAGGGATATGTTGCACCAGCTCCTAGAGAACGTAACAATGACCGTCGTCCTCCAAGAAGAGATGACAGAAGAAAAAGAGACTAATGTAAGTGTTTCTTTTATTAAATAACAAAGCGCCTTTGGTATCCCAAAGGCGCTTTTTTTATTGTAACACACTCAGTAACAAGCAACAAAAACACCCTATACAAAAACCGTGTGTTGATTAATAAGCAGATCGCTCATAAGGAGCCCTACACTGGATTTTTTTTTCTTACCTTTAACAACAAATTGGCATTAATAACACCAACTAACATGATTCATACCATTTGTTATTCCAGCAAAGCCGTTGATGGTCTTGAAAAAGAAGCACTAGAAGGAATATACAACAAAACATACACCAATAACAGCCTTAGAAATGTTACAGGTATTTTACTATTTGAGCTAGGCAATTTTTTTCAAGTCTTGGAGGGAGATAAAGACATTATCATGCCGCTTTATGAGAATAAAATAAAAAATGACCCTAGGCACCATTCTATTTTTGAGATTATCAATAGACCCAAACAAAAAGCTTTATTTTCTAATTATAGTACAGATTTTAATATTGTACGCACAGCAGAGCAATTGGAGACCATAAACGCTTATTTAAAAGACAATAAAGTAAGTACCTCAGAAAAAATACAACGTTTAATACAACCTTTTTTACTACTACCATGAGCCATACTCTTATAGCCCCCTCTGTATTAGCCGCAGATTTTGCCAACTTGCAACGCGATGTAGAAATGATAAACTCCAGCGATGCAGATTGGTTTCACATAGACATCATGGACGGGGTTTTTGTACCCAACATCTCTTTTGGTATGCCGGTGCTGCGAGATATTGCAAAACATGCCACAAAAACCATAGATGTACACCTTATGATCGTAGATCCAGACAGGTATATTTCTACCTTTAAAAATCTAGGAGCAGACATACTTACAGTGCACTATGAGGCTTGCACACATTTGCACAGAACGCTGCAGGCTATAAAATCTGAAGGTATGAAAGCCGGCGTGGCTTTAAACCCACACACTAGTATATCACTTCTAGAAGATACCATACAAGACATAGACCTTGTGTGCCTTATGAGTGTAAACCCTGGTTTTGGCGGCCAGAGTTTTATAGAAAACACCTATGATAAGGTAATAGCCTTAAAAGAATTAATTACTCGCAAAGGAGCAAGCACGATCATAGAGATTGATGGCGGAGTAACTAGTAAAAACGCAAAACAACTGGCAGATGCTGGTGCAGATGTGCTGGTTGCGGGTAGCTATGTTTTTAAATCTGAGGATCCTACCAAAACTATTACCAATCTTAAGGAGCTGCTAGCTTCCTAAATTAATGTTTTTATTTTTTTAAAATAATTTACGATGTAACCTTTAGGTTACGTTTAAAATGTTACCTTTGCGTTACATTTTAAACGTAAAACGATGGAAAAAGACATAATTATACCAGCTCTAGGAATGCTAACAGGAATTGTTATTCCCCTGGCAGTTTTTTACTGGCAATATTTGGAGGGTAAAGAAAAAAGAGAAACAGTAGTAGAGATTTCAAAAAGCTTGAATGACCCAGATAAAATAGAAAAACTGTTGGCTATTTTTGAAGAAAGAAAAAAAGAACCCATAGACTACCGCAGAGGCGGAGTGATCACAACCTTTGTGGGTCTTGGTCTATTTGGCTTTGGCGTGTTTTTTTTGGGATCTATCCTTAAAGGAGTTGGCTGCCTGGTGGGTCTTATTGGTGTAGGCACTCTTATTGCAGGATATTTGTATCCAAACACTGGTAAAGAACTCACGAGCGCTGTCGAGGAGTTTGAAAAACAGTAGGCATGGGCAAAGACCATGAAAAACTTTTAAACAACCTGCAGCAGCTTAGAAAAGCTGCCCATCTCACCCAGCAAGAACTCTCTGAGGCGGCAGAGGTATCAAGAAAGAGTATCAATGCCATAGAAAATGGTATTTATATCCCCTCTACGGTATTGGCCTTAAAAATTGCAAAAACCATTAAGTGCAAAGTGGAGGATTTATTCCAGCTACCTTAAAACACACACTTATTTTACACAAAAAAAAGCCTCACGCAGTACGTGAGGCTTTTTTAATGTTGACATGTACTATTACAATAATTTTACAATCTTACTGCTCATTGGAGATGTAGTAGAATAAAAGAAATCTACCAGCTGGCCGCTCTCATCTACCAGATATTTCTGGAAATTCCATCTCACTGTAGAATCCAACACCCCATTTTGCTCC
>CAJWXC010000064.1 GCA_913048215.1 uncultured Flavobacteriaceae bacterium | reverse complement strand
TGGCTTATTATACATTGGAGAGACAGAGAGTATTGCAGTAAAGACAGAGAGGTCTGTGGCTTTAAACTCATCCATAACTGCCTGGGTATTGTTACCTCCAATACCCAAGACAAGTGGCAATCTACCTGCATTTGCAGTAACTATGGTATCTATGACCAATTGTTTTTCATCTTTAGAGAGAACAGCGCTCTCTGCAGTTGTACCCAGAACCACGAGGTAGTCTATTTTGTTTGCTATCTGAAAATTAACAATACTTGTTAAACTGGCAGTATCTACTGCACCTTGCTTTGTAAATGGTGTAATTAACGCCACCCCTGTACCTATGAGTTGTTTCATGCTTGTATTTTTCCTAAAATTTTAAAATATTTAGTAAGCTCTGTAATTACTGTTTGTGTGTTTGTTGGATCTACCCCTAAAATTAAATCAAAATAACGAGGATCAACCCCTTTAAATCCTACTTTAAATTTAGCATTACTTTTTACAACAATAGTCTCTAAAGATAAATGCTTTTTATTAGACATATATAGTAATACATCTGGAGATTGTGCTACAAAATCTAAAGCAGAGGCACCTTTTATGAAACCTTTAAATGAAATATCTTTTTGAGAAAACTGATCTCGAAGTAAAGACGGTGTTTTTTTCTTGAGTGTTACATAAGAAAAAAACTGTGTCTTTGTCTCTAAAACCCTCAAAGAGCTTGCTATTTTATAGTAAGGAGAAAGCTCGTTTACATGATCTCCATCATACAAAATTGCCAAGGTTTGCAACTTGGTGTTTAAGCCAGAAACATCTCTTTGTGCCAGGGCAGCAGTAATTGCTTTTTGATAATATCGTTGCTTTATTGCTTTAAACATATACCTTGAAATAGGAATTAAAAATACAGATTTCTACTGCATTTAGTGTAAGCTTTTATATCATTTCTAAATATTGATCTTCACTAATAATTATAACACTCAAGGCCTCTGCTTTGGCTTTTTTACTAGGCCCCATATTGTCTCCAGCAATCACATAGGTGGTTTTACTTGAGATACTACTGGAAACTTTGCCTCCGTTATCCTCGATGCTTTTTTTAAGTTCTGTTCTTGACATTTTAGTAAAAACACCAGAAACTACAAAAGTGCTGCCATTTAAGACAGTTGTTTGCCCAGCAAGTGACTGTGCAGATACTGCTAGTTGTAGATTGTGACTTTGTAACCTAGCTATCATTTCACGGTTTCTTATTCCAGGAGTGTGTAGGGGAGAAAACAAATCTGTGGTAGTTTGTACTTCAAAAAAGTCAATGACACTTTGTGCAATCCGATCTCCTATTTCATCTACCGCAACAAGTTGCTCAAAACTCGCTCCCATTAAAGCGTCTATAGATTTGAAATGCTTGGCTAATTTTTTTGCAACAGTCTCACCAACATAACGAATTCCTATAGCAAAAAGAACGCGATGAAAAGGAATTTGTTTTGACTTGCCAACACCTGCCACCAAATTCTCTGCGCTTTTTTGAGCCATGCGCTCTAAAGGCAGGATATCTTCAATGGTAAGGTCATACAAATCTGCATAGGTTTGTATCAAGCCAGCTTGGACAAGCAAGGCAACAGTTTCACCACCAAGGCCTTCAATATCCATTGCTTTACGAGAAATAAAATGTTGTATTCTTCCAATAATTTGTGGTGGGCAACCCATCTCATTAGGGCAATAATGTTTTGCATCACCCTGGGTTCTGGAAAGCTGCGTATCACACTCTGGACACTTGTCTGTATAAATCGTTGCAACAGAATCATCTGGTCTTAGGGCTAGATTTACACCTACAATTTTTGGAATAATCTCGCCTCCTTTTTCAACATAAACAGTATCTCCCTCTCTTATATCTAGCAGTGCTATTTGATCTGCATTATGAAGAGAAGCTCTTTTTACAGTAGTACCTGCAAGGGTAACAGCAGTAAGGTTTGCCACTGGGGTTATTGCACCCGTGCGCCCTACTTGATAGGTTATTTGCTCTAGTTTTGTTGATACCTGCTGTGCTTTAAATTTATAAGCCATGGCCCAACGTGGTGCTTTTGCGGTATAACCAAGCTCTTCTTGTTGCTGCAAGTTATTTACTTTAATAACTACACCATCTGTCTCATAAGGTAAATCACTACGATGGATATCCCAATAATTTACAAAATCCAAAACAGCATCGATACTTGTAACTAACTTAGCAATTTTAGGCACCTTGAACCCCCACGCTGCTGCTTTTTCAAGCCCTTGCATTTGAGTGGTGACAGGTAGATTATCACCCACCAAACTATACAACAAACACTCCAAAGGCCTTTTGGCAACAAGGGCACTATCTTGAAGCTTTAAACTACCAGATGCGGTGTTTCTTGGATTTCTGAAGGGCTCTTCTCCTTCAGCAACTCTTGCCTGATTCATTTTATAAAAACCATCAAAAGGCAGAACTATTTCACCTCTTATCTCAAAATGATCAGGAAAATCACCCTTTAGCTGTAGTGGAACAGATTTTATGGTTTTAATATTGGTTGTTACATTATCTCCTTGGTGGCCATCACCTCTGGTGACTGCCCTTAGCAGATTTCCACCCTGGTAGGTAAGACTTATAGAGGCGCCGTCATATTTTAACTCACAAGTATAACTCACCGGGCCATCTACTTGTTTTTTAATACGTGTTTCCCAATTTTGTAAATCCTCTTTAGAGTAACTATTATCTAGAGAGTACATTCTAAAATTGTGTGTTGTGGTTTCAAAATTCTTGGTTACTGCTCCTCCCACTCTCTTAGTGGGTGAGGTTGGGTCATCAAACTCTGGGTGTTTTGCTTCAAGAGTTTGCAACTCTTTGAGTTTCATGTCAAAATCATAATCGCTAATAGTGGGGTTATCTAGGACATAATAACTATGATTATGCTTTCGAAGGAGATCTCGTAATGCAATAATTTGTTGTTGAGCGTTCATGTAACAAAGATAAAATTGATCCCTTAAAAGTACTAGAAATTACATAAAAAAAACCTTCTTTTTACCAGCTTTTTTTTGTGTAGCCAATAGTTTGTTCCTTTGCCAAATAGGCTTACCAAACAGCCTTATCAGGAGCCTTGAAAGCATCCATTTTGGTGAGTAAACCCGCCACTGTTGTATCTACTAAAACCAAATCTAGATTGTGTTGTTTTACAAAACCCATAGACACCATTTTTTGCAAAGAGGCCAAAAGCTCATCATAAAAACCATTAATATTTAGAAGGCCAATTGGTTTTTTATGTTGTCCTAATTGTAATGCTGTTGCAATTTCAAAAAGTTCTTCTAAAGTTCCAAAACCACCAGGCAAGGTTACAAAACCATCACTTAGAGTTAACATTTTAAGTTTCCGGTCATTCATATTTTTAGTGGTAATCAATTTGTAAAGTTTGGGATGCACCACTTCTTTCTTTTTTAAAAACTCTGGAATGATACCAATAACACGGCCACCTCCATCGATAACTCTTTGAGCGATTGTGCCCATAATACCAATTTTGGCACCTCCATACACTAAATGGTTATCACGCTCCAAGAGCGCATCGGCCAGGGTAATAGCCGCCTTTTTAATTAAGGGATCAGTGCCATCACTACTCCCACAAAACACACAAATACTTTTCATAATTTTTGACATTTTATCATTCTTGGCACCGCTCTAAAGTCGTTTCTAATTTCAATATTAATATACCCTATTTCATGCAATAAAATTTCCATCTCCAAAGATAAATATTCATTAATTTCAAAATAAAGCCATCCTTTTGAGTGCAGAGAATCTTGGGCTAGCTGGGCAATTTTTCTATAAAACAACAAAGGATCTTCATTGGGTACAAATAACGCAGTACTGGGCTCATACTCAAGCACATTGGCACTCATCGCTTTTTTTTCTAATTGGCGTACATATGGCGGGTTAGATACTATCACATCATACTTTTTTTCAAGGCAGTTTGTGTTTACTATATCTTTTTGGCAAAATGAAACCAACACTTGATTTTTTAGTGCATTTTCTTGGGCCACCACTAGTGCATTTTCTGAAATATCTATGGCAGACAAACTAGTCTTTGGAAGGTTTTTTGCCAAAGCAATAGCAATACAACCGCTACCCGTACCTATATCCAAAATATCCAACATAGTATCCTGATTTTGAAAATCTGATACCATCCAGTCCACCAATTCTTCTGTTTCTGGCCTTGGAATAAGGGTGTGCTTATTTACCTTAAAAGTAAGTCCATAAAATGCTACACACCCAAGTATGTATTGAATAGGCTCTTGAGCTTGTAATCTGAGTAGGGCGGCATCAAATCTTGCTATGTTAGACTTAGACACCAAGGTGTCTTTACTCGTAGAAACCTCAAAGCGGGAAAACTGCAAGAAAAAATTACAAAGCATGTAAAAGAAAGAATTGATTTCTTCCTTATGGTAGGCTCCCTGGAGTTGTGTGACAAAATGTATATTAAGCTGCGATAGTTTCAAGAAATTTATAGTTTTTTAAGCATTTGTACTGGACAGGAAAAATGTCCTGTGTCTCCTAATGGGCCGTCCAAATATTGGAAGCCTGATTTCTTGTATAAATTTTGAGCGGCAGTCATGTAAGTCATGGTTTCTAAGTAACAGCTCTCAAAAGAGAAAGAAGTTGCTGCTTCCAAACATCTACCCATCATAAGTTTCCCAATACCCTTACCCCTTGCCCTCTCCAAAAAATACATTTTTTGAAGCTCACAAATAGTACCATCATAGTTTTCTAGAGGTGCTATTCCTGCGCCTCCAATAATAGTTCCATTTTCCTGAACCACAAAATAATCGCTGCGCTCTCTTTGGTAGGTTTCAAACATACAATCTAAGGCTTTATCTGCGTAAGCAGTTCCAATTTTTGGCACTCCTAGATCTACAAGGACCTTTCTAATTATCTTAGCAAGGTGAGGATTATCCTTTTTTTCAATAGGTCTAATAATAGGTTTACTCATCTATAAAAATCATTGTATTTTTACAGCGTGAAGATACATCAAAAATACATGAGACGCTGTATTGAACTAGCCAAAAATGGCTTAGGAACTACCTACCCAAATCCATTGGTTGGTAGCGTTTTAGTGTACAACAATCTTATTATTGGAGAAGGATGGCATCACAAACCTGGTATGGCCCACGCAGAGGTACATGCCATTACAAATTCAAAAACAAATGCTGTTACTGCAAAAATATTACTAGCCAGCGGTATATCCTCACATCAACAACTATTAAAAAAGGCTAGCCTATATGTAAGTTTGGAGCCTTGTAGCCATACAGGTAAAACACCCCCTTGTGCAGATTTAATAATTGCCAGTGGTATTAAAAATGTGATCGTTGGGTGTGTGGACCCCAACCCAAAAGTTGCAGGCAAAGGCATTGTAAAACTTCAAAACGCAGGCTGCACTGTTACCCAAGGGGTGCTCGAGGATAAGTGCAAAGAACTCAATACACGTTTTTTTACATTTCAGGAGAAAAAAAGACCCTATGTTTTTTTAAAATGGGCGCAAACAACACAAGGTTTCATTGCACCTGCCACCAAAGACAAACAGCAACCTATCTGGATATCTAACACCTTTGCTAGACAGAAGGTACATCAACAAAGAACACAAGAACAGGGTATTGTCATTGGGACAAACACAGCCCTTTTAGACAACCCAAGCCTTACATCTAGAGATTGGTTTGGAAACTCTCCAACCCGACTTGTGATAGACAGAGATTTAAAAATCCCAAAAACAGCTGCCATATTTAACGATAAAGCGCCAACCATTGTAATAACAAAAGTGCGGCAAAAAAACATACAAAATACTTCTACTATATATGAGTATAGTAGTTTTGAAAAAAACTTGGCCCAAAGCATATGTGCCATTGCACAAAAGCACAACCTGCAAAGTGTTATTATTGAAGGAGGCACAAAAACCTTGCAAACATTTATAGATGAAGACCTTTGGGATCAAGCATTTGTATATGTTGGAAAAATAAGTCTAGAAAAAGGTATTAAAGCGCCTGTTTTAAACACAAGGCTTCACAGCAAAAAAAATATTAAAGACACAAATCTGTTTATCTATAAAAACAACACCCAATGATACCTCTAGTATTAAGCATTATAGCCTCAACGTTCATTTTTGTATTATTCAGGCTTTTTGCTCGCTATTCTATTAACACCCTACAGGCTATTGTAGTAAATTATTTTGTTGCCTGCACCTGCGGTATAATTGGGTATCAAAATAGCATTGAGATATCTGCAATACCCAAATACGATTGGTTTTATTACACCGTAGCCCTGGGAGCATTATTCATTATTGTGTTTAACCTCATGGCCACAACCACACAACGTAGTGGTCTATCTGTGGTTTCTGTTGCCACAAAAATGGCACTTGTTATACCTATTGGATTTGGGCTGTGGTACTACCAAGAACCCTTGGGACCTTTCAAGGCTATCGGTATTATTCTAGCCCTAGCAGCTGTGTATCTTGTCTCTGTAAAAAACCGTAGTGGTGTGATCTTGCAAAATAGAAATTTAATGTTTCCTGTGCTGGTTTTTTTTGGAAGTGGGCTTATAGACACTAGTTTAAACTTTCTACAAAACGATTTTATTAAAGACAAAAGCCTAATACCTCTTTTCTCCTCAACCATATTTATGACCGCAGGAGTTATCGGTATTATGGTACTTGTGGTACAAAAAATAAAAGGTGTGCTCTTTCTGGAATATAAAAATATAATAGCTGGTGTTGTTCTTGGAATCCCTAACTACTTTTCTATTTATTTTTTAGTAAAAGCGCTTCGAAGTAATTTACTTGATAGCTCAGGTATCTTTACCATTAACAATGTGGCTATTGTCATAATTTCAACTTTATTGGGTATTGTTTTTTTTAAAGAGCAACTTTCTTTAAAAAACTGGATAGGTATTATCTTAGCCGTTATTAGCATAGCCCTAGTAAGCCTTGCTATAGTATAAATGGAAAAAAACAAAGACACCTATTACACCATAGCAACAAACACCCAGCAGACACTGCATAAAGATCGCGGGAGTAAATTTTATGGCTATGGGTTTGCTGTTACCACTCAGCAGGATATCAAAAACTGCATAGCCCAATTAAAAAAGCAGCATCATACCGCAGGACATTTTTGCTATGCATGGCAATTAGGAGAAAGATATGAGAAATACAGAGCCAATGATGATGGAGAACCTAACAATAGTGCAGGAATGCCAATATATGGTCAACTACAAGCTTTTAAATTAACAAATACCCTTGTGGTGAGTGTACGCTATTTTGGAGGCACCAAACTAGGTGTTGGCGGATTAATCCAAGCATACAAAACATCTGCCAAATTAACTTTAGAGTCGGCAATTATTCAAGAAAAAACGATTGATGTTTGCTTTTTACTGCTTTTTGAATATCCGCAAATGAGCGTAGTGATGAGAAATATTAAAGATCAAAAAATAAAAATTCTCAATCAAAATTTAGAACATAATTGCAAACTCACAATTTCTGTGAGAAAAAAAGAGGCTGACAAAATATTTACTTTATTTGAAAACATCTACAAAGTAGATATAAAAAAGCTTTAAATATTTTCTCTAAATTATTGCACGCTACAGTAACTTGTTTACCAAATAATCTGGCGCCTTTTGTAATTTATTTGTGATGCTATTTACAAAAACCAAAGAGGTTTCACCGGTTATTAAAAGTTGACCCTCTTGATTGTGTATTTTATAGATAAAATCAATACGATATGTAGGAATTTTCTTTAAACTAGTAGTGATAGTTAAAACATCATCATACCGAGCAGGTGCTTTGTATTTGATATTTAATTCAACAACTGGCAAATGTATACCATTATCCTCCATCCATTTATAAGAAAAGCCCATATCTCTTAGCCACTCTGTTCTTCCTTGTTCTAAATAGGTTGCGTAATTTCCGTAGTAGACAATTCCCATTTTGTCTGTTTCCCCATATCTAACTCGTAAAGTTGTTGTAGTATTTTTCAAAAAAATTGAATAAAAGTTGTTAATTTAAAATAGTTTAGGCAAAGAACTTAAACATGCAATAAAAAAACCGAAAATTCAACACCAAAACGTTTTTTTTTTTACAAATTTGTTCACATATTTGTTGTGTAGGAAAGTTCGAACACAATTTTTACAATATATGTGTCAATTTTTTTTTGAGACAGTTAAAAAAAAGAGTAACCAACAAAATACCCTCTAACAAAACTATGAATAATACTTCTGCAATTGTATGGAATAATTGTCTTTCGTTTATCGAAGATAATATTACCCAGCAAGCCTACAAAACCTGGTTCGAACCAATAAAAGCAGTAAAGCTTTCTGACAATGCACTAAGTATTCAAGTACCGAGTAAATTTTTTTATGAGTGGTTAGAGGAACACTACGTAAAATTATTGAAAGTAGCATTAACCAAGGAATTGGGCCCAACGGCAAAGTTGGTATATGTTATAAGGATGGAAAACACCTATGGCAACAAGCAGCCTTTTACAGAAAGAATTCCAAGCTCAAATAGAAGCAATAATCAAGGATCACAAAATGTAGATGTTCCGCTTAAGAACAAAAGCCCTGAGCTAAAAAACCCATTTGTAATCCCTGGTATTAGAAATGTAAAAATTGAATCTCAATTAAATCCAAATTATAATTTTGAGAATTTTCTAGAAGGAGAATCAAACCGCTTGGCAAGATCAGCAGGTATTGCTGTTGCAAACAAGCCAGGAGGTACTTCATTTAATCCCTTACTTGTATTTGGAAGTGTTGGTCTTGGAAAAACCCACCTAGCACATGCCATTGGAGTAGACATAAAAGACAAATACCCAGAAAAAACGGTTTTGTATATTTCTGCAGAAAAATTTGTACAACAATACAGTGAGTCTGTAAAGAAAAATAACCGCAACGACTTTATCCATTTCTATCAAGTGATAGATGTCTTAATTGTTGATGATATCCAGTTACTCTCTGGTAAAGCAGGAACCCAAGATGTATTTTTCCACATATTTAATCATTTGCATCAAAACGGTAAACAAGTTATTCTTACCAGTGACAAGGCACCTGTTGACATGATAGATATTGAGCAACGCTTGCTCTCAAGATTTAAGTGGGGATTATCTGCAGAGCTTAACCATCCAGATTGTGAGACAAGAATCGCAATTATTAAAAACAAGCTCTACAGAGATGGCGTAGAAATGCCAGAAAATATTATTGAATTTCTAGCAAACAATATTAAAACCAATATAAGAGAATTAGAAGGTGCCATTATATCTTTAATTGCGCATTCCTCTTTTAATAAAAAAGAAATCACCATTGATCTTGCAAAAAAGATTGTAGACAATTACGTTAAGCATACCAAAAGAGAAGTGTCTATAGACTACATACAAAAAGTAGTAAGCGATTATTTCCAAATGGATGTAGAAACACTACAATCAAAAACAAGAAAAAGACATATTGTACAAGCAAGACAATTGGCTATGTTTTTTGCAAAAAAATTCACCAAAGCCTCTCTTGCCTCCATCGGTTCTCAGATAGGACAACGAGATCACGCAACGGTACTTCATGCATGCAAAACCGTTGACAATCTGTCTAGTACAGACAAACAGTTTAGAAAATATGTGGAAGACTTGCAAAAGAAACTCACATTATAAATCATAAAATCCTGCCAATGGCGGGATTTTTTATTTCATAATTTTAAAAAGCATTAAAAACAATAGCCATTGAAAACTAAGATCCTTATGGTATGTTTGGGCAACATATGCCGCTCTCCCTTAGCGCATGGTATTTTAGAAGACCTGCTAGATACAGACAAATTTGAGGTGCAATCTGCTGGGACAGGCGCCTGGCATGTGGGCAATAAACCTGACCCAAGAAGTATTGAGGTTGCCCGTAAAAATAACATCGATATATCCCGCCAAAAAGCAAAACAGTTCTCTGCCTATGATTTTGAAATCTATGATTTCATTTTTGTAATGGACAAGTCAAACTTTAGAGACGTTATAAAATTAGCTAAGACACCCCAAGAGATAGAAAAAGTATCTCTGCTATTAGATAGTACCCATCCCGGACAAGAAAAAGAGGTTCCAGACCCCTATTATGGTGGTGAATATGGTTTTACACATGTATATGATTTGCTTTACAAAGCCTGTGAGAAAATTGTGAGTAGCGGGAGTTTTAGTTAATCATTAATTTTTATTACTTTGAAAAAAAACACAGATTTATGAAAAATACACTCCTTCTTATTTGCGCATTATTTTGTTTAAACACAATCTCACAAACTATAGAATTAGAAGATTTTGCTGATGGTTTTTCTAGCCCACTAGCACTCAAAAATGCCGGAGATGAAAGACTTTTTGTTGTAGAGCAGGGCGGGGTTATTAAAATAGTAGATGTAAACGGATTGGTAAACTCTACCCCATTTCTTGACATACAATCCATAGTAAATGCCGGGGGAGAAAGAGGTTTACTAGGCCTGGCGTTTCATCCAGAGTATCAAACCAACGGTAGGTTTTTTGTACACTACTCAAACAGTGGTGGAGATACACAAATTTCTGAGTTTTCTGTAAGCGCTTCAAACCCAGATATTGCAGATCCAAACTCAGAAGTAATGTTGCTAACAGTTTCGCAACCTTTCTCAAACCACAATGGAGGAACCATTGCTTTTGGACCCCAAGATGGCTACCTCTACATTGGCCTTGGTGATGGTGGCGGAGGTGGTGATACAAACAACAACGCTCAAAACCCTACCCTACTCATTGGTAAATTGCTAAGAATTGACATAGATTCCCAAAGTGGTGGCAACAATTATGGCATCCCCTCAGACAACCCATTTATAAGTGACCCAAA
>CAJWXC010000063.1 GCA_913048215.1 uncultured Flavobacteriaceae bacterium | reverse complement strand
TTAAGCACCTTAAAGGTGATAAAGTTATTGTATTCAAGAAAAAAAGAAGAAAAGGATACAGAGTAAAAAATGGACACAGACAATCTCTTACTCAAATTGTAATAGAGAGTATTGTAGCCTCTGGAGCAAAAAAAGCCGCTCCCGCTAAAAAAGCAAAAGCTGTAGCACCAAAAGCTGAAAAGCCTGCTGCTGTAAAAGAAGAAAGTGCTGCAAAGGATATTTCTTCCAACACTGTTGCTGAGTTAAAAGCAATGGCAAAAGAAAAAGGAATTACAGGCTACACTTCTATGAAGAAAGCTGAGTTAATTGCTGCTTTAAGTTAATCTTTAAAACCAAACAAAATGGCACATAAAAAAGGAGTTGGTAGTTCCAAAAATGGTAGAGAATCAGAATCAAAACGTCTTGGCGTTAAGATATTTGGTGGTCAAGCTGCCCTTGCTGGAAACATCATTGTAAGACAAAGAGGTA
The DNA here is from genome assembly GCA_913048215.1 of uncultured Flavobacteriaceae bacterium. GTDB lineage: Bacteria > Bacteroidota > Bacteroidia > Flavobacteriales > Flavobacteriaceae > Patiriisocius. The sequence goes on along the minus strand of CAJWXC010000063.1, from coordinate 10,527 downwards.
ATACACATCACCCAGGTGAAAACGTATATGGTGGAAAAGACCATACACTTCACGCTAAAGTGGATGGTGTTGTAAAATTCACAAAAAAGAAAGACAACAGATCATACGTAAGTATCGTGCCTGTGGCAGAAGCTTAGTATATTGTCTACCTTATTTTATAAAGCCTCAAATCACTAATGATTTGAGGCTTTTTTATTAGCCAGCTTTCTAAAGAGAATTAATTATATATCCTTAAACACACCTTTCTATGAAGATCAATATTTTGCTAATAACAATTGCAGCTACGCTATTTACGACCAGCTCTTTGGCGCAAGAGAAGCCCCACACATACTATGATTTTTTAGAAGTTATAGTGGTCCAAAAAGCCAATAATCGAGGAATAATAAAACGCATACGTGTAGAGGAGCAACCCGCTTTGGAAGGAAAAATAATTACGAGTAAGGGTATAGAAAAATGTAAAGGAACCTCGCAATTACTAAACTACATGAATCAACACCGTTGGGAGTTTGTTGATAGAAAAGCAATTGTCTCTGGAGAGAATGACCCGGTTTGGATGAGCTACATATTTAGAAAACCCAACCCCACAAAAAAACCCTTACAACAATAGCTGCAAGGGTTTTATAGTTTAAATTTTCCGAAGAAATTATGGTTCTGAATTAGTATCTGTAATATTCTGGCTTAAAGGGCCCTTCAACAGTTACACCAATGTACTGTGCTTGGTCTTTCTTAAGTTCTGTAAGCTCCACACCAATTTTTTCAAGGTGCAACTTTGCAACTTTCTCATCTAAGTGCTTAGGCAACATGTATACTTTGTTTTCATACTTGTCTGAGTCTGTCCATAACTCTATTTGAGCTAATGTCTGGTTTGTAAATGAATTACTCATTACAAAACTAGGGTGCCCAGTTGCACAACCTAGGTTTACCAAACGGCCTTCAGCTAGTAAGATAATGTCTTTACCGTTTAAGTCGTATTTGTCAACTTGTGGCTTTATTTCATCTTTAATAGCATTGCTGTTTAACCATGCCACATCAATTTCATTATCAAAGTGACCAATGTTACAAACAATGGTTTTGTCTTTCATTGCCTTAAAATGCTCTCCGCGTACAATGTCTTTATTTCCTGTGGTTGTAATTACAACATCTGCTGTAGCAACAACACTCTCTAATTTTTTTACTTCAAAACCATCCATGGCAGCTTGAAGGGCACAAATTGGGTCAATTTCTGTTACCGTTACAATAGAACCAGCACCTTTAAAAGAAGCGGCAGTTCCTTTTCCTACATCACCATATCCACAAACTACGACTCTTTTACCAGCCAACATTACATCTGTAGCACGACGTATTGCATCTACTGCACTTTCTCTACATCCGTATTTGTTATCAAATTTAGATTTTGTAACACTATCATTAATGTTTATGGCAGGCATTGGTAGGGTTCCATTTTTTACACGCTCGTAGAGGCGGTGTACTCCAGTAGTAGTCTCTTCAGAGAGTCCGTTAATTCCAGGGGCTAGTTCTGGGTATTTGTCTAATACCATGTTGGTTAAATCTCCACCATCATCTAAAATCATATTTAGTGGCTTTCTATCTTCACCAAAGAAAAGTGTTTGCTCTATACACCAGTCAAACTCCTGCTCATTCATACCTTTCCAGGCATATACAGCCGTTCCAGCGGCAGCAATAGCAGCGGCAGCTTGATCTTGGGTAGAGAAAATATTACATGAACTCCAGGTAACTTCTGCTCCAAGGGCTTGTAATGTTTCAATTAGTACCGCAGTTTGTATGGTCATGTGAAGACATCCTGCAATACGTGCCCCTTTTAAAGGCTGCTGGTCCTTATACTCTTCTCGCAATGCCATAAGCCCTGGCATTTCTGCTTCAGCTAATCTAATTTCTTTGCGACCCCAATCTGCAAGTGAAATATCTTTTACTTTATTGGGTGTATACGGAAGTGTGTTTGTTGACATAAAAATGTAATTTTTATCTCTACCAGGGCAGAGAACTTATTAATATATTTACTACTTTGTGATGGTATTTATACTGAAAATTTCGACTGCAAAAATACACAAAACCAATCAAAGACTAATGCCTCTTTACAAAACTATAACAATTAATTCCAACACTAAGCTCCTGATTTGGAACATAGAAGAGTCTTTTGATGTATTGAGTAAAAATATACCGCTTACAGAGCATTGCCAAGCACGTGTTGATCGTATGAAAAGCGATTTGCATCGTCGCGGATTTATGAGCGTGCGCCACCTTTTATCTTTCGTTGGATATACAGATTTTGATTTGAGGTATGATCAAAACGGTAAACCCCACCTTACAGATGGAACATACATTTCAATCTCTCATTCTTACACTTTTTCTGCAATTATAATCAGTGATTATCCCGTGGGTATTGATATAGAAAAACAGCGGCCAAAAATCTTCAACATTGCTCATAAATTTACCACCCTACAGGAGTATAGCACCTTAGCCAACCGAGACGCAATTATGCGTAAACTTACTATTATTTGGGGAGCCAAAGAGGCTGTTTACAAATGCTTTGCCCGTCCTGGAATTAGCTTTTTAGAGCATATTTTTGTTGAAGATTTTAGATTAAATGACACACAGACCTCTGCCACAGTAAGCATTGCTAGCATTAGTGAAACCTATGATATTTACTTCCAGGAATTTCAAGGATTTACTCTAGTATACGCTATTACCCTTTAAGGTATTTACTGTGCCTGTAGCCAACAATTTACTGGAAACAAAATTAAAGCAATTCACTTCTTTTTTGATTTTATTGTTTTTTTATGCCCACCCCAAAATACTATCTTTACAACCATAATCTAAATCTTATGCAAATTTCAGTAGAAGTAACATTTACCCCCTTACAAGACGCTTATGAACCAGAAATAATAGCCTTTATAAAAAAGCTACGAGCATCTGGTTTTACCGTTTTAGAAAATCCATTGAGTACACAAGTATACGGAGCTTATGACGCGCTTATGGGGATGTTGCAAAAAGAAATTAAGGTTGCTTTGCAAGGGGTAGAGAGCGGTTTAATGTACATTAAAATCGTAAAATCAGACAGAAGTGACTATGAACCAAATTTTTGATTTTCTTTTTTCTCAATATGCAGGCTATGACACGTTAGATATTGTGCTAGAATTGATAGCGGCACTCTTTACCATTGCCTCTGTTGTGTATGCTAAAAAAAATAATGTATTGGTGTTTCCTACAGGGATGATTTGCACCGCTATTTTTGTGTACCTGCTACTAAAATGGGGCTTGTTGGGTGACATGTTAATTAATGGATATTATTTCATTATGAGTGTGTATGGTTGGTATATTTGGACTCGTAGTGTTGATGAGATTCCAGTAACACCCATTAGTCGCGCAACCTACAGAGAACATATTATTTCTTTAGGGATTTTTATTGTAACAGTTGTTTTTGTGTTTTTGGTGTATACTGTTTTTGATAAATTCAATCACTGGAGCTCGTATCTAGATACACTAACCACAGGTATCTTCTTTGTAGGAATGTGGCTCATGGCAAAACGTAAAATCGAAAATTGGATTTATTGGATTATTGGAGATATTATTACCGTACCGCTGTATTTTTATAAAGGCTTAACTTTTAGTAGTATTCTTTATTTTGTATTAACACTCATAGCTATTTATGGCTATTTAGCATGGAAAAAGCATTTGAACAAACCCCTAGCAGTTGTGTAAAGATTGTATTGTTTGGTCCTGAGTCTTCAGGAAAAACAACCTTAACAGCTCAATTGGCAGCCCATTTTAATTCTAAGTGGGTGCCAGAATACATGCGTACCTATTTAGAACTGAAATGGAAAAATTCAAAAACATCCATTGAAAAAAAAGACTTGCTACCCATTGCAAAAGGCCATATCAAAGATGAAAACAGACTTACACTACAGGCAGACAAACTACTCTTACTAGATACTAATGTCTTGCAAATAAAAACCTATTGCGAGTATTATTACAATGGGTGGTGCCCCTCTCAACTTATACAGGCAAGCCAACAACACCGGTATGATTATTATTTTCTTACCAATATTGATGTGCCTTGGCAGAAAGATAACTTAAGAGATAGACCCAATGATAGAGACAAAATGTTTCGTATTTTTGAACAACAACTGATTAAAAACAACACTCCTTATACTATTTTGGAAGGATCAAAACAAGAGCGTTTAAAGAGCGCTATTGCAATAATAAATTCAATAATTAAACATAAGTAATAGATGTTCATACCCCAAGAACTTGATCAAATTATTGCCCATGGACTCAGTGAGAAAGAGATTAAAAAACAACTTCAAATCTTTCGCAATGGCGCTCCATTTACCCGTATTATAAGACATGCAGGTGTTGACAATGGCGTTGAGGTGTATGATGTGGCTACCCAAAAACAATTGGCCGGGTACTACGATGCTCAGAAAGAGCAAAAAGACATTGTAAAATTTGTACCTGCCAGTGGTGCTGCCACAAGAATGTTTAAGTTTTTACATACATTTTTGGACCACTATGATCCAGATCAAGAAAAACTTACCCCGTATCTTAAGTCAAATGCACTAGATTCATTAAAGACCTTTATTGACAACATCAAATATTTTCCTTTTACTTCTTTGGTGCAAAAAGAAATTAGAAAACACCTACCAGATTACAAGAAGTCAAAAAAGGGCTACCGAATCAATAGTTTTGTGACCTTAATGCTTGGCAAAAAGTATCTTAATTATGCAGGGTACCCTAAAGGTCTTATCCCTTTTCATAAATATACAAAGTATACAAGAACTGCATTTGAAGAACAATTATTTGAAGCAACACAATACGCAGCTATAGACGGGGTCGCACATTTGCATTTTACCTTTTCTCCAAAGCACTTACAACTCTTTAAACAAACCTATGAGAGGGTCAAAAATAGAATTACAAGAAAGACCAAAGTAGAGGTTCAAATTTCCTATTCTTTTCAAGACCCAAGTACAGATACTATTGCGGTAGATTTAAAAAACACACCTTTTAAAAACAAAGAAGGGAATCTAGTTTTTAGACCCTCAGGTCATGGAGCACTTATTAAAAATTTAAACCAGGTAGATGCGGATATTATTTTTATAAAAAACATAGATAATGTGACGGTAGAGAAGCATATCGACGCTGTTGCTTTACATAAAAAGATGTTGGCAGGGAGACTTTTGCAACTACAGCATACAATATTTGGATATCTACAAAGTATTGTAAAAGATCAAGTTACAGAAGAGAAACTCAGTGAAATAAAAACTTTTTTATGGAAAGAGTTAAAGATTAAAGAAATTCCTCAGACCAAGGCTGGTATTGCAGAGCTTTTAAATAGACCCATTAGAGTATGTGGTGTTGTTAAAAATACAGGAGCCCCGGGTGGGGGTCCTTTTTGGGTAAAAAATAAAGAGGGGCAACAATCTCTTCAAATTGTTGAGTTATCTCAAATTGATATTTCAGACCCAAAGCAAGCCTCAATTGTTGAGGGTGCCACACATTTTAATCCAGTAGATTTGGTATGTGGTACACGAGATTTTAGGGGAGAGAAATACAACCTTACACATTTTGTAGATCCTTTGGCTTGTTTTATTTCAAACAAAACTGTGGAGGGTGCTCCTATAAAAGCCCTGGAAGCCCCGGGATTATGGAATGGCGCTATGGCACATTGGAATACTATTTTTGTGGAAGTACCACTTTTAACGTTTAGCCCTGTAAAGGATGTAAACGACTTGCTAGATCCATCCCATCAACCTAGCGCCTGATGGATCGTCTACAACTTTTAAAAGAGATTTCCTTTAAGGCCATAAGAAGTAGTGGCCCTGGCGGGCAACACGTTAATAAAACCGCGAGTAAAGCAGTTATTAGTTTTACAATTAATACCTCTGAGATCTTTACTCCTAAAGAAAAACAGCGCTTACTTGAAAAATTAAAGACCCGTATTTCTCAAGACGGAAGCCTTACTATAACCTGTAGTGAATCTAGGAGCCAGCACAGAAATAAAGCCTTAGCGATAGCCCGTCTTTTCTCTCTTCTTGAAAAAAGTCTTCGTGTTGCCAAGAGCAGAAAAAAATCAAGACCTTCAAGAAATGCCATTGAAAAGCGTTTGGTGTCCAAAAAAAAGCATGCGCTCAAAAAAGCCAATAGAAAACCACCCCCTGTACAATAATACTTTGTAATTTTTTATAAAGTTTATTTTTAAATAGCAGAAATAAAAGTACTTTTACACCACATCTCAAAGGGGTGCTAATTGATGTTCGTTTTAAAACAACGAGCATTGGATTGGCTGAGATTATACCCATAGAACCTAGAACAGGTAATGCTGTTTAGGAATAAAACAAATGCTTTTAGCGCGATCGAGATGTGCTATATCGAGAACATTCTTTATTGTCCTTGATTGCGCTAATTCAAAAAATAATTATTTAACAAGAATAATTACCCCTTTTATTCGTCACAAAAACAAGTACGAATGAAATATTACGCGTTTATTTTTTTACTCAGTGCAGCAGTCCTTCAAGCACAAGAAAAATTGCAAGACACTACAAAAATTCAACCCTTGGAACAGGTATACCTCAATGGTGTGAGAGTTAGTGCAGATTCCCCAATTACCCATAGTAACCTTACTAAGCAGGACCTAGCCCAGAGAAATTTAGGACAAGATATCCCTATATTGCTTAACTATTTGCCAGGGGTAGTAACCACCAGTGATGCCGGTGCAGGTGTTGGATATACAGGAATTAGGGTTAGAGGAAGTGATGCAACTCGTGTTAATGTCACCATAAATGGGATTCCTTATAATGATAGTGAAAGCCAAGGCACTTTTTGGGTTAATTTACCAGATTTTGCTTCCTCTGTAGAAAGTCTTCAGCTTCAAAGAGGTGTTGGTACCTCTACCAATGGATCTGGATCTTTTGGTGCAAGTTTAAACATTGAGACAGACCGCTCCAGTAAAGAGGGATTTGCTCAAATCGCAAACAGTTACGGCTCTTTTGATACCAGAAAGCACAGTGTAAAATTTTCTACGGGACTGTTAAACGACAAGGTTGAAATCTCTGGAAGATTTTCAAATATTACTAGTGACGGCTATATAGATAGAGCCTCTAGTGATTTAAAATCTTATTTTTTGCAGGGGTCTTATAAAACAGATAATACCCATATTAAAGCCCTTGTATTTGGGGGTAGAGAAATCACCTACCAGTCATGGTTTGGAATAGATGAGCAAACACTGGCTACTAACCCTACGTTTAACCCTGCAGGGATGTATACTGATGTTAATGGTGAGGTTCGTTTTCATAAAAATCAAGTAGATGATTATGACCAAGATCACTACCAATTAATTTGGAATGAGCGCTACAACAATAACTGGAGCACAAGCGTTACACTCAACTATACAAAAGGGAGTGGTTTTTTTGAGGAATATAAAGAAGATGCAAATCTTGATTTTCATGGCTTGTTACCCGTTGAAATAAACGGCCAAATAGAAGAAACCTCAGATCTTGTAAGACGTAGATGGTTGGAGAATAATTTTTATGCCTTGAGCGCAAATGCAAATTATAAAGATCAAAACTGGGATACTACCACGGGTATTTTTTATAGCTATTATGAGGGGCTTCACTTTGGAGAAGTAATTTGGGCAACCAATTTTACAGGTGCAAATTTTGGAGATCGCTATTATGATGGTACGGGAGATAAACAGGAATTCACCGCTTTTTCTAAAGCAACCTATCAAGTAACAAATTCTTTGTCCTTTTTTGGTGATTTGCAAATGCGTGTTGTTGACTATAAAACGGCTGGTTTAACCAGTGATAAAGTGAACATGGTAGTAGATGAGCAGTATGCGTTTTTTAATCCAAAATTTGGCGCTAGTTACACCTTAAATAAAGGCAATCAATTATATGTCTCTTATGGAAGAGCCAGTAGAGAGCCTAGACGCAGTGATTTTGAACAAGGAGTCTTTACCCCAGAAATATTGGATGACTATGAGATAGGATGGCGTTTTGCAGGAGAAAACATAACCTTAAGTACCAACTTATACTACATGGATTACAAAGACCAATTGGTGCTTACAGGACAATTAGATGACTCTGGAGGATTTATTAGAGAAACTAGTGGTAATAGTTACAGAGCAGGACTTGAAGTAGACGCAGATTTTAGAGTGTCAAAGCAATTGCACGTAAGGCCAAATATAGCCTTGAGTAGCAATAAAAATAAAGAGTTTATAACCTCCACTGATGGCCAACTTGTAAATTTAGGGACAACCAATATTTCATTTTCTCCTTCCTTTATTGCAGGCAATAGTATTGAGTACAGCCCTACAGAAAACTTTCAAGTAGCATTACTTTCAAAATATGTAGGCCAGCAGTACATGGGTAATATAGATAGTCAAACATCAAAGTTGGATGCCTATTTTTTAAATGATTTTTCAATAAACTATACCATTAGAAAACTGTCTTTTGCAAAATCATTGGTTTTACAGGGCTTAGTAAACAATATTTTTGATGTTAAATATATTTCTAATGGATACTTCTTTACCTATGATGATGATTTTTCTTCGCCAGGAACCATAACCACTATAGAAGGCGCAGGATTTTATCCACAAGCAGGAATTAACTTTTTAGTGGGCGCTACTCTTACATTTTAACTAATCTAGCCTAGTTGTATAGCTTATGTATAGTCAATTAATAAAAAATATTTAGTAATGTGTATTATCTTTGACACCTTAAAATAAGCCTTTATGAATCAAACACCTGCTTTCCTACTTTTAATGTTGTTGTTTTTTGGGAATTTTTCATTTGCCCAGCAAATGCCCATCGATTTTTCTGATCCTGCAGAGAACTTTTCATCCTTTTTAGGGAGTAGTTTTTCTTTCAACACAGATCCCCAAGATCCCACCAACGATGTAGGACAGTTTTCCAATAGCGGGTCTAATATTTGGGAGGGTTTTTACCTTGATTTGCAAAGGGCTATTGATTTGGATTTTCAAAACACTATTTCATTATCTTTTTATCGTTTTGATTCTGATGCCCATACCATATTATTGAAATTAGAGAGTGGTCAAAACCCTGATGTTGAGGTTACCCAAACAATCCCTGCTGGTGGTGGTTGGTCTAATAACATAGTTTTTGATTTTTCTCAAGCGGTATTAACAGACGGTGGCACCCCAGTAAATGCAACTGGAGAGTATAATAGATTGGTATTGTTTATAGATGGTGGTGTGTTTTCTGGCGGAACATATTTTATAGATAACATAGACGATGGTTCCACAGAGTTAGAAATACCTCAGGTTGATGTAGAATATACTGAGTTGGTTTGGGAGGATCAATTTGATACTCCAGGAGTTGTAAACCCATCCAAATGGCACCATCAAACACAAGTTATTATACCCGGTGTTGGTTGGGCTAATGGAGAAGAGCAGCATTATACCAACCGTATAGATAATTCCTTTGTGAATTCTTCAGGGCTATTACATATTGTTGCAAAACAAGAGACTTATACAGATCAGGGATTAACAAAGAACTACACCTCTGCTAGATTAAATTCTAAATTTGCATTTACCTATGGTAGGGTAGATGTAAGAGCAAAAATTCCTGTAGGGGCTGGAACTTGGCCAGCCATTTGGACATTGGGTAAGAATATAAATGAAGACGGAGCCTATTGGGACTCACAATATGGCACCACAAGTTGGCCTGCCTGTGGTGAGATAGATATGATGGAACACGGAATATTTCCTAATCAAGATATAAACTACATCAAGAGTTCTTTACACACCCCTTGCTGTTATGCTGGTAATCCAAATGGAGGAGGTACTATTGCATCAGATCTTGAAAATGATTTTCACGTATACTCTCTAAACTGGTCTCCAGACCAGATTACATTTTTACTCGATGGTGTTGGTTATTACACATACAATCCTGCAGTAAAAGATGATAGTAACTGGCCGTTTTATGAGGATCAATTTATATTATTAAACTTGGCCATGGGAGGTATTGCAGGAAATATACCTTCTGGGTTTGACCAAGCCACTATGCTCATAGATTACGTGAAAGTGTATCAAGAAGGAGAATTATCTATAGAAGAAAATACAAACTCACAGCAGTCTGTAAGGGTCTATCCAAATCCTAGTAGTGATGTAATTTACGTACAAACAAAAACAACTCCAGACAGCCTGCAGCTTTTTGATCTGTCCGGAAAAAAAGTACGTACTCAGCAAATAAATAGCACAAGTGTAAATGTGAGCGATGTTACTCCTGGAATTTACTTTTTAGTAATTACTTCAAACAATCAGGAAATACTTGAAAAGGTAATTATTAATTAATTTGTTATTCTTAAGGTGTTGCCAGAACGCTCCACCCTATATCCAAGCATTGGATATAGCGTTGGTATTGTTTTGTGTTCTCCAGTTACAATATTGTAGGTATTATCCTCACCAGGACATGGGCACGATGCCTCAATGCCATTGATTGTCATCCTTGAGCATTCACTCGGGATGTGATTTGGATCACTGAGCTCAAA
>CAJWXC010000062.1 GCA_913048215.1 uncultured Flavobacteriaceae bacterium | reverse complement strand
TTCAGCAATTGGAAACCCTTCAAATAATGCGTGAATAGAAAGACTACAAAAAAGCAACCAAGGAAAACTTTTCTTATTGTCATGCAAATGAACATGACCATGCTCAGCCCCTTTACTTAAAAATTCTAAGCATATTTGGAGTAATATACCTACCATTACAAAAGGCCCCACATACTTATTTGAAGATTGATATACCTGTGGTAGTAATTCAAATAAAGTAACAGCCAATAAAAAAGCACCACTAAAGGCTAGGGGAAGCGATAATTGTTGCGCCTTTTTTTCTTTAAGAAGTATGGCAACACCATACCCCAAAAATACAGCAAAGAATAAAGCTAAATATATCATACCCCAAAAATAAGAATTAATCTCTCAGAAGTAGCAGCATCAAAAGGATTTAGATGATAATCTCCAAAGGTCTGTTTTAAAGTTAAGCCTGCATCCCTAAAATAACTTTTAAAATCTTCTAAGGTTAACGCCCTTACTTTCTCTGTATATTGATAGTCGTTATTGTTTGTTGTAAAACAAATGTGTTTTTGTATGTACCTGTTACTTATTTCTCTTTTTATTTTAAAAGAAATGTCTTCTACAATTTTAATCTCATTTTGGACCAGATTTGAGGCAACGTAGGGTAGGTTTAAAAAATCAATAACAGCCACTCCATTGGGAGCTAAATTGGCTTTAATGGCCTTAATGGTTTTTAGATTATCCTGTTGGTCTTCAAAATATCCAAAACTTGTAAATAGATTAAAAACACCAGTAAAAGTATTTTTTTTGTATGGTAGACACATATCATGTACCTCAAAACTCAAGTTTTCTTTTTCAAATTTTTTTGCATACATAATACTTTGACTAGATAAATCTATGCCAGTAACATCATACCCTAAACTTGCTAGATATCTAGAATGTCTTCCTTTTCCACAAGCAAGATCTAAAATTTTACTACTTGGGTGTAGGCGTAATTTTTGTGTAAGTCTTTCCATAAAGTCTGCCGCCTCACTATCATCTCTATCTTTGTATAAGATATGATAATAAGGGCTATCAAACCACGAGGCAAACCAACTTGTATCTTCTTTTTGCATTGTATGATTTTACAGTGCTAAAATACTGTATTTTTGCAGGAGAATGAATGAAAAGTTATGACAAAAAATTTTAAGATGGTTGCCAAGACCTTATATGGTCTAGAAGAGCTATTAGCGCAAGAATTAAGGCAGCTTGGAGCCTCTAATATAGAGATTGGGGTGCGTAATGTTTCTTTTGAGGGAGACACTGGCTTTATGTATAAGGCTAATTTATGTTGTAGGACCGCCATTAAAATTCTAAAACCCATCACCGCTTTTAATGTTTTTAAGGAAGAAGACTTGTATCAAAAGGTCTATAATATTAATTGGCAACAGTATATGGATGTTAAAGGCTCTCTAGCGGTTGATGCTACAGTGTTTTCTGACTACTTTAAACATTCTCAGTATATTTCCCTAAAAACCAAAGATGCTATCGTAGATCGCTTTAGAGACATGGAGGGAGATAGACCAAATGTTGATCTAGAGCATCCAACATTACGTATTAATATTCATATAGATAGAAATATTTGTACTGTATCTCTAGACAGCTCTGGACAATCCTTACACAAACGTGGTTATAAAGTAGCAAATACTCTGGCCCCAATTAATGAGGTACTGGCAGCAGGTATGATTTTAAAAGCTGGCTGGAATGGCCAGTCAGATTTTATTGACCCAATGTGTGGTGGAGGAACTCTTTTGGCAGAAGCTGCCATGATAGCTTGTAATATTCCTGCAAATTTAAATAAAGAAGAATTTGGCTTTGAAACTTGGCCAGATTTTGATGTAGATTTATACGAGCTTATAGAAAATGCTGCCTTAAAAAAAATAAAAGAATTTCATTTTAAAATTATTGGCTATGATATAGATCCTGTCACATTAAAAAAAGCAAATGAAAACATCGTTGCTGCTAATCTTTCAGAATTTGTAACCCTAGAGCATCGCGATTTTTTTGAAACAGAAAAAGGTAGAGATAGACAATTATTTTTGGTGTTTAATCCTCCTTATGATGAGCGTATATCTATAGATAATGTGGAGCGCTTTTATGCAAATATTGGGAATACACTAAAAAGAAATTACCCAGACTCTCAAGCCTGGATGATTACCTCAAACTTGGAGGCACTTAAATTTGTAGGATTGCGTCCATCAAAAAAAATCAAGCTTTTTAACGGAAAATTAGAAAGTAAACTCGTGCAGTATGAGTTGTATCCTGGAAGTAAAAAAGCAAAAAAGCAGTAGTTATTTTTTAAATAGTGGTAATAAATAGGTTATATTATATCCATACCCAACACCCCATTGGCTAAAATCATAGGTTCTATTAAAACCAGGGATGTATAAATTATCAAAGTTTTCTGGTTGTGTTTCGGATATTTTTCTTTTTAATTGCAAGTTTAGAGATAGATACACGTTGGTAAATACCTCAGTTTTGACCCCTAGCATAAATTCTGCCCAATGTGCAGTTAGCCCACTATACTCTTTATTTTGTGTAACAACAGTAGGAGGAAAGCTTTGATTTGTGGAGTACAGGTCATAGCCAAATAATTCTTGGCTAAAGCTAGAAAACCCATATCTAAGGCCTGTAAAGATTTCGTTGGTCATGCCCACCCAATTTACATAGGCATTATAGTTGAGTCCAACTTTAAAGTAACTTCCTTTTGTGGTAGCATTAATATTTGGCTCTAGATAGTCTTTTTCTTCATTTCCTAATTCTGCCGCAAGATAGAATCTATCTTGAATTCTGAAATCTGCAAGTAACTCAACTCCCTTATATCCATCCTCCAAAACACTTCGCAAAGGCTTTGATAGGTCTAGGCCAAAGCGCAATCCGTATTTGGTTTTTTGAGCCGTGGTGTCTGGTTTTTTTTCTGTGCTTTCTTGCGCCACTGTATCTAGAGTAGCAAAAAGAGTACTAATGAAAAATAGTAATATGGGTAGTATCTTCATTTTCTACAGTGGTATTATTAATACTTTTGCCAAGCATCCAGTTTGCACTGCCTTCTGCTTGTATTGTTGCCTCTATATCTGTAAAGCTGGTTGTAAACCCACAAGCTCTATTGATGTAAATGTCTTCACCTCTTTGATAGGTAATATTAAATGCATCTGTATTTGGAGCTGTCCCATCATATCCTTTTGTAAAATTGTAATCTACACTAGTTGCTGTGGGGTTTAGTGGTATTTTATAGATCGTGTCTGTTCTGGCGGGTACAACTTCTGTTTGTGAGGTGTTTGCAAGTGTAATTCTTAAATTAGTTACCGCTTTTACTTGCGTAGGATTACTTATGTCCTTAAACTTTATCACCAAAAGTGGAGTAGTCTGTGTGTCTTCTGGACAAATGTCATCACGAGTACATCCCCAAAGAAAAAAGGTGGTAAAAAACAATGCTATAATTTTTTGTTTCATGTACTCAAATTTTAAGCTCCAATTCGTTTATTTTTTTTCAAGCAAGACCACATTCTCAACATGATGGGTTTGTGGAAACATATCTACGGGTTGTACTTTAGTTACTTTGTAATGATCATCTAATAATGCAAGATCTCTTGCCTGTGTTGCGCTATTGCAACTTACATACACAATTTTTTGAGCCCCTAACAAAATAAGCTGCTCTAACACATCTTTGTGCATACCATCTCTTGGTGGATCTGTAATGACCACATCTGCAACACCATGTTTTGCTATAAAATCTTGGTTAAAGACTTGCTTCATATCCCCAACATAAAACTCACAGTTTGTAATACCATTTAGTTTTGCGTTTTGTTTGGCAGCTGTAATTGCATCTGGTACAGACTCAACACCAATAACCTTTTTTGCTTTTGAAGCCACAAATTGCGCTATGGTTCCAGTACCTGTATATAGATCAAAGACAAGTTCACTTCCAGATAGATTTGCAAAGTCTCTGGTTATTTTATAAAGCTCAAAGGCTTGAGCACTATTGGTTTGATAAAAAGATTTTGCGTTTATTTTAAATTTTAATCCCTCCATTTGCTCAAATATATGGTCTCTACCTTTATAGCAAATAACTTCTTGATCATAAATAGTGTCATTTCCTTTACCATTAATTACATATTGCAAAGAGGTAATCTCTGGAAACTCTTTGTATGTTGCATCAAGGAGCGCTTCTCTTTTTTCCTTGTCTTCGGCAAAGAGTTGTAAAAGCACCATTAACTCTCCAGTGCTAGAGGTTCTGAGCATTAAAGTACGTAATATTCCTGTTTGATTTCTTGTGTTAAAAAAAGGAATCTCTAGTTTTTCAGCAGTTTGTTTTACAAAATCCCTAATGGCATTACTGGGGTCTTTTTGTAGATGACATTTGTTAAGGTTTAAAATTTTATCCCACATGCCAGGAATATGAAAACCCAGTGCATTCTTATCTGCAATAATAGTATCTCCTTTTATTTGTTCTAGTGTGAGCCATTTGCTATCACTAAATGAAAACTCCATTTTGTTTCTATAAAAATAGTGTTCCTTAGATCCTAAAATTGGAGTAATTT
Source organism: uncultured Flavobacteriaceae bacterium (assembly GCA_913048215.1). GTDB lineage: Bacteria > Bacteroidota > Bacteroidia > Flavobacteriales > Flavobacteriaceae > Patiriisocius. The sequence goes on along the minus strand of CAJWXC010000062.1, from coordinate 6,639 downwards.
GTGGGAGCGCAACCTTGCCAATACGGTTTAAATTGTTTTCTATTTCTTTTTGTTTATAGAATAATTGATGCTCATATCCCATATGCTGCCATTTGCAACCACCACAAGTACCAAAATGTTCGCAAACTGCTGTTACGCGTTTGTCTGAGGCTTTGTGGATCTGTATTGCAGTTGCTTCAAAATAGGCCTTTCTCTTTTTGGTAGTTTGCACAGTTACAATATCTCCAGGGACCGCATTATTTATAAACACAACACGACCATCTTCTGCCTTGGCAATAGCTTTTCCTTTTGCACCTGCATCAATTACCTGAAGATGTTCTAATACAATTCTGTTTTGAGATCTTTTTCTACCCATGGTGTAAAAATACTATAATTGACTTACTAATATTGTGCAACGACTTTAAAAAAACATTTTAAATTTAGTAATTTTACAAAAGGATGATTTCTCTCCTCCGCTGAATTTTTGAGTAATCAAGAAAATAAAGGTATTGTAGGAATAACATGTATTAATTTTAAAAAATTTTATGTTATGTCTGTAACACAAAAAACATTGTCTCAACATGCCATTGATCAAGAAAACAAATATGGAGCACACAATTACCATCCACTACCAGTTGTATTAAACAAAGGTGAGGGTGTTTATGTTTGGGATGTTGAGGGAAAAAAGTATTATGATTTCTTATCTGCATATAGTGCTGTTAATCAAGGGCATTGCCATCCAAAAATTGTTGATGCAATGACCCACCAAGCTCAAACATTAAGTTTAACCTCAAGAGCATTTTACAATGACATGTTAGGGAAATACGAGAAATTTGCAACCTCATATTTTAACTTTGACAAAATTTTACCCATGAATACGGGGGCAGAGGCTGTAGAGACCGCCCTAAAGATTTGTCGTCGTTGGGCATACCAAGAAAAAGGAATTGAAGAAAATATGGCAGAAATTGTTGTGTGTAACAACAACTTTCATGGAAGAACCACAACCATTATATCATTTTCTAATGACCCTGTTGCAAAATCCAATTTTGGACCCTACACCAACGGATTTATCAAAGTAGAGTATGACAATCTTAAGGCTTTGAAAGAGGTATTAGAAACCAATAAAAACGTAGCTGGGTTTCTTGTAGAGCCAATTCAAGGAGAGGCCGGTGTTTTTGTACCTAGTGATAATTATTTAATAGAAGCCAAAGCATTATGCCTTAAACACAACGTTCTTTTTATTGCAGACGAAGTTCAAACAGGTATTGCTAGAACAGGTAAATTGCTTGCCACTTGTGGTAATTGCGCTTGTGAAAAAAGAGATTGTAGCGCTACCCCAGATGTGAAGCCAGATATCTTAATTCTAGGAAAAGCACTCAGTGGTGGTGCATACCCAGTCTCTGCAGTGCTTGCAAATGATTCAATCATGAAGGTAATTACCCCAGGATCTCATGGGTCTACCTTTGGGGGTAATCCAATAGCAGCTGCAGTTGCTATGGCAGCTTTAGAGGTTGTACAAGATGAAGAGCTTGCAGCAAATGCACATAGCTTAGGAACTATTTTTAGAGCAGAGCTTAATAAGTACATACAAACGAGTACCATTTGTAATGGGGTAAGGGGTAAAGGTTTGCTAAACGCAATACTCATCAATGATCATGAGCAGAGTGATACCGCTTGGAATATATGCATCAGACTTAGAGACAATGGCTTATTGGCAAAGCCTACTCATGGTAATATTATAAGGTTTGCACCCCCACTTGTTATGACACAGGTGCAATTAAAAGAGTGTATTTCTATTATAATTAAAACCTTAAAAGAATTTGAAGTATAAACCATAGGTGGCTTAACATAAAAAAGAGCGATTGTTAAATTCGCTCTTTTTTGGTAAAGGCATAATTCTAGGTTAGTTTTCAATGTCTATATCATGAAAATTATACTTTTAACATTATTTATAAGACAATGAAAATAGGGGATACTGTAATGGTTATTGATGATAACGTGGAGGGACATATTGTTTCTACCAATACCAATACTGTGGTTGTTGAAACCCTTGACGGTTTCCAAATAACCTATGAAAAGCATGAGCTAGTTGTTTTGGAAAACCCAATATCTTCTCAAGAATTTTCTGTAAATAACATCTCTGAGGTTTTAAAAAATAAAGTAGATGCAAAACATAAAAACTCTCAAAGACAAAAACCAAAACAACGAGTAAAACCAGCAATGGAGGTAGATTTGCACATTCATCAATTGGTTTCATCTCAACGAGGGTTAAGTAATTATGACATGCTTGAGATACAGTTGGCTACTGCAAAAAGGCAGTTAGACTTTGCAATGAAAAAGAAAATACAACGCGTAGTATTTATTCACGGTGTTGGAGCTGGTGTATTAAGACAAGAATTGGAGTATCTTTTAAAAAGATACGAAGCTGTTAGCTTTGAAGATGCAAACTTTCAGAAATATGGCAGAGGTGCTACAGAGATTTATATACACCAAAGTAAATTATAGCGTTTAAAACTCTGGAGTAAGTGTAATTGTTTCATTTCTAATTTGTTCAATAACACCAAGGCTTAAGGTTTCAATAGTGATTTGCGCATCTGAGCTCACCAAAACTAAGTTATCTATGATAATAGTTCCATCACTTGTTCTGTTGTATAGGTGCTCTCTATAGTTTTCTATAACAACACTAATGGTTGTATCTGGATCTAGATAATTGGGGAGTCCTCCGGGGGTTGCTATATCATTTGCTGGGTTTAGGTTTTGATCTATATCTTCATTTATGGTTAGTATACCGTCATTGTCATCATCTGTGTCTAGATAGTCTGGCATACCATCAAGATCTGTATCTCTAGGGTTTGATGGATCATCACCAATTTCTTGAGAGGTCAATACATTATCACCATCATCATCAAAATCATAATAATTTGGGATACCATCACCATCAAAATCTCCAAAACCTTCTTGAAACAAGTCATCAGAGCTTACAAAATCAATACCGTCAAAATCATCAACAGTAGTATCAGATATAAGTCTTGCTACACCAGAGGTGCCTATATATTCTAAAATAACTCCAGGAGAGGAGGGAGGAACTGGGTTGCAAAAATAAGTAGAAGAAATACTGTCATCAAACCCTCTATAATTTACGATGCTCGCTGTACTACTGAGAATAAATGATTGCGTGCCAGATTCTATGAATAACTCTTGGGTTGTAGGTATATTTAAAGAAATACTTTCGTTAACCTGCGGGTTTATCTTAAAAAAGACACTATTTGTGGTATCTCCACATTGTTGTAATTGTGCATCTTGAAAATCAAAATTTGTTACAATAATATCACCATCATTGCATCCTAAAAATAATAGGGCAAAGAAAATTAATAATAAGGACTTTCTCATATGGTTACAATCTAGAGTTTTATAGCAATACAAAGTAACGCATTTCTTTAGGATGGAGGTATAATTCATCAAAAATTTATCTGTATTTTTGTTTACATATTTTAATTAACATTTAAATATTCTATCATTGAGAAAAGTATATTTTGACAATGCTGCCACAACACAGTTGAGATCGGAGGTTATTAATACAATGACACAAGTGTTGCAAACTGAGTTTGGAAACCCATCATCTACCCATGAGTTTGGGAGATCATCTAAAGCTTTAATTGAAACTGCAAGAAAAGAGGTAGCCAAGATATTAAATGTTTCTGCCGCTGAAATCATCTTTACCTCTGGTGGTACAGAGGCAGACAACTTGGTGCTAAAAAGTTGTGTTAAAAACCTGAATGTCACTAGAATTATTTCAAGCAAAATAGAGCATCACGCAGTATTGTATGCCATACAAGAGATGCAAGCAAGTCATGGCATTAGCGTTGAGTATGTTAATTTAGATCATTGCGGTGCTATAGATTTTACACATTTAGAAGATCTTCTTGCAGACACTTCTCAAAAAACATTGGTGAGTTTGATGCATATCAATAATGAAATTGGAAATATTCTTGATTTAAAACGCACTGCGCTGCTTTGTAAAAAATACGATAGTTTATTTCATAGCGATACGGTTCAATCTATAGGTCATTACCAACTAGATTTTACTGATATTCCTATAGATTTTGCCGCTGTTGCAGCACATAAATTTCATGGGCCAAAAGGAGTAGGTTTTGCTTTTGTTAGAAAAAATTCTGGGATAAAACCACAAATTGTTGGTGGCTCTCAGGAGAAAGGCTTACGTGCGGGCACAGAACCTGTATATGCTATAGTTGGCATGGTAGAGGCACTAAAGATTTCTTATAAAAACTTAGCACAAGAAAAAAAATACATCACAGGTCTAAAAGATTATTTTAAAGAATCTTTAATTACACAAATACCAGAAATTCAATTTAATGGGCAGTGTGATGATAATCAAAATAGCTCTTACACAGTTCTTAATGTGTGTATCCCTGTTTCTCCAGAAAAAGGAATGATGCTCCTGTTTCAGCTAGATTTAAAGGGTATTGCCTGCTCTAAAGGTAGTGCTTGCCAAAGTGGAAGCTCGAGGGGATCTCATGTGTTGTCTGCAATATTGGAAGATAAAGATTTAGAAAAACCTTCCATACGATTTTCTTTTTCTAGCTTTAACACCAAAGATGAAGTAGATTATGTAGTACAAACCCTCAAAACCTTTGTAGGCTCTGGAAATACTCTAGAACATTAATAGGTTTAAATCACTGTGGGGCATGTCAAACCAATTACTTACCGCTTTACTGGTTAGTATACCTCTATAAAAATAGACACCATTTTTTAAGCCTCTATCAAAACGAATGGCTTGTTCAAGACCGCCAGATTCTGCTATTTGCAATAAATATGGGGTAAAGATATTGCTTATTGAGATAGAAGCTGTTCTTGGATATCTAGCTGGTATATTTGGCACACCATAGTGTACCACCCCATGTTTGATAACAGTAGGGTGATCATGAGAGGTCATTTCAGTAGTTTCAAAACATCCACCCATATCCACACTAACATCAATAATAATAGCTCCTTGTTTCATGTTTTCAACCATATCTTGGGTAACAATAATAGGAGAGCGGTTGGTGCCTCTTATGGCCCCTATAGCAACATCACACCTACGTAGAGATTTCATTAAATTTTTTGGCTGTATGGTAGAGGTATAAAGGGTATGGCCCACTTTATATTGCAGTTCTCTAAGACGTGTTATTGAGCTATCAAACACCTTAACATTTGCCCCAAGGCCTATGGCAGATCGTATTGCAAATTGACCAACAGTACCCGCTCCAATAACCACAACCTCTACAGGTGGTACACCACTAATATTTCCAAAGAGTAATCCCTTGCCTTTTTGAGCATTTACCATTAGCTCTGATGCTATTAAAACAGAAGCAGTTCCTGCTATTTCACTTAGGGCTTTAACGGCAGGATAGGAATGATCCTGGTCTTTAATAAATTCAAAGGCGAGCGCTGTAATTTTCTTTTTGGCTAAGGCCTCAAAATAATTTTTTTGTCTAGTTTTAAGTTGTAAGGCAGATATAAGTACAGCCTTTGGATTAATTAGAGCTATTTCTTCCTCAGTGGGCGGTTCCACCTTAAGTATGATAGGACATCCAAATACTTTTTTTGTATCAGTAGTTATTTCAGCCCCTGCTTCACTGTAGGCAGTGTTAGAGAAACCTGCTTGTTGGCCAGCGCCATGCTCTAACAAAACTCTGTGGCCATTTGCTACAACCGCTGCTACGGCGTCTGGAGTTAAGCAAATACGTTTTTCTTGAGCGTGAGTTTCTTTTGGTAAGCCTATGTATAAAGCTCCTTTTTGTTTTGAAATTTCTAAGGTTTCTTCTTGGGGTAGTAATTGGGCCTTGGTAAATGGAGAAGTGGGTTTTGACATGATACAAAGTTAATACCACCAATTTACGTTTTTTTTTTAAGCTACTCTATAAAAAAGCAAATCACCTTTTCATTCTCTATGAAAATAACTCCCCAGTTATAGCATGTTAGTAATCAGATGATTTGCTGGGTCAAATATTTAACAATATCTGTTAGTCTCCTAATGGTGTTAATGTGTATTCTTAAAAAAGCACTGTTAATTCTTGAATCAATAGTGTGTGATATTACCTTAAGATGCTGTTTTTCATTTAGTTATGGTGTATTGTGGCCCTAGTAAAATCACAAGTGTAATTAGAATGTAGATTTTCACTAAATTTATCTTAAGAAATTAATAATCAATCTAATGTATTTTAAAAACATATTAATTTTATTGTTTTCGGTCACAGTATATACTCAAGAGCTATCCAATATTGAGTTATTATCACTAGAGGATGAGCATTTGCTAGACTATTTTGAATCAGTAAGGCATGATTCTTTAAAGGCTTCCTTTGTAGCAAGTATTTACCTGCAGCGCGGTCGAGAAAGAGCAGATACCATTATGATGGCTCGTGGTTTTGATAGATTAGCACAAACTTTTAGTCCTCAAACTAATTTAAAATATGCAGATAGTGTAATTGATTTAACAGCTACTTCAAAACATATTTCTTATCCCGCATTTGGTTACTTGTTAAAAGCTTACAATTATGACAAACTAGATCAATTCAAAAAGGCAAATGAGTACAGCTATAAAGCCTATGATCAAGCCCTAGCAGTTGGTAATTTGAGCCAACAATTATATCTTCTTGAGAG
>CAJWXC010000061.1 GCA_913048215.1 uncultured Flavobacteriaceae bacterium | reverse complement strand
AATTTTGTAGTACATTTTCTTGTTCATATTTAAAGCAAATATTGTCTATACGCACAGACTTTGTAAAACCCTGTTTTACAATTGCGTTTGGTTTGTCTTTGATACTAGATGTGGTTTCTAAAATCTCCAACACACGCTCTGCGGCAGCGTTCCCTCTTTTAACACTATAGCTTGCTTTACTTATGGCTTTTGCCGGTGTAAGAATATTATAGGCAAGGCCCATGTACACAATAAATGCCTCAGCAGGAAGTGTTTTATCTACCAGTACCATAGACCCTCCATACCACAACAGTATAGAGATTACTGCAATACCTAAAAACTCACTTGTAGGAGAGGCCAAGTTTTGTCTATTTAATAAAGTGTTTGATGATTTAAAAAAGCGCATGGTAGAATCTTCAAATCTTTTTGAGAATATCTTTTCTGCATTAAATCCTTTTATGATTTTTAAGCCCCCTAATGTTTCCTCCAATAGCGATAAAAAATAACCTTGTTCTTTTTGTACCTTATCACTATGGCTTTTAAGAGATTTTCCAATTTTTGAAATTAGAAATCCAGACACAGGAATAAAAATAAAAACAAATAAAGTGAGCTGAGGGCTTATAGCAAGCATGGCTATAATGGTAAATAAAATCATTAAAGGTTCTCTAACTATGAGCTCAAGTATAGACAAAAAAGAGTGTTGTACCTCCAGTACATCATTGGTAATTCTGGCTATTGTATCTCCTTTTCTTTTTTCTGAATAATGTGATACGGGGAGGGCTACTGTTTTGCGGTATAATTCATTACGTAGGTCTTTTAACACACCATTACGTAAAAATGTGATAAAATACATTGCTAAGTAACCAAATAAATTTTTCAATAAAAATGTAGCTATAACAAATACAATCATAATGGTAAGGGCACTCATCTCTCCAGATGCCTCAATACGCTGTGTGATGTAAAAGTTTGAAAACTGCTCAAAATAATCTCCAATTTTTGTAATACCCATGTAGGTAGGTTTTACCAATACTTTTTCTCCATTTCCAAATAAAACCTTCAACATAGGCATTAGAGAAACAAAGGCTAAGGTTCCAAAAAAAGCATAGAATACATTTGCAGTAATGTTTAACAGCGCATACTTCTTGTAAGGTCTTGCGTAGTCTAGTATTTTTTTGAAATAATTCATAGGCTTATACTATTTTTAAATCAGTACAAATAGCATGTATTTTATTTTTCAGTAGTTGTGAAATACCAGGCTGTTGTTTGTCTTGAACACTGATATAAAATTTAATCTTTGGTTCTGTACCACTTGGTCTGGCTGCAATTTTACTCCCATCTTGTGTATAATATATCAGCACATTACTCTTTGGCATATCTAAGGTAATAGTTTTATTGTTTATTACATCTAGCCTTGTACTGGTATTGTAATCTTCTACAGATACCACAGGGCTGCCAGCAATCTCTTTTAGGGGGTTAGTGCGCAAGTCTTTCATTATTTGCTCAATCTCTTGGGCACCTTTTTTTCCTTTTTTAACAAGAGAGACAAGATGCTCTCTGTAATATCCAACCTCTTTATGAATCTGGTCCAAATACTCAAATAAGGTGCGTGATGCTGCTTTTTGTTGCGCTGCAACCTCACAGGCTAATAAACTTGCAGTAACAGCATCTTTGTCTCTTACAAATTCTCCAACCATAAAACCAAAACTTTCTTCTCCACCACCAATAAACTCTAAGTCTGGAAAATCTTTTACCATTTTAGCTATCCACTTAAATCCTGTAAGTCCCTCTTTGTATAATACACCAAATTTATCTGCAATTTTTGCAATCATTGGTGTTGAAACAATTGTTGAGGCAATAAACTGGTTTCCAGTAATCTTACCAGCTTTCTTCCATTTTTCAAGTAAAAAATAGGTCTTTATTGCCATGGCTTGGTTACCGTTAATGATTTCCATATTACCTTGGCTATTTCTAACGGCTATTCCTAATCTATCACAATCTGGATCTGTACCTATTACAATATCTGCATTTGTTTGCTGTGCAATCTCAATAGCCATTTTAAGGGCTTCTGGCTCTTCTGGATTTGGAGATACCACCGTGGGGAAATCTCCATCTGGTTTTGCCTGTTGGGCTACTACATGAACGTTTGTGTAGCCAGCTGCCTCTAATACTCTTGGTATCATAGTAATAGAGGTGCCATGAAGGGCTGTAAAAACAATTTTTAGGTCTTTTTTGGCGCTATCTGGGGTATTGTAACTTCCATTTTTAACTGAGGCACTAGCAAAGGCATCGTCTACCTCTTGATCTATTACTGTTATTAACTTATCATTTGCATTAAAGAGAATATCACTATACGCTAAGGCATCAATTTCTTTTATTATTGCAGTGTCTTGAGGAGGTACTAGCTGGCCCCCATCTTGCCAATATACTTTATACCCATTGTATTCTGGAGGGTTGTGTGAGGCAGTGAGTACAATACCACAATGACAGTCTAAATGTTTTACGGCAAAAGATAATTCTGGGGTAGGGCGCAAATCACTAAATAAAAACACCTGGATACCATTGGCAGAAAATACATTAGCAACAACTTGCGCTAATTCTTTAGAATTGTGCCTGCAATCAAAAGCTATGGCAACTTTTAGTTTTTCTAGGGGGAAGCACTCTTTAAGATAATTGCTTATTCCTTGTGTATTTTTACCAAGGGTGTATTTGTTTATTCTGTTATCACCAATACCCATAACACCTCGCATGCCTCCGGTACCAAAAGCTAGGTTCTTGTAAAAAGCATCATCTAATGCTTCTGGATCATTGGAGATCATATGTTTTATATGTTCCTGTGTTGTTGTATCAAAAGTAGGGGAAAGCCAAGTAGTAACGCGTTGTAATAAATCTGGGTCTATGGTATTCATAAAGGGGTGTTTTGTATGCAAAAATAGCCAATTTTAGGCCAGTTGTGATGTGAGCTATTCACAAATTTTAATGCTTGGTTTAAGATGTGTTTCTATAACGTTGTTTTTACACTATAGTTGTTGTTTTCTTTTTTTGATCGTAAAAGCAGTTCGCCTAAAAATCCAGCTAAGAATAATTGTGACCCTATAATCATAGCGGTTATTGCTATATAAAATTGAGGTCTTTCTGTAATAAGTCTTCCTGTTGGATTGATAAATAACTTGTCAACGCCTAGGTAAAAAGCAAATAAAAACCCAATGGTAAGCATAAAAGCACCTAAGGCTCCAAAGAGGTGCATAGGGCGTTTTCCAAATCTAGAAAAAAACCAAAGTGTAAGTAAGTCTAGAAACCCGTGGGTAAAACGTTCTGCGCCAAATTTTGTGCTGCCATATTTACGCGCCTGGTGTTTTACTATTTTCTCTCCAATATTTGTAAACCCCGCATTACTAGCCAATACAGGAATGTAACGATGCATTTCTCCGGTAACCTCTATGTTTTTCACTACCTCTTTTTTGTATGCCTTGAGTCCGCAATTAAAATCATTTAATTGGACACCTGAGGTTTTTCTTGCTGCCCAGTTAAATATTTTGGATGGAAAGTTTTTAAATATCTTAGAATCATACCTCACTTTTTTCCAACCAGACACCAAATCAAACCCTTGATTTAAGATCATGTCATAAAGCTGAGGTATTTCCTCAGGATTATCTTGCAAGTCTGCATCCATGGTAATAATAACATCTCCTTTGGCCATTGCAAACCCTGCATGCAGGGCTTGAGATTTGCCAAAGTTTTTTAGAAACTGAATAGCTTTTATCTCTGGATGGTGTTTGTGAAGTGAATCTAAGATAGCCCATGATTTATCTGTGGAGCCGTCATCAATAAAGATTACCTCATAGCTAAAACTATTGGCTTGCATTACTTTTGCAATCCATAGGTAAAGTTCTTTAATAGATTCCTCCTCATTTAATAGAGGTATGACTACAGATATATTCATGGGTTAGTCTATGGCGTTTGGATCACTTTTCTTGAAAATAAGCCCAACAAGTAATCCAATAACCGCTTGTACAATTAGTCCTGAGGCATATGATTTGGCTTGATTGACCATTGAAAAATTATCGATTTCTCCAAGTTCTCTCAAAGATTCATCTATTACCTCTTGTGGGGTATTGAATCGCTCCATAAATTCTCTGGTCATCTCAATACTTTGCTCATTTAAATAAGAGGCAAGTTCTGTGTCTACAACAGAAAAGATAAGTATACCCACCAATGTGCTAATGGCTAATCCAACTGCTGTAGCAATAAAGTATGCTGTAAAGGCTTCTTTAAAGCTCATAAAGCCACCCAATATGTCTTTAGCTTTGGCCGTTGCAAAAATACCTGTACCTATGACAACCAAAATAGTAAACACTCCAATCCAAATAGAGAGAAATAACTCTTGGTTTATTGCGTATATTAGTGTGGTGGAAGTTGCAAGAATTCCACCAAGTATAAGACCATATTGGATTGAACTATCTTTTGGAGTAGGGTTTGAATCTTTCATTTGTATTAGGTTTTTCTTTTTTAATTAGTAAGCAAATGTAGTGAAATGTTACAAAACAAAAGGGTTGCTTTATAATTATACACCTCTTTGTTGTAGTCTGTTTATTAAATTAGGATAAAAAAAATCACGCTATGTAAATAGCGTGATTTATTGTACAAACGTGTACCTGTATTAAGAACGCCCATAGAGCTTCTCATAAAGGTCTTTGTACATTTCCTTGATCACTTTTCGTTTTGATTTCATGGTAGGGGTAAGGTGTCCTGCCTCAATACTCCATACATCTGGTGTGAGTTGAAAGGTTTTTACTTTTTCCCAACTCCCAAAGCCTTCGTTATGAAAGTCTATTTCCTGTTGTATACGAGCAATTAGTTTTTCGTCCCTGCAGGCTATTGCAGTGTCTTGAGAAATATCATGACTTTTTAAAGAACTCCACTGGTTGATCCACTCCCAATTTGGTTGTATGAGTGCTGCTGGCATTTTTTCTCCATCACCCACTACAAGAATTTGCTCAATAAAGGAAGATTGCTTCATTGCATTTTCAATTAATTGAGGCGCCACGTATTTACCACCACTGGTTTTAAACATAGATTTTTTACGGTCTGTGATTTTTAAAAAACCATCACTGTCTACTTCTCCAATATCTCCAGTATGGAAATACCCATTTTTAAGGACTTCTGCAGTTTGCTCAGGATCTTTGTAATACCCTTGCATAACTTGAGGTCCTTTGATTAAGATTTCTCCGTCTTGTGCTATTTTAACTTCAGTGTCTGGTAATGCTTTACCAACACTTCCAATTCTAAAGCCGCCATTACGCATATCATTTACCGTTACCACTGGAGAGGTCTCTGTAAGGCCATATCCTTCCATAACAGGACAACCTGCGGCATTAAATACTCTGGCTAGTCTGGGTTGTAAGGCTGCAGATCCAGAGGCAATCGCTTTTAAGTTTCCACCAAGCGCTTCTTGCCACTTGCTGAAAATTAACTTGCGAGCTACTTTTAATTTTGTTTCATACACCCACCCGTTTTGACCATAAGGTTGCCATTGAAGGCCTAGATCAACGGCCCAAAAGAATAGTTTCTTTTTAACTCCAGTTAAATCTGCACCTTTGGCAATAATTTTATCATACACTTTCTCAAGTAAACGTGGCACAGCAGTCATTACCTCTGGATGTATTTCTTTAAGATTATCACTAATAGTCTCTAAACTTTCAGCAAAATGAATACTTACACCACAATATTGGTACATGTATAAAAGCATACGCTCATATATATGACAAACCGGTAAAAAACTAAGGGCTTTAGATTTACCCATTTCTATGGGCAGTCTACCTTTACTATGTTTGGCATTACAGGCAATATTTTTATGACTTAACATCACTCCTTTTGGTCTTCCAGTGGTACCAGAGGTGTATATTAGTGTTGCCAAATCATCTTCCTGGACCGCATCCATACGTTTTTGAACTTCTTGTTGCAGGTCTTGGTTTTCATTACCAAGAGTAATCACCTCTTGCCAAGAATCACAGCCATCTATATCCTCAAAGCTATATACTCCTTGAAGAGTAGGCACATTTGCTTTTATTTTATTGATTTTTTCTAAAACTTCTTTACAAGAAACAAATACATACTTTGATTCTGAATGATTAAGTACATACTCATAATCTTGCTCAGAGATGGTAGGATAAATGGGGACATCTTGTGCACCTATTTGTAAAATACCGATGTCACAAATATTCCACTGAGTTCTATTTGTCATAGAAATGATGGCTACTTTGTCATTGGCTTTTACCCCTAGTTTTATAAGGCCTCGGCTTATAGCATTTGCCTGGTCTATGTATTGCTGTGTGGATGTCTTTACCCACGTTCCGTTAACTTTACTAACTAGTGCTCCTTCTTGGGGATAGTTCTCTAATTGGTAGTACGGAAAGTCAAAAAGTCTTTTTACTTCTGTCATATCGTTATAATTTCTGTGAATGCAAAATAGTGAAAAATATTGAGTTTAAATAACTTGAAGAATTTAAATCAAATTGCATAAAAAAATGTCATACCAGAGTACCGATATGACATTTTTTACATTTTTTTTTATTGCTATTGTTTGATAATCTTGAAGGTTTGTAGGGTCTCTCTTTGTGATAGTTTTAAAATGTATAGACCTGGAGCAAGATCATTATAATCTAAGGTATGATTTGCTGATGCTTTGTTTATTTTTATAAGTTTACCATCCATAGCATATATAGCTGCACTATAGTTTGCAAGCTTTGTTGTAATGTGTAAAACATCTTTTACTGGGTTAGGGTATATACCAAATTGATAAAGTTGCTGGTCTGTTGCAGAAAGAGTATCATCATTTAAAGTGTTAAACGTTAGATCATCAAAGTAGAAACCATCTTCCTCTACAAAACCGTCTGACCTGAAAATAAAACGTGCATTTATGGTTTGCCCAATGTAATCACTTAAATCAATTTGTTCTAGCACCCAATTATTTTGTGTTCCGTCATACAGAGGCTGTCCCTGAGGTTGGTCCTCACTTCCTGCATTGGTGTATAGTCCGCATTGTGATATCCAACTGTTACCGCCATTTGTAGAAATTTGGAACTGGGCGTAATCATAGTTATTTTCTATATCAAACTTGGTCCAAAACGTTACGTTTGCACCAATAACATCAGTAAGGTCTATGGTGTTATTTAATTCTATAGACTTATTTGCGTTGTCATTATAATCTCCATTTGGTGACTCTGTGATGCTACTTGGCGCAGAAACAAAACTTTGGGTAGTAGTGGCCCAACCATTGTTTGAATAGTTTGAGGTTGAGGAGGCGTCATCTTCAAATATAGCGGTAAGGCTCCCAAATGTTTTTGTAACTAAAAGTGTTGTGTCAAAGTTTCCATTGTTAACAACTAATTCATAAACAATGAGATCTCCGCTATTTACAGAGCCGCTTAAACTATACTGTATGTTTCCGTTTTGTGTTTCTAACAATTCAAGACCGTTAAAATTTATAGGATCTCCTGCGGCATCAATATTGTTTGAGACAGGATTGAGTGAAACAGTAAAATTTCCGTTGCCAGATAAACCAAATCTTTTTATATCAAAAGGAGCATCTATCACAGGAGAGGTTCCTGTATAGAGAGGCGCTGTATCTTTTAGTGAAGCAAAGTTGTTGGTCATTTTTGCTGCCGTTAAATTATGATACATCATAGATTTAGAAATAGCTTCTATTTGATTGGAGGGCGGCCAAAACTCAGGGCCAATTTCTGGCGTATATGCAAGTATTTTATCATGGGTTCCAACCGTGCCGTACATAAAGTCATCACTGTCTCCAGCGGCTGCATATAGTTCTGCAGATAAGATGTTATTATATCCATTTTGTGAGACTAATTCTGCCCCTAAATTGTCAAGTAGTTCTTCATCTGCAGATGGCGTGTTTTCTATATATCCATATGGGCGAAGCAATAGCTCACCCCAACTATGGTTGTTAAATGCCATGATAAAATTATGCTGCTCTACAAACCATTTCATGGCTTGGTTTTCTATCTCACTAAAGGGAGAAGAACCTCTATAGACTTGACTATCTGGATTTCCAGATGATCCTTCGCCGCCCCACATACCATTGTTAGGGTTTCCATCAATGAAAAATTGGTAATTTCTATTGTTGTCTACACCAAAGGTTCCATTGCCGTTGTTTCTTCTGTTTTTTCTCCAAAAACCACCTCCATTTGGATTGGTCTTTTCGTTGTAAAGATATCCGTCAGGGTTTACAACAGGAACAAAGAAAAGTTCGGTATTATTTACAATGCTTTGAACCTCTGTATCTGTTTCATAATTTTCTAGCAAATACCACATGTAAAAAATAAGCTGGTGTAATGACATTGGTTCACGGGCATGGTGAATCGCTGAGTATAATATTTGTGGTTCTTGCTCTGAGGCATCTGGATTATCACTTATTTTAACCCATTTAATCCCATTGCTGCCAATGGATGGAGTGACAGAATTATCTGGCTGTCCTTGGGTTAAAAAAGTACTAATATTTGATTTTGTTGTAATTAAATTAGGGTAGAGTGCCTTCATCTGGTCTAACTCATCTAGTACTTCTTGATAGGTAAAATAGCCGCCCATAGATCCTACAGGATCATTAAAGTGTACTGGTGTTTGATAGGTTTCACTTACAGTTGCACATTCTAAATTTTTAAGAGGTACTTTTAGGTTGTTTTGAGTTAAAAAATGCTGTTCAAGATCATCTATCAATACCTCAAGTTTAAAACCATTATCACGCGCAATGGTAAGCTCTTTGGAAGAAAAGTCTGAAATTATAAAATATCCTTTTTTGTGTTTTCCATGATCTACGGCCACACCCAAACTCTCTAATTGAGATAGTTGTTGGGAACCTGAGTAGTAAATTTTTGCACGTTGAAATTTTTCTTTAATAGACTGAGAAAAACTAGTCAAAGTAACAAATAGCAATAAAAATGTAAGTAAATAATTTTTCATTTTTTTTAATTCATATTTTTAATAACACAATAATTACCAAAGGTATGGGTACCAAAGCCACAAGAGTGTTAAAAATGAACTAAAAGTGAGAAAATTAATTAGTTTCGAGCCATTTTCTTGCATTTACAAAGCCTTCTAACCAAGGACTAACTTCATCATTGCTGCCTTTTGGATAGTGCCCCCAATTCCAAGGAAAAGTTGAGCGCTCTAAATGTGGCATCATCACAAGGTGTCTTCCTGAGGCGTCTGTCATCATTGCGGTGTTGTAATCACTTCCGTTTGGATTTGCTGGAAACGTATCATATCCATATTTACCAACAATGTTGTAATGACCCTCTTCTTTAGGAAATGAAAACTTCCCTTCTCCATGGGCTGCCCAAATACCCAGGGTACTTCCTGCAAGAGAAGATAGCATTACCGAGTTATTTTCTTGAATGGTTACTGAGGTGAAATTACACTCAAACTTTCGGCTATCATTGTGAAGCATTTTTGGTTTCTCTGTATCTTGTGGATTCAGTAATCCTAATTCAACAAATAATTGACATCCATTACAAACCCCTAGAGATAGGGTATCCTTTTTAGCAAAAAAGTTTTTCAATGCGGTATTTGCTTTTTCATTATACAAAAATGCGCCTGCCCAGCCCTTTGCGCTTCCCAGTACATCGCTATTAGAGAAGCCACCCACGGCCGCGATAAATTTAATATCTTCTAAAGTTTCTCTTCCTTGTATCAAATCTGTCATATGAACATCTTTCACATCAAAACCAGCCAAGTACATGGCGTTTGCCATTTCTCGTTCGCTATTGCTCCCTTTTTCTCTAATTATAGCAGCTTTGATCCGTTTTTTGGAAGGGTCTATTACAGGTTTTTTTCCATCAAAACTTGGAGGAAATGTAAATTGTAAAGCTTGATTTTTATAGTTTTCAAAACGAGGTAACGCCATGTCTCCACTCTGTTTTGCATCCAGTAGGTGAGAGGTCTTATACCAAATATCTCTCATTTGAGCTACATCGAAAGAAAATGTATCATTGTGGTTTGTTAGGGTTAGCTCTTGTTTGGTTGAGACAGTACCTATCTTGACAAAATCTATGCTGTTTTCCAGCAAGGTATTCTCGAAAATAGTATCATGTGATGCTTGAATTACTAAGCCGCAATTCTCTGAAAACAATACTTTTACCGTATCTTTTTCTTCAAGACCACTAAGGTTTAAAGTGGCGCCTAGATTTGTGTCTGCAAAACACATTTCTAACAGGGTAGTAATTAGTCCTCCAGAGGCAACATCATGACCTGCTGCAATTTGATCTTCCATGATAAGACCTTGTATGGTGTTAAATACTTTGGCTACATAAGAGGCATTTTTTACTGTTGGAGCCTCATTTCCAATGCTACTCAACACTTGTCCAAAAGAGGATCCTCCTAGTTTAAAATTGTCTTGGCTTATGTTTATGTAATAGATGCTTGCTTTGTCTTTTTGTAATACAGGTTCTACAACTTTTTTGATATCCTTGCAGTGTCCAGCAGCGGTTATAATTACAGTTCCTGGAGAAATTACTTCCTCATTTTTATATTTCTGCTTCATAGAAAGAGAATCCTTTCCAGTGGGCACATTTATACCAAGATCAATACTAAAGTCGCTTATGGCCTCAACGGCTTTATACAATCGAGCATCCTCTCCGGGATTGTTGCAAGGCCACATCCAGTTGGCAGATAATGAAATACTTTTCATTCCATTTTCTAGGGGTGCCCAAATAATGTTGGTTAGAGATTCTGTTATAGAATTTCTAGAACCTGCTTCAGGGTCTATAAGTCCAGAAATAGGAGAGTGCCCAATGCTAGTAGCTACCCCTTGTTTACCCTTATAATCTAGTGCCATCACTCCACAGTTATTGAGTGGTAATTGTAAAGGCCCGGCGCACTGTTGTTTTGCTACTTTACCCGTTACACAGCGGTCTACTTTATTGGTTAACCAGTCTTTACACCCTACAGCCTCAAGGCTTAATACCGCAGCGATATAATTTTTAATATCAGATACATCATACACAGCAGCGTTATAATTTCTATCTATGGTGGTATCTCTCATGATTGTTTCTGGAGAACTTCCAAACATATCACTTAAAGCAAAATCCATGGGTTTTTCTCCTGTTTTTTTACTCTCAAAAGTAAATTGATGATCTGCAGTAACTTCTCCCACTTGGTACATTGGAGATCGTTCTCTATCTGCGATACGTTGCAATTTGCTAATGTCTTTTTCACCAATGACCAAGCCCATACGTTCTTGAGATTCGTTTCCAATAATTTCTTTAGCA
>CAJWXC010000060.1 GCA_913048215.1 uncultured Flavobacteriaceae bacterium | reverse complement strand
CATCTACAGCCTCTACGGTGGCTCGGTATTTATAATTATAGGTGTTTGGTTTTAAGACTTCTGTAATCTGTAGTTGTACTACTTGTTTTTCTTGCCTTAGGCTATGAATATAATGCTGTTGTTGAAATGCAGGAATTGTATTTTGATAGCGATAACACCCAACAGCTATAAAAAACAGACACAGTATGACCCCAAACCATGGGGTGTTATAAAAGCTATTTTTATTTGTGTACCAAAAAACACCCATTACCACAAGTAGCAAACAAACCACTGGCAGTAATACCGGCAGGCAATAGGCCTTAAAAAAACCAATGGTAATCCCCATAGCTAGCGCTATGGCTGTTAAAATTATAAATACGTTGGAATGTTTCAAACTATAGGTAACAATGACCTATAACAACGGGAGCTGTTTTAAAAGTACTAAATTTTTATAAACCGCTTTGTTTTGAGTTGCGCAAATTTGCTTTTAATGATGATTGTAACTTTTTACCTTACCGCGTCAACTATTAACTGCCCTGTGGTATCACTTGCGCCAATTCCTCCAAGTTTTTGCTCTAAGACCCCGTAAGATTTAAGCAACGAAGCTCTATTGTTCTTGTCTAGGATCTTATTGAGTTCTTTGGACAAGCGTTGGGTGTTAAAATCTCCCTGAATGAGCTCTGTAACCACCTCTTTATCTAAAATAAGATTTACCAAAGAAATGTATTTAAGCTTAACAACTTGCCTTGCTATGGCTACAGATATCGCGTTTCCTTTGTAGCAAACAACTTGTGGCACTTTAAAGAGTGCTGTTTCTAGGGTAGCTGTTCCAGAGGTTACAAGCGCCGCATGAGATACAGTTAGTAAATCATAGGTTTTGTTTAACAATAGATGTACATTTTGTTTGTTTAAAAAAGGCGCATAAAATGACGCCTGCTGACTAGGGGCTCCCGCTATTACAAATTGGTAGTTTTCAAAGTCTTTTGTAATAGAGAGCATTATACGCAGCATTTTTGATATCTCTTGCTTTCTGCTTCCTGGCAGCAGTGCAATAATGGGTCTTTGGTCTAGCCCATGAACAGCGGCAAATGCCTCTGTGGTTGTTTTTTCTCTATTGCTAATTGCGTCAATAAGGGGATGTCCAACAAAATGTACAGGAAAATTATGTTTGTCTTGGTAGAAATCTTTTTCAAAGGGAAGAATAACGTACATGGCATCCACATCTGTTTTGATGTCTTTGATTCTTCCTTCTTTCCAGGCCCATATTTGAGGAGAAATATAATAATGTGTTTTAAAACCTTCTTTCTTTGCCCATTTGGCAATACGCAAATTAAATCCAGGATAGTCAATAAAAATTATCACATCTGGTTGGAAGCTCGTTATATCTTTTTTACAAATTGATATGTTTTTAAAAATAGTTCTTAGGTTAAAAAGAACTTCAATAAACCCCATAAAAGCAAGATCTCTGTAGTGTTTTACAAGACCTTTGGTTTGTTGTTGCATTAAATCTCCGCCCCAAAACCTAAAACTAGCTTCTGAGTCTTTACCCTTTATTGATTTGATCAGATTTGCACCGTGTAAATCTCCTGAGGCCTCTCCTGCAATGATATAATACTTCATATGGTGTATCGTTCTAGATTTTCAGAAACAAAAATTAATTAAAATATAATATATATGCTGTAATGGCTGTCATAAATGTAGCTATTACAACACCTCTAGCCCTATACTCTTTATCAAACTTTAAAAAACCAAAAAACAATGCCAGGTTTGGTAAAGCGCCTAAAGTAAGTACTGCCCATGTGTCTCCAGTTTGTATATAAAAATTAAAAACCTCTGAGAAGCTTGTTCCTTTTATAAAGGATATAACAGCTATCCATATAGCTACTCCCACAGCATTTGCAATGATCCCCGTTAGAAAGCCTATTGTTAGTTGTTTTTTCATCTATAAATCCCAGGTATTAATGTCTTTTATGGCGTGGTGAGCAGTTAAATCAAATTGAACGGGTACCACAGATACGTATCCATTGGCAAGTGCCCATTCATCTGTATCTTCACCTTTGTCTTTGTTGATAAATGCTCCTGTAAGCCAGTAATAATCTTTGCCCAGAGGGCTTGTTCTTTTGTCAAATTTTTCTTGCCAATAGGCATCTGCTTGTCTGCACACTTTTATGCCCTTAATTTTCTCTTCAGATAGTTTTGGGATGTTTACATTAAGGACAACTCCCGAGGGGAGTCCTTGAGTAAGACATTTTTCAATCATTAGTTTGATGTATTTTTTTGCAGGTTCAAAATCTGCCTCTAAGGAGTAGTCTAGTAAAGAAAACCCGATAGATGGAATCCCGACGGTTCCAGCCTCAACAGCTGCACTCATCGTACCGCTATATATCACATTGATAGAAGAATTACTGCCATGGTTTACACCACTTAGGCACATGTCTGGTTTTCTGTCTAGTAATTCATTGATAGCAATTTTCACGCAATCAACAGGAGTACCGCTGCAGCTATATTCTTTTTGAGGAGCAGCTTTATCAATTATTATACTATTACAATATATGGTGTCGTTAATGGTTATAGCATGGCCCATTGCACTTTGGGGCGCGTCAGGTGCTACCACAACAACGTCTCCAAAAGTAGTTGCTATTTCAATGAGTGCTCTAATTCCTGGGGCCGTAATGCCATCGTCATTAGTGACTAAAATTAATGGTTTTTTTGCGTTCATTGGTGCTTTATTTCTATTACAAAAATACAGTTATTAATTGTATGTATATACATTGAGAAAAATAACAATTTTTAGCCATCTATTAACAAAAAAATAGGAATTATAAAGCGGCTTGGCATGGTTTTTTATATATTTTTAACCTTACTTAAAAAGACAGTATATGCAATTGATGAAAAAGAATTTTAAAGTACTCTTGTTGGCAGTTTTTGTAGCGGCGGCATCTTGCAGCTTTACCACCAAAAGCTTTGATAATCCAGAAAAAGACAAACTTTTAATTGATCTGGTAACCTATGTTCTTGAAAAATGGCATTATGCATCCCCAAGTATGGACGATGCTTTTTCTATGGCTGTATACACTAAGTTTATTGATGGGGTAGATCCTATCAAACGTTATTTTTTAGAGCAAGATATTCAAGAATTTGAGCAGTACAAACTACAGATTGATGATCAATTAAAAATAAAAGATTTGTCTTTTTTTAATTTGGTTTACAGCCGTCTGGTGCTGCGTATGGAAGAGTCAAAAACACTATATCAAAATGCACTTAGTAGTGCTTTTGATTATTCAAAAGATGAAATCATCAATGTGGATTATGATGCCTCAAGTTATGCAACAACCAAAAAGCAGTTGCAGGAGCGTTGGAGAAAACAATTAAAGTTTTCTACCATCTCCACCTATTATGATTTTTTAGAAGAAAAACAAACCGCAGATCAAAGAAAGGCTGCTGCTCTTAAAGAGTCAAAAAAGTATATTGCCAGTGTAAACGAGGATTTAACAGATAAAGAATTAGAAGAAAAATCAAGAGCTTCAACCCAAACAAACTTAGAGGAGTATTATGATTTTACAGATGATTTGCAACGCAAAGATTATTTTGCAATTTTTTTAACCACAATTGTAGAACAGTTTGACCCACATACCAATTATATGGCGCCTCCAGACAAAGATCGTTTCGATCAGCGTATGTCAGGAAAACTTGAAGGTGTAGGAGCTAGACTTCAAAAAAAGAAAGACTATATAAATGTAATGGAGGTTATTAGTGGCGGTCCCGCTTGGCGTGGCGAACATATAGAGGTAGGAGATGTATTATTGAAAGTTAGACAAGAAGATGAACTGGAGCCGGTAAGTATTGTTGGGATGAGAATTGATGATGCAGTAAAATTAATTAAAGGACCCAAGGGCTCAAAGGTAATACTTACGGTAAAGGGAGTAGATGGATCAATACGAGAAGAAACAATTACACGTGATGTCGTAGAGTTGGAAGAAACCTATGCAAAATCTACCATAATTACCAAGCAAAAGAACACGTATGGCCTCATTAATTTGCCTGCATTTTATTTTAACATGCAAAACTATAAGGAGCGTAATGCAGCTACAGATATTAAAGAAGAAATCCTCAGTCTCAAGAAAGAGGGGATAGAAGGTTTGGTGCTAGATTTAAGAAACAATGGAGGAGGTTCACTCAGAACGGCAGTAGATATTGCAGGTCTTTTCATTAAAAAGGGTCCAGTTGTACAAGTTGCAAGTAGTGATGGTTCAAAAGATGTTTTAGAAGATCAAGACCCTGCCATTGTGTGGGAGGGCCCTCTTGTTATTTTAGTAAACGAGCTTTCTGCATCTGCCTCAGAGATTTTGGCTGCTGCCATGCAAGATTACAAAAGAGCTATTATAATTGGAAGCAAGCAAACTTACGGAAAGGGTACGGTTCAAAATGTAGTAGATTTAAACAGATGGTTGCGTAAAAATGATCAAGGTGACATGGGTGCATTGAAGTTAACCACACAAAAGTTTTATAGAGTAAACGGGGGCTCTACGCAGTTAGAAGGCGTTAAAAGTGATGTGGTGATGCCAGATCGGTACAGTTATTTTGATGTTGGAGAGCGAGATTATGACAATCCATTGCCTTATGATAAAATTACTCCAGCTACCTATAAACTTTGGGAGGGTTATATTGACTATCAGGCAACTGTAGATAAAAGTAAATTGCGCATTGCTCAAAACAATCAATTAAAGCTTATCGAACAAAATGCAATGTATATCAAAGCGCGTCGTGACCAAATGGATGTGACCCTTAATCTAACTGCCTACAGCAAGCAGATAGATGAAAATAAGGAAGCTGTAAAGAAATTTGACTCTTTAGATACCTATGATAACAAATTAAGTTATCGCTCACTGGCTGATGAGCTGGTTTTAATGCGAGAAGATACTACTTTGGTTGAGAAACGTAAAAGATGGCATAAAAATCTAACCAAAGATGTGTACGTTGAGGAGGCAATTAGTGTTTTGCAAGATTTAAAACAAGCCAGTATAAAAAATGGAAATACATTAAAATTGAAAAACTAAAAATTTAGTACCATTACTAAAACCTGCTATTATCTGATGATTGTAGCAGGTTTTTTTCTGCCTTAGAATTGTTTAAGTTTTGCTACATTTACTTTGTGAAAAAAGCCACATCATTATCACAATTAGCCTTTCAAAAGTTTTGTAAAAACTTTTGGGGAATGTTAAGTGTTGCTTTTTTAACATTGGCTGTACTAGTGGCAACTTTTGCTTATGCTTTGGCGCCAGATAACAGTGAAAATGCAAATCAAATGCACTTGTCTATTCATTCCAAGGCACCAGGATTTAATGTTACCATGCTTGTGTTACCTGCTGGGGTGGCTCCAAAAAAGAATTTTTACACTTTTTTCTTTGGTAGTAAAAACGCGACTACAGAAATACCAATAAGTAGTTACAGTATTTTAGAAAATGGTATTTCTATCTCACAATATACTGAGGATGGTTCTGGACTTACAAAAGAATTTTCACTTGATCAGTTTCCAAATCTTGCGGCTCCAAGCCAGATTCCAAACAAATATATCAGAGAACAAACATTTTTGTTAGGCACAGATAAATACGGCAGAGATCTACTCAGTAGAATGTTAATTGGTATACGTATTTCTTTAGCAATTGGTTTTGTAGCAGTTTTTATATCATTACTAATTGGTGTTTCATTGGGAGCTATTGCAGGTTATTTTGGTGGGAAGGCAGATGCCATAATAATGTGGATTATCAATGTAACATGGTCTATTCCAACTCTTTTGTTGGTTATTGCCATTACATTGGCTCTTGGAAAAGGTTTTTGGCAAGTTTTTATAGCCGTAGGGCTCACCATGTGGGTTGAGGTTGCAAGAGTAGTCAGAGGACAGGTAATGAGTGTAAAACAAAAGCAGTATGTGACAGCTGCCAGAGCACTGGGTTTTACAGATTATAGAATTATCACAAAACACATACTACCCAATATTATGGCGCCAGTTATTATCATTAGCGCTGCAAATTTTGCAGGGGCAATCCTTATAGAGAGTGGGCTTAGCTTTTTGGGCATTGGAGCCCAACCTCCAATGCCTAGCTGGGGAGGTATTATAAAAGATCATTACAGCTATATTGTGTTGGGTAAGCCTTATCTGGCAATTATTCCAGGTCTAGCAATTATGAGTTTAGTAACCGCTTTTATGTTGGTGGGTAATGCCCTTAGGGATGCCCTAGATGTTAAAAATTAATACTCTTTAGGTATAGTAATAATTTGAGGCATCAAGTCTTACAAAAATAAAGAGTAAAATAGTAAAACCCCATAGTCCAGACCCACCGTAGCTAAAGAATGGGAGCGGAATACCCACGGTAGGGAATAACCCAGTTACCATCCCTACATTTATAAAAAAGTGAAAGAAAAGGATAGCTCCTACACTATAGCCATATATACGCGCAAATTGGCTCTTTTGCTGCTCTGCCAGTACAAGGACTCTTATTATCAAAAAGATAAATAAAATAACCACCCCTAGACTACCTATAAAACCCCATTCTTCACCCACGGTGCTAAATATATAGTCTGTATGTTGTTCTGGCACAAAATTTCCTTTGGTCTGTGTGCCTTGTGTCCAACCCTTACCAAACCATCCACCGCTTCCAATAGCAATTTCACTTTGGTTGGTGTTGTAGCCAATCCCTTTGGTGTCTATTTCTTTTCCTAGCACAATATTAAATCTATCTCTGTGTCGTTGTTCGAAAACATTGTTAAATATATAACTCACAGAAAAAGCAAAACTAATACACGCAATGGCAATGGTTGCATATTTAAAACCGGAGGGCTTTTGCTTTTGTTTTTTATTTTTAAGAAAGATACCCATGGCTATTAGCCCTACTAAAAGACCAATCCACGGAGCACCTACAAGCAACGTCCCGACAAAAAGTGCTGCGGCAAAAAAACCAAGCAATAAATAGACAAAATGGAGACCCTCTCTGTACAAAGGGAAAATAAAAGCAACATAAATTAAGGCACTTCCCGGATCTGGCTGTGGAATAATAAAAATAGCAGGAAGGGCCAGAATAATAAATGCTTTGAGTTGATCTTTAAAGGCATCCATGTTGGTTTGGATATCACTGGCATATTTTGCGAGAGCCAGGGCAGTAGCGGCTTTGGCAAACTCACTAGGTTGTATACTTGCTGGTCCAATTAAATACCACGATGTAGCGCCGTTTACATTGTTTCCAAACACATACAGCCCCAGAAGTGTGAGTAATGAAACCAGGTAAATTATACTTGAGAACCGTTCATAAAACTTGGCTTCAAGGGCTAAAATAAATGTGATAAGTATAAAACTAAGAAAAATCCAAAGTAGCTGCTTGGTGTAAATATTGCTAAAGTCAAAAAAGCTACCTCCAGATTCGCTGTATGATGCAGAATAGATGTTTACCCACCCAATACTTACCAGAGATAAAAATAGCAGGATAAGAATCCAATCAAATTTTAAAGTGTTTTTTATTCCAGCCATTATTGATTGATTTTAAAGGGCCCTCCAGCATAAGGTTTGTTGTACTCCTCTTCCAAAGATCCGTTTAAAACAAATGTCTCCATATCTTTTCTAGTGATTTCACCTTTTATGTGCTTTTCTATCATTAAACTGGCAATTCTTCCTGCCCAACGCGCACCCCAATAACCGTTTTCAACAAAAACAGCAATGGCAATTTTCGGGTTGTCTTTCGGAGCAAAGGCAACAAAAACAGAGTGATCTGTAAGTTGTTTTACACGGCCATCAATTTTTTTAAAGTTTTCTGCAGTTCCGGTTTTTCCGCAAATTTCTATGTCAGGTATTTTTAAAAAAGAAGCTGTTCCGTCTCTATATACATCATGCATGCCTTCTATAATGGGATCAAAGTACTTGGGCTCTATACTCGTTTTGTTTATGCGGTTAAACTTTTTATTTATGGTATCATGATCTTGTATTTTTTTAATCATGTGAGGGCGTACCCACCAACCCCTATTTGCTATGGCTGCTGTAAAGTTTGCCATCTGTATGGGGGTTAATAGCACCTCTCCTTGGCCAATAGCATTTGAAATGGTAGCTGTTGCATACCAGTTGTTGTTTGGATATTTAGCGTCATAGGTTTTTGAATTGGGTATTTTACCCTTACTGCCTACGGGTAAATCATATCCAAGGTAGTTTCCAAGGCCAAAACTTACTAAATGATTTCTCCAATTATCAATCCCCTTTTGTGGGGTATTATATTTTTCAATCACACGTTTGTAAACGGTACAAAAATAGGTGTTACAAGATTTGGCAATTCCTCCCTGTAAATTTATTGGGCTTTTGTGCTCATGGCATCCTAATTTACGACCTCTTTTTCCATAATAATACCCACCGCGACATTCAATTTGTTCATTAAGTCTCACTACATTTTCTTGCATGGCAATAAGTGCTGTTAGGGTTTTAAATGGAGAACCTGGAGGGTATTCTGCTTTAAGACCTCTGTCAAAAAGTGGGATGGCTATGGTGTCATAATAAAGTTTGGTAAAATTTTCTGAGCGTTCTCTACCCACCAATAATCCAGGATCATAATAGGGTGCAGTTACCAGAGATAAAATCTCTCCCGATGATGGTTCTAAGGCAACAATACCTCCTCTTTTGTTGGTAAATAGTTTTTCTCCGTAGGCCTGAAGTGTGGCATCAATAGTGAGAGTGATGTCTTTTCCGCGTTTTGGGAGTGTGTCAAAAACACCGTTTTTGTAGGCACCTATATCTCTATTAAATCTGTCCTTTTGAATGTATTTTACTCCTTTTGTCCCTCGTAAAATTTCTTCATATTGTTTTTCGATGCCAGTCATCCCTATTATTTCTCCTAATTCATAGGCAGGGTTTCTGTCAATAATATTTTGATCTACTTCTCTAATATATCCAAGAACATTTGCCGAGTGTGAAACCTCATAGTCTCTCAGTGATCTTTTTTGAATAAAAAAGCCATGATGCTTATGTATTTTTTCAGACAAAGAGGCATATTCTTCTTTAGTAAGCTGTGGCACCATTGGTGATGCCAAACGAGGAGAATATCGTTTTGCTCGAGCTAGTTTCTTTAGAAATTTGTCTTTTGATATGTCAAGTAATTCACAAATAGCTAAAGTATCAAGATCTTTAACCTCTCTTGGTATCACCATTACATCGTAGGAAGGCTGATTTTGAACCAATAAGGCGCCATTTCTGTCAAATATATAGCCTCTTTGTGGAAAATCATACACTGTTTTTACAGCATTATTCTCAGAAAGCTTTGCAAAAGAAGTGTCATAAATTTGCAGATAAAACAACCTCCCTGCAAATACAAAGGCAGTAACAAGAACAATAAAAAGCAATAAAAATTTTCTCATTTTATATATCAGTGGTGCTTATTTATTTAACGTTTCTAGTTTTCTTTTCTTTTAAATAAAAGTAGTATGCATAAAATTAGCAGTGTACTGAATATTCCAGAAAATAGTGTTGATTTGAGTATTAAAGAAATATGAGATAGGCTAAAAACTTCTAAACTAAACAACATAAAATGATGTATAGACACCATAAGTATGATGTATAACAATCGTTCTTTGAAAGTAACTTTATTTAATTTTACTGCATTGTATTGATAACTCACACCAAAAGAAAATTTCAGTAAAATAGGCCGTAAAAAACCAATAAGAACACAAGCAGCTGCATGAACACCCCCAGAATCTGAAAACATATCAATGCAAAGACCTAATAAAAAACTTAACAAAATGAGCAGTGTCTTGTTTCCATCAAAGGGGAACAATAGTATAAAAATTATATATGCATATGGATTTACATACCCAAGCAAATTAATGTGGTTTAATACAATGACTTGCAATAGCATTAAAATAAAAAAGCGAACTGTATTTATAAAGATTTGATTATTCTGCATCGTTATTGGATTGAAGTTGAATAATCTCTTGTTTGTTTTTGTTTTTAATTACATACACATGGCTTAGATTAGTCATGTCATTAAAAAGTTTTACATCTACGGTATAACTATCGTTATTCTCTAGGGTATAGTTTGCAATACTGCCCACTAAAATACCCTTAGGGAATATGGAAGAATTCCCTCCAGTAATAATTGTGTCTCCAATAGCAATAGGCGCTAATTTAGGGATTTCTGTGAGTTGTACAACATGAGGGTTTTGTGTGTTCCAGGTTAAAAATCCAAAATGTTTTGATTTTTTGAGTTGTGCATTAATTTGACTTCTTGTGTTTAACACAGATTGTATCCTGGCGTATTTACCACTTGTTTTGTTAACAATACCCACCAGACCCTTGGAGGTTATAACACCCATATCCACCTCTAGAGAGTCATTGTGGCCTTTGTCTATGGTAATGTGATTATTTGTTTTACCATACACATTGTTAATGACCATGGCATCAGTAAAACTAAAGTTTCTTGATAGGGTACTATCCAACATTTTTTGTGACGTAGGTTTGGTGCTATTTGCTTGAAATTCTAAAAGCATACTATTTTGCTCTAGGAGGGATTTGTTTTGCTCTTTGAGGTCAAAATAATCTGTGATAGAGGAGCTTACTTTGTAGATTTTACCGCTAAAAAAATTTGTAGAACTTACAAGTTTGCTATTGTGGTAGGAATGAGACTCAAGTGTTAGAATAAAGGAAATTAAAAACAATACAGCAAACAACAGAAAATTTTTGTTCTTAATAAAGAATGAAATAATTTGCTGCATGAATTTATCGTGTCAAGAAATACTATTTTAATGAATGTTTTTAATGCAGATGATTTTTGATATAAATCAAATAATCATTGTATCACCATTTCTTATCCTTTACCAATTAACACGCTTTTGTATTTGGGAAGGTTTTTAAGGGTAATACCTGTTCCACGCACAACAGCTCTCAATGGATCTTCTGCAATGTATACAGGTAGGTCTGTTTTTTGAGATAAACGTTTGTCTAGACCTCTTAGCATTGATCCTCCGCCCGCTAGATAAATACCAGTGTTGTATATATCTGCAGCTAGTTCTGGAGGTGTTTGTGATAAGGTTTCCATCACAGCGTCTTCGATTCTTAGGATAGATTTGTCAAGTGCTTTTGCAATTTCACGGTATCCAGTCATCACTTGTTTTGGTTTTCCTGTAAGTAGATCACGACCCTGTACGGCCATCTCTTCTGGTGGAAGTTCAAGATCCTCAGTGGCAGCTCCTATTTGTATTTTTATTTTTTCGGCAGTTCTATCTCCAACATATAAATTGTGTTGGGTACGCATGTAATACACAATATCATTGGTAAAAACATCTCCGGCAACCTTTACAGACTTATCACAAACAATACCTCCTA
>CAJWXC010000059.1 GCA_913048215.1 uncultured Flavobacteriaceae bacterium | reverse complement strand
TACTGGGCAATGATCCTGCCAATAATAACCCTCTATTTCCAGAAGAGCAAGATGCTTATGACAGTACCGCAGCGGCCCTTGGACTCAATCAAAACTTAACTAATTATAATTTAAATCAAAACAGGCGTATCAAATCTAACCAATTGGATGCCAAACTAGATTATTACAACATCATTAACAATAAAAGTAACATAAACATTACCCTTGGTAGTATTGTAAGCAGGCAAGGTTTTAACTCAAATATTTTCCAGTTTTTAGAAAATGGCGTCTTTTTTGAGCCAACACCTACCTTTAATGCAGGGAGAGCAATCAATGATACTCAGTATGATTTTAGTGATTTGTATTTGGGAGTTCATTATAGGTTTAAAGCAGGTATTTTTACTATTACTCCTGGATTTTCTGTACATGCATACTCTAACAAAAATACTCAGTTTGGAGTACAATATGGAGAAGACTTCTTTAGACTACTGCCAGATTTTGAAACTCGTATCCAACTCAAGAAAAGTGAGAGTTTGACGTTTAACTACAACATGAAAAACCAGTTTACAGACGTTACCAAATTGGCAGAGGGTATTATCTTGAACAGTTTTAACAACATACAATACGGTAATCCCGATCTGCAAAATGCACTATCACACAATGTAAGTTTGTTTTACAGAAGCTTTAATTTATTTAATTACACCAATGTATTTGCACGTGTTGCATATTCAAAAAACATAGACCAAATTAGAAGTTTAACAGACTTTGAAAATGTAATTAGAACTAGCACCTATTTTAATTCTGGGTTTGCAGATGAGACCGTCTCTGCTTTTGGAAGATTACAGAGAACCTTCGGAAAAATTAGAGGAAGTTTAAATGTGAATTTAAATTACAGTAAAATAAATCAATTCGTTCAAGGCAGACAATCTGTAAATGAGGGATTCACTCAAAGCTATACCCCTAGTGTACGCACTACTTTTAAAGTGGCTCCAAATGTAACACTACGTTACAGACATACCATTGCTCAAAACGATCAAGGAACGAGCTCTACTACTTTTACAACCAATGCCCCCTCTATAGAATTTGATGCCTACATCAAAAAAGCATTCACCCTAAGAACAGATTTTACGTATAATAGACTCAGTGATGAGGTGGAGGAAATCAATTCATTTCAAACATGGAATGCATCACTCTCTTACAGAAAAGATAAAGATGCTAACCTTGAATATGAAATTCGTGCCACAAACATTCTAGGTATAGATTCTCAAGTTCAAAACAATGCCAGTAACATTTCGGTATTCACCTCAGAGACGTTCATACAACCAAGATTTATAACATTCAGGTTGGTGTATTCACTATAAATTAAAACAATGAAAACAGTATATATAGTAGTTGGATCAGTAGCTGTATTATTTATTGTGGCCCAGTTTTTTATTCATAGAAGTAGTACAAATATTGAGATGTACCCTTACACTGTAGCAGATGTGGTGGAAGGTATAGAAATCAGAAACTATAAAGCAAGGTTATTTACCAACGTATCTCTTGCAAACCAAGGGTATAAACAAAATGCAAGCAAAGGGTTTTCTAAATTAGGTGGGTACATATTTGGAGCCAATGCACGTAACGAAAAAATTGCAATGACTTCTCCCGTTAGCATGTCTTTAGGTGATCAGCCATCTATGGGGTTTATGGTTCCCCAGGCAATCAAAAAAGATGCCCTGCCAAAACCCAATCAACCAGAGATTACCTTTAAACAAGAACCAGAAAAATCGATGGCAGTAATAACCTTTTCTGGATGGGCTAGTGATGCCACAATTAAAGAGCATAAAGAAGCATTAATTGCCGTTTTAAAAGCTAATGGTATCAAGCACAGCAATCAATTTTACTGCTTTGGGTACAATCCTCCCTATGATTTGTTTTTTAGAAAAAATGAGATTGCCGTTGAGCTTTAAAAGTACACAACCTTTCTACAATAGATAGTCTGTGTTTATAAAGTTTGAATCTTTTGATTGTAATAATTTTTCAATAATTTCATTGTTGTATGGGTTGTCTTTGGAGGCAACAAAACTACGTATTGAAAAACTCCTTAATGCGTCAAAGACACTTAAGGTTCCTACTGCAGAATTTTTTCTTCCTGTAAATGGATAAATATCTGGCCCACGCTGGCATGCACTGTTTAAATTAACTCTACAAACTAAATTGGCAAGGATATCTATAAGAGGGCCTAACTGCTTGGTGTCTTTACCAAAAAGACTTACTTGCTGTCCATATTGTGAGCTAGCAATTGCATCAAGTGGTTCATCAATATTAGTGAATGGTATGATAGGGACAACAGGACCAAATTGTTCTTCTTGAAACACTTTCATATCTGTGGTGACAGGATACAAAACGGCTGGATAACAATAATTCTCGCTTAGTTCACCACCTCGTTGGTTTAAAACCTCTGCCCCTTTTGAAACAGCATCCTTTATTAATCCATCTATATATGCTGGTTTGTTTTTTTCTGGAAGTGGGGTAAGAAAAACCCCGTCTTCCCATGGTAATCCAAATTTTAATGCATCAACAGCTGCTGCATATCGCTTATTAAATTCTGCTACTATATCTGTATGTACAAATAGTACTTTTAATGCTGTACACCGCTGCCCATTATAGGATAGTGTGCCAGCAATACACTCTCGCACCACAAGATCAAGGTCTGAATCTGGAAGAATAATTGCTGGGTTATTTGCTTCAAGACCTAAAATTAATCTCAATCTGTTTTTAAATGGGTGTTCATCTTGAAGTGCTACTGCAGATGTACTATGGCCTATTAAAGCAAGTACATCAACAAAACCAGTTTGCATTATTGGGGCAGCAATTTTTCTGCCACGACCAAAAACTATGTTTACTACCCCTGGCGGAAAGCTTTCTTGAAATGCCTCAAGTAATGGAGTAATTAATAGCACCCCAAGCTTGGCTGGTTTAAATATGGTTGTATTACCCATAATCAAAGCCGGGATCAGCAAACAAAAAGTTTCATTTAATGGATAGTTATAAGGTCCAAGGCAAAGTACAACACCAAGAGGACTTCTTCTTATATGAGCAAATATTCCACTTTGATTATCAAACCTGGCGCTCTTTCTGTCCAGTTTTTTATAGGCCTCAATAGTATCAAGGATATAATCTATGGTTCTATCAAATTCTTTGTAGGCATCATTTTTAGTCTTTCCTATTTCCCACATCAGTAGCCTTACTACCTCTTCTCTATGTGGCCTCATCTTTTCGACAAAAGTCATCATGCAAGCAATTCTATCCTTCACTTTCATGGTTGGCCAATCACCCTTCCCTCTATCAAAAGCAGCAACCGCAGAGTTTATAGCCTCCTTGGCAGCCTTTGAATCCATATCAGGAACTGAACCCAACAATGTTGGCGCTCCATCTTTGTAATAAATATGTGAATATACCTCCGCTTTTTCACCATCCCACTGTTTAAGAACACCGTTGACTAAGTATTTGTTTGAATGTATAGGTGCTTTAACGTTGTATGGCTCTGGGATAGGATTATTTGATGTGCTCATGTATACTTTTTGTCTCGAAATTACGACAAATTCCTAAACAAAAAAAGCCCATCCATTTGGATAAGCTTCTCATCGGTCTATTACTAAACCACAAGTCCTATTTAAAGGACTCAACACAACATTTTATTGCGGTCTGGACGAGACTCGAACTCGCGACCCCCTGCGTGACAGGCAGGTATTCTAACCAACTGAACTACCAGACCGTGCTACTATTTTAAAGACTTTAAAAGCTTGTCTATAACTTCTATCTCTAGAAGCGAGTGCAAATATAAAACTACCAATGATAACTGCAAACATTTATTTTAAATATTTCTATTTTTTTTTGTAATGCTATGGTATGCCTATGGTGTCTTACAAAACCCATCAACCAAACCTTGCACGCTCCACCAAATAGGTAGTAAGAATGGTATTAAAATTTTCATTTACATCTACAGGAACGTACTTAATTCTATAGTGACCACATTTTAAAGCTAGGGTATCAAAGTAGGATTGTACTGCAGCTTCATAAGACTGTTTCACGTTATCTGGATACAGATTTATATGCTCTGAGGTCTCTATATCAACAAACTTTTTTGGTCGGTTATTAAAATCAAAACGAAGTTCTTTCTCTTTATCATAGGTATGAAACAAGACAACTTCGTGTTTATTATACTTTAGATGTTGTAAGGCCTCAAAAAGCTCGTGCTGTTCTTTATCACTTTGAAACATGTCTGTAAACAAAAAGACCAAACTTCTACGCTTTAATTTTTCGGCAATTAAATGTAAATGGGCATACGTTTTTGTTTGTACACCACTGCTTTTACTCCCAATAGCTTTATTGAGTTGTTGTAATAACTTTTGGTGATGACGCTCACTTGCTTTTTCGTTGCTGTAAAACTCATAGTGATCGCTGTATATGCTCATCCCCACAGAGTCACGCTGGCGTTTCATTAAATTCATAATAGCAGCGCTCGCTAGTGAGCAAAAGCCAATTTTATTGAGACTTTTAATATGCATTTCTCCTTTGGCCGGGTAATGCATCGAGCTACTATTGTCTAATATAAGGTGGCAACGCAAATTAGTTTCTTCCTCATAGCGCTTTGTGTAAAGCTTGTCTGTTTTGGCAAAAAGTTTCCAATCAATGTGTTTGGTGCTTTCACCATTATTGTAAATTTTATGCTCTGCAAATTCTGCAGAAAACCCATGAAATGGAGATTTGTGCAAACCAGAAATAAATCCCTCTACCACCTGGGTGGCGAGTAGTTCTAGGTTTTTAAACCCTACTATTTCATTAATTTCCTTTTCTAAGTTCACCCAATTAGTGTTTGGTTGGTTACTCTTATTCTAAAATTCCATCTACAATTCCATAGCTCATACTCTCAGAGGCATCCATCCAATGGTCTCTCTGAAAATCCTTCATGATTTTATCATAGGTCTGCCCGCAATTATCAGCCAAAATCTGAGCACTAATCTGTTTGGTTTTTAAAATCTCTTGGGCTGTTATTTCAATATCGCTTGCCTGTCCTCTAGCCCCACCACTTGGTTGGTGTATCATAACCCGCGCGTGTGGTTGTATGAATCTGCGCCCTTTTTCTCCAACACTCAAAAGTAAACTTCCCATACTTGCGGCCAATCCCGTACAAATGGTGGATACTGGAGATTTAATCTGTTTGATGGTATCATATATAGAGAACCCACTTGTTACATAGCCTCCTGGACTATTAATGTAAAACTTAATCTCATCATGATTTAAAGAATCTAGATATAGTAAACGGTCTACCACATGACGGGCTGTTTTATCATCTACCCCGCCCCATAAAAATAGTGTGCGATCATTTAGTTGTTGGCTTTCTATTGTGTCTTGTACTTTAGATTTCTTTTGAGTACTCATATTGTGTTTATACTTATGCCATAGATGCAGGGTGGCGGTTATTTATAATCTGTGGGCGTGCACAACTGCATTTGAACACTTTATTTTATACAACATTACTTAGCTATAAATTTTTACGAGAAATAAAGATTCATAGTTTGCTTAAAAATAGAAAAGGCTTGACATAATGCCAAGCCTTTTAACTTATATTATTTTATTTATTACAAGAGGCTGTCTATGGCTTCTGCATACACACTTTTTTGTGCAACACCTACTTGACGTCCAACCAATTCTCCGTTGTTAAACACCAGTACCGTTGGAATGTTACGCACTCCATATTTTGCAGCAAATTCTTGGTTTGCATCTACATCCATTTTTCCTACCACCGCTTTACCTTCATAGTCATTGCTTACTTGGTCAATGATAGGTCCAACCATACGGCAAGGTCCACACCAAGCAGCCCAAAAATCTACCAACACGGGCTTGTCACTTTTTAATACTATTTCTTCAAATGTTGCGTCTGTTATTTCTAATGCCATAATTCTATTTTTTTTGATTTCTCTACAGAGAAAATTACATTAATAATTTGATTTCAAAAGTAGTTAAATTTTGTAGTAAAACGCCTAGTGAAAGTATCAGTTTCAATAATGGTATAATTGATTTTACTTATACAATTAATTCACTTTTTTACTTAGTTTAATCGATATTTTAGTTGCCGATCTTGAAGCTCTTTTAAAAACTCATTGCTGATGTTCACTTTATGGGTTCTACTTGGCATGTTGAGTTTTATTTTATTTTCAAGCTCATATATGGTGAAAAAAAGTTGCTTGTCTCCCTTATGGGTAGCTACCATTTCTTTTAAAAATAAGAGCGTGTCATCCTGCAAGTCTTCAATGGGTAATTGTATGGTTATTTTTTTTGCTTGATTATCCATCACATTATGCAATAGTTGCATACCATTGTATTGCATTCTTGGATCACTTCTTTTGCCAGTGTCTTTGTTTATCCAACCTTCTCTGATATAAACTTTACCATGTATAATGGTGTTAGGGACCAAAAAATGCCTGAGTTTTAGATAGTCTTCATTAAATATTTTAAAGTCAAAACTCTCTCCAAAATCTGCAACGGTAAATATAGCCCAGCCTTTTCCTGCTTTGGTTTCTCGGTGTTGTACATCTGTAACCACACCTCCAAAGGTGAGCTCTTTGCCAATATGTTTTTCTAAGGAATAAAAATCTGCCACCCGGCAGTTTGTGAAGGTGTCCATCTCTACTTGAAAATCATCAAGGGGATGTCCGCTAATGTAAACCCCAACCACTTCTTTCTCAAAATTTAATTTTTTCATGGTTCCCCAATCTTCACATGGGGGTACTTCAGGCTCGGGAATTTGCACCTCACTGGATTCTCCAAACAAACTTACTTGGCTACTGTTTTCTGTTTCTTGGTAACGTGCGGCATACTTTAATACTTTTTCATAAAAAGTAATACCGTCTGTATCTTCATGCATGTATTGAGCCCGATGGTTATTAAAGCTGTCAAAACCTCCTCCTAACACTAAATTTTCAAAGGCTTTTTTATTAGCGGCACGTAAATCTATGCGCTTAGCCAAATCAAAAATAGATTTGTAATTTCCATCTTTTCTGTTTTCAACAATAGTTGCAACCGCGTTAGCGCCTACTCCTTTAATAGCGCCCATACCAAAACGTACAGCGCCCCTATCATTTACAGAAAACTTATAAAAACTCTCGTTTACATCTGGCCCTAAAATTTCAAGCCCCATACGCTTACACTCTTCCATAAAAAAAGTAACCTGCTTGATATCACGCATATTATTGCTCAAAACTGCTGCCATGTATTCTGCAGGGTAATGTGCTTTTAAATAGGCAGTTTGGTATGCAATCCAGGCATAACAGGTAGAGTGACTTTTATTGAATGCATAACTAGCAAAGGCTTCCCAATCCTTCCATATTTTTTCTAGTTTTTCTGCATCATGTCCATTAGCAACAGCATTTTTAATAAAACGAGGTTTCATTTTATCCAAAACGGCTTTTTGCTTTTTACCCATGGCCTTACGCAAAACATCTGCGTCACCTTTACTGAAATCTGCTAGCTTTTGAGAAAGCAACATTACTTGCTCTTGATACACGGTAATACCATAGGTTTCATCCAAATACTCCTCCATTGCAGGGAGGTCATACTGTATGGTTTCTTCTCCATTTTTACGTCTAATAAAGCTGGGGATGTACTCTAATGGACCTGGTCTGTAAAGAGCATTCATGGCAATAAGATCACCAAAAACAGTGGGTTTTAACTCTTTCATGTACTTCTGCATTCCTGCAGATTCGTATTGAAATATTCCTACCGTTTCACCTCTTTGAAAAAGCTCATAGGTTTTCTGGTCATCAAGCGGGAAGGTATCTGGATCTAGAGTAACACCATGTTTGTGCTTTACTATTTTTACCGTGTCCTTGATAAGTGTCAAGGTTTTAAGACCCAGAAAATCCATCTTCAACAAACCAGCGTTTTCTACCACAGAGTTATCAAACTGAGTAACATACAAATCACTATCCTTGGCCAGAGCAACAGGCACAAAATTGGTGATATCACTTGGTGTAATAATAACACCACAGGCATGGATACCAGTATTGCGTATAGAACCCTCTAATATTTTTGCCTGCCCTATCGTTTGAGAAGTTAAATCTGTGCCATCTGCCAAGGAGATTAGCTCTTGTACCTTGGGCAGCTCATCACTCCTAAATTTACCTCGAAGTGCTTTTTCATCCATGCCAAAGATTTTGTTAAGCTTGGTCATGTTTGGTATTAACTTGGCTACACGATCTGCATCACTCAATGGTAAATCAAGTACTCGGGCGGTATCTCTAATGGCAGATTTTGCTGCCATGGTTCCGTAGGTGATAATTTGTGCTACTTGATTGCTACCATATTTTTCTATCACATAATCCATAACCTTACTTCTTCCTTCATCATCAAAATCAATATCAATATCCGGCATGGACACACGATCTGGATTTAAAAAACGCTCAAAAAGCAGGTTGTACTTAATAGGATCAATGTTTGTAATCCATAAACAATAGGCAACTACAGAACCAGCTGCAGAACCACGACCAGGACCCACAGAAACGCCCATATTTCTTGCCTCTCTTATAAAATCTTCTGTAATTAAAAAGTAACCTGGATAGCCTGTGTTTTGAATTACATCCAACTCAAAATTGATACGCTCTGTGATGGCCTTCGCTTCTTTTTTATGAGTTTCACTCTCTCCTGTGAGAGCAGGATAACGTTTTTTAGCACCCAAAAAAGTAAGATGTTTTAAAAACTTATTTTCTCCTCTTTTTCCACCATCGAGTTGGTCTTTCTCAACAATAAATTCTTTTGGTATGTCAAATTTTGGCAGCAACACATCTCGTTGCAAAGAAAAAGGAGTTACTTTTTCTATAACCTCACTAATAGTTGCAATGGCCTGAGGAAGATCTTTAAAAAGAGCCTTCATAGCAGCTTGACTCTTAAAATAATATTCTTGATTTGGTAATCCGTACCTATACCCTCTACCTCGTCCTACTGGGGTAGCTTGTTTCTCACCATCTTTTACACATAACAAAATATCATGAGCGTTTGCGCTTTTTTGATCAATATAATAGGTGTTATTTGCAGCAATTAAAGGTACCTTATGCTTTTTTGAGAATGAAACTAAGGTTTGGTTCACCCTATTTTCATCTTCTTGATCGTGACGCATGATCTCTAAATAAAAATCAGAGCCAAAAGCTTCTTTCCACCACAATAGTGCATCCTCTGCTTGTTTTTCTCCAACATTTAAAATTTTACTAGAAATCTCTCCATACATGCCGCCAGAGAACACCATAAGGTCTTCTTTGTATTTTAAAATCACTTCCCTGTCTATTCTAGGGACATAGTAAAACCCATCTATATAGGATATGCTAGACATTTTGGCCAAGTTATGGTACCCCTTTTTGTTTTTTGCTACCAGTATGATTTGATACCCATTGTCTTTTTGGGTTTTATCTTTATGGTTAGTACATACAAAAAACTCACAACCTACAATTGCTTTTAGATAGCTAGGTTCTTTGGGTTTTTCTGGCACTACCCCGTCAAAATCTGAAGCAGTGTCATCTATGGCATTGTATGCCTCCAAGTCTGCCTTATAGGCTGCTTTTAGCGATCTATTGTGATTATTAACCGAACGTGTAAAATGAAATGCTCCCATCATATTACCTGTATCGGTAATAGCTACCGCTGGTTGTTTGTCTGCCACTGCGGCATCCACCAAATCTTGCGTGCTTGAGGTAGATTGTAAAATAGAATATTGAGAATGATTGTGAAGATGAGCAAAAGGAGCCTGTTTTAATACCGCAATATTTTCTTTAATCTCCTTTGAGGAGAACTCCTTTGAGACCATGGTTGCCTCCAACTGTTTTTTTATTTTCTCGGAGGCCTTCTTAAGGTTAATATGCTTTAACCCAATGAGAGATATAGGTTGTGGATTTTCTAGAGAAAATTGCTTAAAATAATCTGGCGGGCAATCAAGCTCCTCAAGGGTAAATATTTGACGACGAATAAGTTCTAAAAAACAGCGTGTTGTTGCCTCCACATCTGCCGTGGCATTATGTGCCTGAGCGAATGGCTGTTTAAATAAAAATTGGTGCAATTCTGTAAGGGTTGGTAATTTAAACTTTCCGCCCCTACCTCCTGGTATTTGACACATCTGTGCCGTTGTCTCTGAGCAGGTATCTAATAGCGGCATATCAGGCAAGGGATTTTCCATGCCAAGGCGCAAAAACTCTGCTCCCATAATATTGAGGTCAAAAGTTACATTTTGCCCAACAATAAAAGTTGTTTTACAAAGCGCCTGTTGAAACTTTTCTATCATTAAAGACAGTTCAATTCCTTCTTGTTGGGCTAACTCTGTAGAAATTCCATGGATTTTCTCTGCATCGTAAGGGATGTTGTACCCTGTTGGCTTTATAAGATAGTCTTGATGTTCTATAACCCTGCCCATACTATCATGCAACTGCCATGCAATTTGTATACAGCGGGGCCAGTTGTCACTATCTGTCAATGGGGCTTTCCAATTTCTAGGGAGCCCGGTGGTTTCGGTATCAAAAATTAAATACAAATCAACACAGTTTTAAAATTAAAAAAACCCTAAAAACAAGAGCAATTATGTGTTTACAACTAGAAAATAACCTGCAAAACACTTCTTGTAAATGTAAAAAATAATGTGTTTTTTAAACTCTAAAGTTATCTCTAGTTGTTCACATTTGTGAAGAAAAAACAAACACTAAAAATGCACTTGCAAACAAACTTTCTTAGTAAAGGCTCTCTCATTTATTAAAAGCCCTAGCAAAAGAAGTAACAAAGCGCATAAAAAATAATGTAATTGCTTGAATTACAAATATAATTTAGGGTATCTTTGCACACTCAAAAATCTGGAAGCAGGAATTGTCTTATAGACACCCTAGGTAAAGATCCCTTTGAAAATTTCAAATTAAAACCGAAGTCGTGAACTTCAAAAATTAATGTTATGCCTGTAAAAATCAGACTACAAAGACACGGTAAAAAAGGAAAACCTTTTTACTGGATCGTGGCGGCAGATGCCCGCGCAAAAAGAGATGGTAAATACCTAGAAAAATTAGGTACTTACAATCCAAACACAAACCCAGCCCAAATCAATCTAGATATTGATGGTTCTGTACAATGGCTTCAAAATGGAGCGCAGCCTACAGATACTGCCAGAGCAATCCTTTCTTACAAAGGAGTGATGATGAAGAATCATTTGGCCGGTGGTGTTAGAAAAGGAGCCCTAACCCAAGAACAAGCAGATGCAAAATTCAATGCATGGCTAGAAGGAAAAGGTACTGCTGTGGAGGCCAAAAAGGCATCCCTAGCAGAAGCTAAAGGAAAATTAAAAGCAGAAGCACTAGCTGCAGAGAAAGCAGTTAACGCTGCACGTGTAGCGGCAAACACACCTGTTGTGGAGGAAGAAGCGCCT
>CAJWXC010000058.1 GCA_913048215.1 uncultured Flavobacteriaceae bacterium | reverse complement strand
GCCACAGAGCAAAAGCCAATGACAGCTCAGGAGTTTAAGGACATGATGAATAAATCACAAAACGGCGGTCCAGATGAGGATTGTTTAATGTGTGGATCTTAAGATTATATTTTTAAGAATACAAAAAAAGGGACACCAAACATGGTGTCCCTTTTTTATTTTTAGTGGCTATTACTGTAAAATATCTGTCCCCAAATACCCATCATCTTTGTTGTAATACCAAGCTCTCTGTTTTGGAAATTTTATGCCATTGATTGTCTTGATATCCTTAAGTAAGATATACTCTCCTGTGTTTTTTCCCTCCCCTTGTGGCTCTGCCTTAAAAAATTGATACACCTCCATGGCATAGGTAGTGGGGTCAAAATAAAATTGCCAAATATCACTCCCTACTTCCTTTTTATAGCTTGCCCTGAGCATCAAATAATCTTTGCCTTTAAAGTGTTGATTGATTGCATATTCTGAGATAATAGTTCCAGGATCTTTGAGTTTCATGGGTAGCCCAAAGAGATAGGTATAATAGTTTTTATACAACTGGGCAGTCTCACAAGGTGTTCTTTTACTGTTGGCAGGGATTTCTTTTATAGAAGTCTCACACATTTGTTTATCAAGTGTATAGGTAGTGACAAGGCTATCTGTCTTTGCCCTTAAACTAAAATATTCTTCGGGTAAATTGATCTGAATCTCACTCTCTCTTATTGCCCCCTCTGGCATTACCATAGAGACCTCTAGGGTGCCATTAAAAGTAGGCCATACTCCAGAGGGGTCATGATACCCAATGGCTTTGTCTAGAAGTTGTTGGCCGCTCATTTTTTGGCCGCTAACAGAAAAACATGTAAAACAAATCCAAATAATAATTCCGTATAATTTCATATAATTTCCTTTAGATAAGCAAGATAGTAAAACCTATACCAATGTGTGTGTTAAATAAACCCTAGTACATATCCAAGGATAGCTCCAATAACTAGCACCCACATCACAGACACTTTTTTAAATTTAAAAATAAGTACCCCGCTTATCAAAGCAATAAAAGCAGCTTGCCAATCTACAAGGGTTTGCTTGCTCATAGTAATTAGTACTGCCAACATAATGGCCACAGCCACTACGTTTATACTATCAAGAAAATAGCCTAACACCTTAGATTTTCTCATTTTTGGTATCAGTGGGTTTAACAGCCAAACAAACAAAAAAGAGGGCAAGAAAATACCTGTAGTAGCGCCAAGGGCACCCCAAAAGCCACCTAGTTGATATCCTATAAAAGTAGCAGTAGAAAGCACAGGCCCAGGGGTGAATTGACCTATACCTATGGCCTCTATTAACTGTTTTTGAGAAAGTAAAGCAGTAGAGACTAGCTCTGTGTCTAGGTAGGCAAAAAGTACATACCCACTACCATATAATATACTACCTACTTTCAAGAACTTTAAAAAAATACCCAGAGTGCTTAGTTTGGTGCTCACTTGTGAGAGGATAAAAACCATAAACAAGGGTACTACAGTGTAGGTTTTTTGTTGGATTTTTGACCTCACTGTAAAATAACACATCCCCAGCAGGCCTCCACATAACATAAGTATTACTTGATCAAAACCCACTAAGCTAGCCGTCAAAAAAAGGACCCCTAGCATAGCAAGCTCCCAATTTTTTATGGCCTTTTTGCCTAGTTTTATTACTGCAGAAGCAATAATAACTAAAACGGCGGGCTGCAAACCTTTGATAAAAGGCTGTATTTGTGGGAGTGCTCCATAATTTACATATAGATACCCTAAAATTGCAGTTATAAAAACAGCTGGAAATATAAAACTGATACCCGCTACAAATAATCCTTTCTTGCCAGCCCTTTGGTATCCACAATGCATGGTCATTTCTGTGCTATTGGGGCCAGGGATAAGATTGGTGGCTCCAATAAGATCCAAATAGTGTTCCCGTGTCATCCAGGCTCGCTTGGTGACTACCTCATGCTCCATCATGGCAATATGTGCTGCGGGACCTCCAAAGGCAAACACACCGAGTTTAAAGAAAACGGCTGCAACTTGTTTTAATTTTTGAGATTCAGACATAGAGCTTACTAGTTAAAAATAATAAAAAACCCCACAATTCAAAAGAATATGCGGGGTCTTTGGGAGGATTAATAAGGGACAATACTACTCTTTTTTATAACTCGTATAATACTCATCCATTAAATTCATAATACTTGTTACCAAGTCTTTTGTTTCTAATAAGATGTTGAAGTATAAAGAAGTGTTTTTTGGGCTTTCTTCTTCTGTTCTTGTTCTATCAATCTGAGTTGTAATTTTTTCAGAAATAAGTGTAATTAGTTCCTCTTTTCTAGAGAGTACGTAACTAATTCTTTCAAACTTACGGCTGTTAAACACCTCTTCAATCTCCAAGAGCAACCCTTCCAAAGAATCATCAATTTCTTGAAGGTCTTTAATTTGATTGAATTTTAATTTTTTGTGATTGTTGTTAATGTGCTTAAAACTCTTCTTTGATATAAAGTCCAAAGACTGAGTCATGTCCGTAAGGTAAGCTAGTATGGTAATATAAAAACTACTACCTCTTACACTTGTCTCGTCTAAGTTTTTAATTAAATAGAAAATATTATCTCTTAAATCTTCTACCTCCTGGTCTAGTTTGTCTACTCCCTTTTTACTTTTCTTTAGAGCCTTGACATCTTCTTTGGCTAGGCCTTTTAAAACATCTGTATAGATTTTATTGGTTCTAGACACCACACTAGAGATATTGTCTGCACTCTCAGTAATAATTCCTTGAACGGTGCTACTCTCAGATTTTTTGAGGGTTTTAGGATCTACAGTAGTAGTGCTTTTTTTCTTGTGAGACAAGTAGTTTCTCACTAGTAATAAAACCGTGATTAGCAGCAATATAGGAATCATAACCGTTTTGTTCCAGCTAATTAGGTATACAACAGTCCCGGCAGCAACTAAAGCACCAAAT
The DNA here is from genome assembly GCA_913048215.1 of uncultured Flavobacteriaceae bacterium. GTDB lineage: Bacteria > Bacteroidota > Bacteroidia > Flavobacteriales > Flavobacteriaceae > Patiriisocius. The sequence goes on along the minus strand of CAJWXC010000058.1, from coordinate 8,897 downwards.
GCCGTAAAAAACCATCCTCCAATTACATTTAAAACACCCGCAACACGGTATACAGCGCTTTCTCTACCCCAGGCTCTATCGGCAAGAGAAGTTCCCATGGCAACCATAAAGGTTACATAGGTGGTAGAGAGCGGCAATTTCATGGATGTTGCAATGGATATCAGTACCCCTGCTACCATTAAATTTACTGAGGCTCTAATCATATCAAAAGCAGGAGCATCAATACTTTGGTCTTTGGTTAGAAGCTTAGTGTCTGGTTTTGTAAAACTTGCATTTATTTTTTCTTGTGTCGCTTTTGGAAGCAAACCACTAATGCTATTAGACAACCACGAGCTCCCCTTTACAATTCCTCTAGAGAGCATGTTTGGCTGAAATTTCTCATGTGTATCATTTTGGCGTGACAAGCTCAATTCTGTCTCTGCAACTGTTTTTGCTTTTTTAGAAAACCAAAGTGTTGCTACCATGATACCTCCAGCTATAAATAACAAGAATGGTTCCGCAGGCATTTTTTTGTCTAACACCTCCATGGTAAATTCTGTAGCAGGGATTCCAGATACAGACCAAGCCTCATAGGAGTGAAAAGCGGCCATGGGTACACCAATAAAGTTTACCAAATCGTTACCAGAGAAGGCCAAGGCCAACCCAAAAGTACCTACTGCAATAACAACTAGTAGTATACTCTTTTTAGTGATTTTTTGAAACGCGTAAGAAAATAATGTAAAAAAGACAAAACTAACTCCCATTACCAAATACTCGTTACCATCAAGGTACCCTTTTAAATCTTTGTAGAAAGGACTCCCTTTAAGCCCCTTCATAAAGATAAAATACATAATGGCTGCCAGTGCAAGGCCTCCAAAGATGGCTCCAAAATTCTTTATTTTTTTCTCAAAATGAAATGAAAATATTCTACGAGATATCCATTGTACAACCGCTCCAACACTAAAGGCTATAACTACAGAAAGTAAAATACCACTTATAATAGTGAGGGCTTTTTCTTTGTTGATGTAATTTCCAAGATCTGCAATGGTGGCTCCATCTGTACCGCTTATTTTAATTAAAGATACTACAATAGCTGCCCCAAGAAGGTTAAATACAATAGATACAGTGGTGGATGTTGGAAGGCCTAATGTGTTAAAAAAGTCTAACAGTAAAATATCTGTAATCATTACAGCCATGAAAATCATCATGATCTCATCAAAGGTGAACATTGCAGGCACAAAAATCCCTTTACGTGCTACCTCCATCATACCACTAGAGTACACAGCACCAATAAAAATACCTAAACTCGCAACAATCATTATTGTTCTCAGTGAAATGGCCTTTGAGCCAATAGCTGAGTTTAAAAAGTTAATAGCGTCATTACTAACCCCAACTACAATATCTGCAATTGCAAGAATTGTAAGGGCTACCAGCATTAATAAATAAATGTTATCCATAATAGTTAGTGTAATATTTTACTACAAATGTCCCTAATTTGTAGGACTCATTTGTTACCAAATTGTTATTAAAAATGTAAATCGAAACCAGTTCTTACCATGATATTATCTTGCTCACCATTTTTGGTTGCGTAGCTAACATCTGCCTGTACTTTTAATTTGTGGCCCACCACATATTTAGATATACCTAGTGTGTACTGATCTTGAGGATCTCTAGATGTAATGTCATCAAATTCTAAGGTGGTATATCTTCCTGTTATCTCTACATTGTTTTTTAGCAAATAACTTAGTTGCATGTTTATGGCATTTCCGACCCTCACAATATCACCAGTTTCTGTTCCATCAGCATTTACGGCAACTGCAGCATCTGCATCACGCATGGCATATTCTCCCATAAAAGCAATCCCTTTGTATTTAAACATGGCATCTGCAAAAAATGTAGTAATATCTGTTTGGTATAATGTGCCGTCGTTTAAAAACATGTAGCTACCCATGTTACTTCTTGTTTTTACGGCATCTTTATTGTAATCATAGGTAAGCCCTACCATTAATTTTGGTGCTTTTTCACGCTTTAGATCTCCTTGTGAATAATCTCCCTTTGAGGCAAATTTTCCAAAAGGTAAAAACTCTAAACGCCCTGTGTATTGCAAGCCGCCCTGGTTTCCTTCAGTGATGTTTCTTCCTTCACCCTGTGAGATAGCAATTTTTTCACGAATCATGAAATCTCCAAATAGTGTTGCGTGGTGTCTTAGTTGTATTCCCACATCACGATCAATATTAAAGTTACTATTTAATAACGATCGGTTTATGAGTTGCAGGTTTGCAGAAGATACAACACGCTCCACATTTCCTGGTAGTTTTGTTTGTCCTGCCCAAAGTTCAAAATTTTGGAAGAAATTCCACATTACAACAGCATCTAGTATAATGCGTGGTGTGTTGCGATTAAATTCACTAGCTCCAGATACATCTCTGTTTGAAAGGCCAAGTTCAACCTTGTATTTAAATTTTGGATTGTAGGCAAACCCGCTAAATTTTAAACGGGCTCTTCTGAGTGAAAAGTTTTGTTGTCCGTCACCATAGCTGTCTCCTTGATAATCCCACTCTGAGTTAAATCTAGCCTGTATACGGGGTGCAAATTTTACACTAAAAGAGCTGTCTTTGGCAACAAAGTTAATAAGTCCTTTTCCAAATTTAGCGTCGCTAAGAGTTTGAGCATTTGTGGTAGTGTATGTAAAACATACAATAACAATAAGAAGTAAACGTAATTTCATTTTAAAATCTATTTTAGTTTTTGTCGAAGGCAAAAGTCTTAAATAATTAGATTTCCAATGTTACCAGAAGTTTAAGTTTATGTTTTGTTTACGTAATACTTTTAACAAAAAAAGCCACCTTTACAGATGGCTTTAACGCGAAAATCTAGTCGACAAAAACTAAATGATTTTTCTTACGCTTTGACAAAGTAAAACCATTAATGTGCACTTTGTGTAAATGGAATATTACCAAATTATTAAAAATTAAATTAATTTTTAATAAATGCAAGTATCTAAAAAACAATTGATTAAGAATTTAATGTTAACTTAATGTTACCAAAACGTTGTTTAAATGTAAAATTTATAATAAATTTAAATTATTGATAATGTAAAACCCCAAATTATGAAAAAGACAATGCTATTATTTGTTACCCTTTTTGTTGTACAATTTACATTTGCACAACAACACAAGAACAATCAATATGTTGCTGATGGAGAAACCATTAAAGCCACATTATATCATGATAATGGGATGGTAGCTCAGACCGGGTTTTACACTAAAGATAATGTGTTAGATGGTCACTGGATTAGTTATGATGCTCAAGGAAATACAACTGCCGTTGCACGCTATGACAAGGGCCTTAAAGTAGGTACTTGGATGTTTTATCAAGGTGACAGTATTAAACAAGTGACTTATCAAAACTCAGATATTGCAGAAGTTAAAACCTGGAGCGTTACAGATACTCGAGTGGTATCAAATAGGCCCTGAGCTTAAGGATATATAACATAAAAAGCCCCTTACTTGAGGGGCTTTTTTTTGTGCAAACAAAGTGGATCTATTTGGCTAATAAAACTATAATCCTGCTGCAATCCAAGCCCATCCAGATATGTCAACGACTGTGCCGTTAAAAACATCATCTGAGGGATCACTCATAGGTGTAGTGTCTACAATAACATTTTCAATTGGCCCCTGGTCTTTCATATCTACATTAGTATCATATCCCATTAACAATACATTTGTCATAGTAGCCCCCGAGAGTTTCTTAAACTGTAATGCTGTTCCACCAACAGTAGATACGGCTGTAAAATTTGTGATGGTTGGATTGTTGTTGTCTCCGTCTGCCTCAATTGCAGTAGAGAAACCTTCGTTGTTATGAACAACATAGGTATTTGTTAATGTTCCATTCCAACCCTCCGTCCAATCTACAGAGTCATCTTGATTGTTTTCTGCATATAGATTGGTGATAGATACGCTTCCGCCAAAAAACTCTACACCATCATCTGCGCCATCAAGTAGTGCTACATTATCAATACTAGTTCCGCTTCCTACAGCGTATAGCGTAAGGCCATTGTATTGAGAGTCTGCGTTAATTTGAGCTCCTGCGTTTTTTATGATTAAGTAATCAATGTTTCCTGAACTATCAGAGGCGTTGGTCCCTCCATATACAAACCCTCCAACTTCTGCCGTTGCATCAACACCTTCAGTGGTAAGGGCATCTCCAAGAAGAACTAGTCCTCCCCAGTCTCCTTGATTGCCTGCACTACTTCGCATTATCACAGGCAGGCTTTGTGTTCCTTGAATGTCAATATTTGCGCCTTTTTCTATAGCAATATAATTGTTACTTGCTACCTGAGAGATAATTTGTGTCCCAGCAGGAATGGTTAGGGTAGCCCCAGCTTTTACAATGTAAGACCCTGTAAGGCTATAAGGTTGGCTTGGGTCAAGTATTCTGTCACTTTCAAGAACTCCGTTTAACTCAAAGTTAGCTGGATCTACATCTGGATCTGTAGAGATAAAGTCATCATTTGAGTCACAAGAAGTGAAGATTAAGCAAAGAATTGCTAATGCGATTGTAAAATATTTTTTTTTCATGATTTGATTTTTAGATAATTAATATAGAGTTAAAAGTGTTAAAAAGTGTATGTAAGATTTAGTCCTATCTGTGCACCACGTGTGTAAGAAAGCACTGTTTCATTTGTTTGAATTTGTGTGTTAGGATTTCTGACCAATTGTGTTCTCTTTATTTCTGGATTTAATATATTTCTTGCCACAAGACCTAAAACTAGTTTTTCTGAAAGGGTTTTTTTTGCGGTAAAGTTTAAGGTCACAAACCCATTTTCAATAATGGCATCATTATAATTAACATCTCCAGAGTCTCTAATGGTGGCATTACCAAGGGCAAATATCTTTCCTGAAGTGTAGTTTGCAGTTATGGTAGCTAATAATGGTTTTTGTGTATTAGAGTTATAACTCAACGAACCATTTATAATCCAATCTGAGGCTCCTTGCAACCCCTCTTGGGTCAGGCCTTTATATCTAAAAGTGTTTACAAAGTTTCCATCTTCATCTCTAATTTCTTTTAGATCCTGTTGGTGCCACATTCTTGAAGCATTTACATTTACATCTAGGTTTGCTGTTTTGTTTTCAGAGCCATCTATTAGTGATATGCGAGCTTCCATCTCTAAACCGTATATGGTTGCCTTCTCAGAGGTATTGAAATATGAAAAGGCTCCAGAGGCTCCTCTATCTTGTACTTTGTTGATAGGATCTTTAATTTTTTTATAGAAACTTGTAAGTGATAAAAGCTGTCCCTTTGATGGGAAATACTCAAACTTTAAATCGTAATTTGTATTTAAAGAGGCCTCGATATCTTTGTTTCCTCTTGTAACTTGACCAACTGCAGATACATACTCAAAAGGAGCAATCTCTTTAAATTCTGGAAGGGTAGTAGTGTAACTGTTTGCAAAGCGAAGATTTATTTTTTCTGTAGCAGCATATTTAAGATTTAAAGAAGGATACAATCTTTCGTAGTTTTTTATAACATCTCCAAGCCTACCAGGAATATTACCTACATCATATTGTACATTAATTTGGTCGTTCTGATACCTTAGCCCACCCTGTAAGGTGAATTTTCCAGTAATACCAGTTGCCTGCACATAGGTTCCTAAAGACTTTAAGTTCCCTCTATAACGATCTACAGCAAGGGTATTTATTTTTAACAACCCATTAGATATATTTTGCTGGGTAAAGATCTCTGAAAGAGCGTCAATAGAAGTTGGGTTCACTGCATTAAGAACTGTTTCTTGAATGCCAAAGAATTGAGAACCAAAATTACGCTCCTTGTTTCTGTAGGTTGCGCCAACATCAACTTTAAAATTTTTGGAGTCTGTGTCCTTTACAATAAATTCATTGTTTATGCGCCCATTGTATTCTATGTCTTTGATTTTTTGAATTGTTTTACGTTGTTGAAAGCCTCCGTTTCTTCCTAGCTGTACCAATGTTGGGTCTTCTGCAAAATTAAAATTCACCTCATTTCTAATTCTGTTTGGCTCATCTGCCCTTAAGTAGTTATACCCTAATGCCCAGTCTAATGTGTTTTTCTGGTCAAGGGTATTTTTACCGCTAAACTGTGTGATAGCGGTAAGAGTGTTTTTAGTGTTTTGATCTCTTATAAACTGAAATGCTTCTCCAACATTGGTTTCCTCAAAAATTGTCGCAGTTCCTGCGCGCCCGCCTTCAAACACCTCGTCTTGTATTTTGTTTATAAACAAAGAGGTTAGTTCAAATCTATTGCCGTTATTGCCGCGGTATTTTCCTGTTATAAGTCCTGATGTAGCAATTGTTTTTCTCCACCGCGTGGCATCTGGAATGGTGTCATCTATAAAGTTTCCTCTAAATTCTCTAAAAACACCTTCCCGGTATTCAAAATTAGAAGCTTGCCCTAGAGTTGCCAGCATCTTTATTTTATCCCCAATCTTACCCCCTGCACTCACAGAAAATGAGGTGTTAATAGGATTACTTATTGTTCCAGGATCCCAAGACTGGTTGGTTAGAGCTTCTCTTGTATTTAAATTTTTAGAATAAAAACCTAAAGTAATATTTTCGTTATTTGGTGATACTTTAAAATTACTATACACGCCATTACTTATCACATTTGTATTAACTGCACTGGATGTTTTTAGTTTTAGTAATTTACTTCCATTCAAGCTTTTAGTGCTAATATTCACATTACCCGATGCCTGATCTGCAGACAAGCGGGCAGAGGTTGTTTTGCTTACATCAATACTCTCTATGAGTCTTGTTGTAAAAAGACCAAGGGCTATATTCTTTTTTTCAATATCATCTGAGGGTATTGGCAATCCGTTTAATGTGGTGTATAAATACCGATCCCCAAGACCTCTTATAAAAACATCTCCAGTCCCTTCAGATTTAGATATCCCTGATATTTTTGTGGTTGCTGCAGCGGCATTAGAAATCCCAAGTTTTGAGAGCGCGACAGATCCAATACTTTCTTTTATAGTAGTGGCTTTTTGTTGTTCTAATAAAAGGACACTTTCTGTATCTCTTCTTAGGCTTGTCTTTATTACCACTTCATCAAGTGCTGCTGCACTTGGGCTTAGACTAAGGTCTAGAGTAACAATTTGGTTAGCACTAATGACAATAGGTTTTTCTATGGTTTGATAGCCAACAAAACTAAATTCTATAATGTAAGTTCCAGGGGCAAGATCATCTATTGTGTATAACCCATCAAAATCTGAAGTGGTTCCTTTGCTGGAGTCTTTAATAAGTACGTTTGCAAAAGGTAGCGGTTCGTTGTTCATTTGTTTATCTGTCAAGATCCCTTTTACAGAACCCGTTTGCGCATAGGTTATAGATGCTATTATGCTAGTTAATACAAAAAGTAATTGTTTCATCGTCGACTATTTTTAGTTTAAGGCAAAGATGTGCCTCTATTGTAAAGTTGGTGTTACCGAAATATTATGTCTCTATAACCTATGGGTTATTATAATGTTAAGAACTCTACGCTATGGTTATGAGTTTTGGTTTTGTAAAATGAGTATATTGCTGCAATCAAAATTTAGTGAGTTATGATGCAATGGGAACAACTATTATCCCTTAAAAAACAGGGGGTAACAAACAAAAGACTGCGTATAGAAGAAGATCCAACTCGCTTGGGTTTTGAGGTAGATTACGATCGTATTATTTTCTCTCAAGCCTTTAGAAGCCTGCAAGATAAAACACAGGTAATACCCCTGTCTCAAACCTCTTTTGTGCATACTAGATTAACCCACAGCCTGGAGGTCTCTGTGGTAGGAAGGTCCTTGGGGCGCCTGGCAGGAAAGGCAATACTTGAAAAACATCCGCAACTAGAAACCATACACGGATATCATTTCAATGATTTTGGCGCTATTGTGGCAGCGGCCTCTCTGGCTCATGATATTGGCAATCCTCCCTTTGGTCACAGCGGAGAAAAAGCCATAGGAGATTATTTTTCTAATGGAAAAGGCAAACGTTTTAAAGCATCTCTAAGCCCTAAAGAGTACCAAGATCTTGTAGATTTTGAGGGTAATGCCAATGGTTTTAAAATAGTAACAGAGTCTAAAAATGGTTTGGATGGAGGTCTTCGCCTTACCTACGCCACTCTGGGTGCTTTTATGAAATACCCAAAAGAATCGCTACCTAAAAAACCCACATTACACATTGCAGATAAAAAGTTTGGGGTATTTCAGTCAGAGGTTTCTTTCTTTGAACATGTCGCTCAACAATTAGGCCTTACCAAACGCGGAGAAAAAGAGGATGTAAGTTACAACCGCCATCCACTGGCCTATTTGGTAGAAGCTGCAGATGATATCTGTTACACCATCATTGATTTTGAGGACGGAATCAATCTGGGGCTCATAGAAGAAGAGTTTGCATTAGAGTATCTAATTGCGCTTGTCAAGCAAACTATAGACACTAATAAGTACAACAAACTAACAGACAGTAAAGATAGATTGACCTACCTGAGAGCTCTTGCTATTGGAGTTTTAATAGAAGAAGCTGTTCAAATATTTATTGAAAATGAGGCGGCGATTCTAGATGGCAGTTTTACCGGAGCCCTTTTAGATAAAAGTAAATACCAAGCCCAGATTAACGATATTATTAAAATTTCGGTATCCAATGTATATCAATCTCAAGAAGTTAAAGAAAAAGAGATTGCAGGCTATAAAATACTCTCTGCACTACTAGACACCTTTACTACAGCGGTTGAGAACTATCATAGTGGCCGGGGGTTACGCCATTACGACACCCTTATTCTGTCTTATTTTGATCCCTCAATTAAAGCCCCGCAATCTGTCTATCAATATGTAATGGCTTGTTGTAATTATGTTTCTAGATTAACAGACAGTAATGCCTTGCAAATTTTTCAGAAAATAAATGGAAAAATAT
>CAJWXC010000057.1 GCA_913048215.1 uncultured Flavobacteriaceae bacterium | reverse complement strand
GCAAGAGAAGCATCTAATGCTGCTTTATAATTTCCTCCAAAAAAGTCTGCACTCATAAGTGTTAATACTGGTCTTAAGCGCTTGCCTCCCAGGGTGAGTATATACTTTATTGGCTCATACAATGATGCAGGTTCTTTTAAAGTCACCTTATGGTCTAAATGTGCAACTAGTGCATCACTGTATTTTGAAATATCCATCTTATAAAATTTCCTCAAAAATAAGGATTACCTATCTATTAAAAGGAGATGTTTACAATCTTTTATGACTTGGATTTTACAAAAGATAGCCTCTTTAAAAAAAGTGTGTGTAAGATGTTAAAGAAATATTAAACGTTGGAAACTTTTTTTGTTTTTTTAGTTTCCTTGTATATTTGCACCCAAATTATGAAAAAAAATATCATTTTAAAGGCAACTGAACTCTTCATGAAACTTGGTTTCAAGAGTGTTACTATGGATGATATTGCCAAAGAAATGGGTATTTCTAAAAAAACCATTTACACACACTTCAACAATAAAGAAACCATCATAGGTGTAGTTACAGATCATGTCTTTGAGACGGTGTGCCATGATATTGATGCTATTTGTGACTTGAATCAAAATCCAATCCAGGAATTATATGCCATTAAAAAAAGGGTCATGCAATACATGCAAAAAGAGAAGGCATCACCCACCTACCAACTTCAAAAGTATTACCCTACTATTTACAATAACATAAAACAACGTCAGTTTTCGTACATGCAGCAATGTGTTGTCAAAAACCTCCACAGAGGTTTGGAGCAAGACCTCTACCGCAAGAATATAGAAGTGCAATTTGTGGCCAGAATATATTTTAACGGAATAACAGGTATTAAGGAAGAATCTTTATTTCCTCACACCATGTTTGAGGGGGAAACACTTTATGAAATGTACCTAGAATATCACCTTCGTGGAATTGTGACCCCAAAAGGTAGAAACATATTAAACAAATTGATACAATCAAACCAAGACTAATGAAAAAATACCTCCTTATAGTATGTGCCTTGTTAAGCCTTCAAGGATTTGCCCAAGATAAACCCTACTCGTTTTCTCTACAACAGGCAATATCTTTTGCTATAGACAGTAGTTACGCAACTATTAATTCTAGAAAAGAAATCTCTAAGGTTTTAAAAAGAAAGTGGGAAGCCACAGCAATGGGGTTGCCTCAAATAGCCGCTAATTTTTCTTACCAAAATAACCTAAGCCAACAAGTTTCATTACTCCCAGCGGCTGCCTTTGACAATACCACAAGTATTATTAATACCGTAGAGGAGTTTTTTGACATACAAGCCACCGGAACACCTGTGGCGCCTCAGGGGTATATTCCTGTAGTTTTTGGGACAAAACAAAACTTAGGAGCCACTGCTTCCCTAACTCAACTTATTTTTGACGGTAGTTATTTATTTGCGCTTGAGGGTGTGAAATCACTCCTTAGTTTTAATGAAAATTTAAATGAAAAAACAAACCTAGAGGTTAGAAAACAAGTTATCGAGGCCTACACAAATGTGCTAGTAGCAGATGCGTTTATAGCAATCACAAAAAACAACATAACCAATCTAGAAAAAAATCTGTTCGAGGCATCTAAGGTCTATGAAAATGGACTTATTGAACAGCAAAGTGTCCAGCAGTTAGAAATAACCCTATTGGATGAGAAAACACAATTAAGCAATGCCCAAAGAACCTTGAACATTTCAAAACAATTACTAAACCTAACCCTAGGCATCAGTGTTGATAGAACTGTAATTTTAACCAACACACTTGAAGGGCTTACCACTGATAACATCTCTTTGGCGCTTTTAGATACCACCCTAAAAATTGAGAAAAACCTTGATTATAAACTTGCAGAAAATCTCACCAACCAGCGTAACATCGAGTTAAAGATTGAACAAAGCAAAGGCATGCCTACTTTAAACGGGTTTATCAATTATGGAGCCTCAGGCTTTGGGAATCAGTTTGATTTTTTTAGCCCTAACCAAGATTGGTATCAATCTGCTGCTTTTGGAATAAATTTAAATGTTCCTGTTTTCTCCAGTGGCCTAAGAAATGCCAGAAACCAACAAGCCAAAATATCCCTAGAACAAGCAGAAATTGATTTTAAACAAACAATCGAGCGGGTAAAACTAGATTACAAAAGAGCAAAAAGCAACTATCAATACAGTATTGAACGTTTTCAAAACACCGAAAAAAACCTTGAATTAGCAAAAAGTATTGAATACAAAAGCCAAGTAAAATTTAAAGAAGGCCTAGCGACAAGCTTTGATCTAAGACAAGCACAAAGCCAATTATTTAACACACAACAACAACACTTAAGCGCTATGGTTGAGATTATTAATGCCAAAGCAGAAATGGAAACCGTTTTAAATACCCCAAATCTAAGAATGTCTATTCAAGACATCAAAAACAAATACTAAGGTCAAAGAGCAATACAATCTATTATGAAAAAAATAATCCCACTACTAATTATCACGATTTTGCTAACTAGCTGCGCAGATCAAAAACAAGAAACAACTCAAGAAGTAATAGCCTCACAAAACATAGAGGCTATCCAAAAAAGGCGTGACAAGATTGTACTACAACAGCAAGAAATAAACACGCAAATCAAATCATTGGATAAGGCGCTAGTAGCATTAAACCCAGAAAAAAACATGCCTTTAATAACTTATTTTACTTTAGGTAAGGCAGTTTTTAAGCACTATGTTGAATTGCAGGGAAGCGTAGAGACAGATCAAAATATTTTAATAACCCCAGAAATGGGCGGGGTGTTAAAAAAAGTAAATGTTACCAAAGGACAACGCGTTAAAAAAGGAGAACTGCTTGCCAGTATTGATGATGGCGGGATGAGCCAAACATTGGCGCAAATGCAGGTTCAGGTGGCGCTTGCCAAAACAACTTTTGAGAGACAGGAACGTCTTTGGAACCAAAACATTGGGAGTGAAATACAATACCTCCAAGCAAAAACAGCTTATGAGGGACAGCTAAAAGCCGTTAATTCTATGCAACAACAGGTAGCCAAAGCAAGTATTAAGGCTCCTTTTTCTGGCACTATTGATGATATCATTACAGAGAAAGGAAATGTAGTCGCTCCCGGGCTAACGCCAATACTTAGAATTGTAAGTTTAGATAATATGTACGTGAAGGCAGATGTGCCAGAAACATATATTACAAGTATTGTGGAGGGAAAACAAGTTGAGGTTTTCTTCCCTGTATTAGGAGAGGCCTTTGTAGCAACAATAAACCAAACAGGAAATTTCATAAATCCTAACAACAGGACATTTAAGGCAGAAATTAATGTAGCTAACCAAAAGAAAAATATCAAGCCTAACCTAACAGCGAGATTAAAAATTAATGACTACACAAACAACGCAGCCTTTATAATCCCACAAAGTATTATTTCTGAAAACGCAATGGGAGAACAGTACATATATATTTTAAAACAAAAAAATCAAGACAAAGCAGTGGCTAGTCGTGTGATTATTGAAACAGGGAAAAAACAAGGAAATAATATAGAGGTTTTATCTGGCTTGAAAGAGGGAGACCAAGTTGTTGAAGAGGGAGCTCGTAGTGTTAAAGATGGGCAATCTGTAAAAATCATTACCTACTAATTTGAACTAATTATGGCAAAGCAAAAAATAAATACCGAGAAAGAATTTAAACTTTCATCTTGGGCCATTAGCAACAAAACAACCATCTACATGGCAATGTTGTTGGTATTGTTTTTAGGCGGGAGTGCATACAATAGCATGCCGCGTGAAAACTTTCCAGAAATAAGAGAGACTAAGATTTATATTAGTTCTGTGTATCCTGGAAATACCGCAGAGGACATTGAAAAACTTATCACAGACCCACTGGAGGACAAATTAAAAACAGTAAGTAATGTAGTAGAAATAACCTCCACCTCTCAAGAAGATTACTCTATGGTGGTAGTAGAGTTTGACGAAAGGATTTCTGTTGACAAGGCAAAACAAAAAGTTAAAGACGAGATTGATACTCAAACCTCCAATGAAGATTGGCCTACCTTTAATGGTGCAAAAGTAGAGCCTACTATTTTTGAGCTTAGTATGAGCGAGGAAATGCCCATTTTAAACATTAACATCTCGGGTGATTATCCCATAGAAAAATTAAAAGAATTTGCAGAATACCTTCAAGATGAAATTGAAAATCTAGAGGAGATCAAGCAAGTTGACATTCGTGGAGCTCAAGAAAAAGAAGTTGAAGTTGCTGTAGATATTTACAAAATGATGGCTTCTTCTGTTAGTTTTAGAGATATACAAGGGGCTATTTCTAACGGTAATACCACGATGTCTGCCGGTAATTTTAAAACCAGTGGGCAACGAAGAACTATCAGGATTTTAGGTGAAATAGAAAACCCAAAAGAACTTGAGAATTTTGTTGTAAAGTCTGAAAATGGTGACATTGTATACCTAAAAGATGTGGCAACAGTACGCTTTAAAGACAAGGACATAACAACCTTTGCCAGAGAATATGGCAATCAAGTGGTGATGCTAGATGTTAAAAAAAGAGCTGGAAAAAACATGGTTGCAGCCGCAGAGAAAATTGAAAAAATTGTTGCCCAAACAAAGGCCAATGTCTTTCCCTCTAATCTTAAAATAAACATAACAAATGATCAATCATCAAAAACCATTGGGCAAGTAGATGATTTGGTTAATAACATTATATTCGGAATCATCTTGGTGGTGACTGTTTTGATGTTTTTCCTTGGTTTTAAAAATGCGCTGTTTGTTGGTTTTGCGATACCCATGTCTATGTTTATGTCTTTAATGATATTGGGTTGGATGGGGTACACATTAAACACTATGATTCTTTTTGGACTCATAATGGGTCTTGGAATGTTGGTTGACAATGGTATTGTAGTAGTAGAAAACGTTTACCGATTAATGGATGAACAAGGGCTTAGCCGTGTAGATGCCGCCAAAAAGGGAATTGGTGAAATTGCGTTTCCTATTATTATATCTACTGCAACAACCGTAGCTGCATTTATACCCTTGGGACTATGGCCAGGACTAATGGGGCAATTTATGATTTATTTCCCTATTACTTTATCTGTAGTGCTGGGGTCCTCGCTGTTTGTTGCTATTTTCTTTAACTCGGTATTGGTCTCCCAATTTATGACCACCCAGGACAAAGACATGCCTTTAAAAAATATTATTATTATTTCAGCAATAATGGTAGGTATTGGAGCATTTATTTTGGTCTTTGGAGGCGCTTACAGCGGTCTTGGAAGTCTGATGATTTTTACCGCTGCAATGTTATGGGTCTATAGGCTGATACTGCGTAAACTTGCAAATACATTTCAAACCAAAGTTCTTACTAGGTTAGAGAATTGGTACAAAAGAAATCTAACAACAGCCTTTAAAGGGTCAAGACCCTATCTCATCATTGCACTTACTTTTGTAATGCTCTTTGGAGCTTTTGCAGCATTTGGGATCTCTGTCTCAACACAAAGGACAAAAATTGAGTTTTTCCCAGATAATACCCCCAATCAAATTATTGTCTATCTAGAATACCCTCAAGGTACTGCAATTGAAAAAACAAATGCAATCACAAAAGAAATTGAAAAACGTGTATACAACACCATAAATAATGAGCAGTATACAGATGGAGGTTTTAATTATTTAGTAGAAAGTGCTGTTTCTCAGGTAGGGGAAGGTGCAGGTAACCCACAAACAGATGGAGGATCTGCAGCAGAGATGCCCCACAGAGGAAAAATAACCGCCTCCATGAGAGAATACAAATACCGCCGCGGAGAAGACAGTGAGGTATTGCGCAAAAAAGTTCAGGAAGATTTAAAGGGTATTTATCCAGGAATTATCATCTCTGTAGAGAAAGACTCAAACGGGCCTCCACAAGGAGCGCCAGTAAACATAGAGCTTTCTGGAAACGATTATAATGAACTTATTACAGCGGCCGAAAAAATGCGTGCATTTTTGAATACCAAAAACATTGCGGCCATTGATGAGTTAAAAATAGATGTCAATAAAGACAAACCAGCAATGCAGGTTCTCATTGATAGAGAAAAAGCTGGTGAATTAGGGGTCAATGCAGGGCAAATTGGGCAACAACTGCGTAACTCTTTGTTTGGCGCAAAAGCTGGTGTATATAAACAGGATGGTGAGGATTATGATATTTATGTTCGTTTTAACAAGGCAAGCCGTTACAACTCAAGTGCGCTGTTTAATCAATCTATAACCTTTAGAACCAATACAGGAAAACTTCGTGAAATTCCAGTCTCAACAGTTGCCTCACAAAAAAACAACTCTGGATTTAGTGCCATAAAGCACAAACAATCTAAAAGAATTGTAACGCTGTATTCTGCATTATCTCCTGGATATACAGATGCTGGTGCTGCAGTTGCACAGGTAAAAAGTGAGATGCTCAACATTAAAGGCATACCAGATAGTGTAAAAATTGATTACACAGGCCAACTAGAAAAACAAAATAAAGAACAAGCATTTTTAATGGGAGCCTTCTTTAGTGGCCTGGGATTAATATTTCTGATTTTAATTTTTCAATTTAATTCTGTCTCTAAGCCACTTATTATTATGATTGCCATTTTCTTGAGTTTTATTGGAGTTTTTGGTGGTATTGTAATTTCTGGAGCTCCTTTTGTGATTATCATGACCATGATGGGTATTATATCTTTGGCTGGAATTGTCGTAAACAACGGTGTTGTACTGCTAGATTATGCACAATTGCTTATAGATAGAAAGAAAAACACCTTAGATTTGGATACAAATCAATACCTAGAGAGGGAGGATTTACTAGACAGCATCATACTAGCAGGTAAGGCAAGATTACGCCCAGTGCTTTTAACAGCAATTACAACTATTTTAGGGCTCATACCATTGGCCATTGGATTAAATATAAATTTTTTCACCCTTTTTAGTGAGTTTGACGCCAATGTTTATATGGGTGGAGATAATGTGATTTTCTGGGGGCCTTTGGCCTGGACAGTTATTTATGGTTTAATTATTGCAACATTTTTGACGTTAATTATTGTACCAATTCTGTTCTATTTTGCTACCATACTTAAAATGAAAATTGTTGGCTTTTTAGAACAAAGAAAAGCAAAGAAATCTCAATAATAGGACAAAAAAAGTCGCCTGTAGAACTACAGGCGACTTATATAATTGAATAATACACATAAGAAATAAAAAGCATCATTTTGGCATACGTGCCCAATATTTCTATTGGTTAATTTAATTTCTTACCGTACAATTACATCCAAAATTACTATGTAAATATAGAGCTATGAAAGTTATAAAACTTCGTTTTTGCTACTTTTATTAGTCCTTTGTTTTAAAAGGGGGAAGGTGTAATACAACATCGCAGTTGGTATTATTTTATAGTATTTGTTGTTGTTTTTTTTTAACCCCGCTATAAATACCTCAAAAAGAAGGTCGTTATCACAGAACTTATTAAATTTGCATACTCCTTTAAAGGACACAAAACACACACATACCCATGTACAGAACACATACCAACGGTCAATTAAGGGCCCAGCACATAGGACAAGAAGTAACCCTTTCAGGTTGGGTGCAAAAAACCCGTGACAAAGGATTTATGGTTTGGGTGGACCTTCGAGATCGTTATGGAGTTACCCAACTTATTTTTGATGCTCAGCGAACACAAAAAAACATGATGCAGCAGGCTCAAAAACTTGGACGTGAGTTTGTTATTCAAGTTTCGGGAAAGGTCATAGAGCGAGAGTCAAAAAACCCAAACATGCCAACGGGAGATATAGAGATTTTAGTTTCTAAAGTAACCATCCTTAACGCATCACTAACGCCTCCTTTTACAATAGAAGACACTACAGATGGTGGAGAGGACCTGCGCATGAAATATCGCTACTTAGACATACGTAGAAATCCAGTACGTAATAACCTTATTTTCAGACATAAAGTTTCTATGGCTGTTCGCAACTATTTGTCTGAGCAAGGGTTTGTAGATGTAGAAACGCCTTATTTAATTAAATCTACTCCAGAGGGTGCACGTGATTTTGTTGTACCTAGTAGGATGAATCAAGGACAATTTTATGCACTTCCACAATCACCACAAACATTTAAGCAATTGCTTATGGTGGGAGGGCTAGATAAATACTTCCAGATTGTAAAATGCTTTAGAGATGAAGATTTACGTGCAGATAGACAGCCAGAGTTTACACAAATAGATTGTGAAATGGCTTTTGTGGAACAAGAAGATATTCTTAACACCTTTGAGGGTTTGACCCGCCATTTGTTAAAAGAGATAAATGGAGTTGAGGTTGGGGCATTTCCTAGAATGCAATATGATGATGCAATGCGTTTGTATGGAAATGATAAACCAGATATTCGTTTTGGGATGGAGTTTGGAGAATTAAACCAAGTTGCAAAACACAAAGAATTTAAGGTGTTTAACTCTGCAGAGCTTGTAGTTGGTATTGCAATACCAGGAGCAAATAGCTTTACACGAAAAGAAATAGACAAATTAATAGACTGGGTAAAACGTCCTCAAATAGGAGCCCTTGGCATGGTATACTGCCGCTGCAATGAAGATGGTAGTTTTAAATCTTCTGTAGATAAGTTTTATGACCAAGAAGATCTTGCCAAATGGGCAGAAACAACGGGTGCTAAACCTGGAGATTTAATTTGCGTATTATCTGGACAAACCAATAAAGTACGCGCCCAATTAAGTGCCCTGCGCATGGAATTGGCAGAGAGATTATCCCTTAGAAAGCCGGATGAGTTTGCTCCCCTTTGGGTTGTTGATTTTCCGCTGCTAGAACTGGATGAAGAAACAGGAAACTATCATGCCATGCACCATCCCTTTACATCACCAAAACCAGGGCAGATGGCCCTTCTAGACACCCATCCCGGGGAGGTGAAAGCAAATGCCTATGATTTGGTGTTAAACGGAAATGAAATTGGTGGAGGTTCTATACGTATTTGTGACAAGCAAACCCAAGCCATTATGCTAAAACATTTAGGCTTTAGTGAGCAAGAGGCCAAAGAACAGTTTGGGTTTTTAATGGATGCCTTCGAGTATGGTGCACCACCTCATGGAGGAATCGCTTTTGGATTAGATAGACTTGTGGCTATTCTTGGAGGACAAGAAACCATTCGAGATTTTATTGCCTTCCCAAAAAACAATAGTGGCCGTGATGTAATGATTGATGCTCCTGCCCCGTTAGATGACCCTCAACTTACCGAGCTACACCTTAAGCTAGACATTCAAGAATAAAAGCACATGCGCTTACTGTTATACATTTTCTTTATTACCGCAGTTGTTTTGGCTAGCTATGGCTTTTATATTGGGCAAGAAAATCTCGCTACATCTCAGCTATGCATTGGTTTGGGGATTACTACCTTATTCTTTATTTGGATGCCAATTTTTGTGTATTATCGTTGGAAAGGTAAGGATGTAACCAAGTACATGCTCAACCAAGAAAACATCCTAAAAATGCGTAAATACACCAATAACAATAAGTTATAATGTTAAAAAACCGTTTTTAGGCTACAGTTGATATTTATTTTTTCCTACATTTGTTTTTATTATTAATGTATTATAATTGAAAAATGGAAGGAACTGTAAAATTTTTTAACGAATCTAAGGGCTTTGGTTTTATAACAAACGATGAAACTGGACAAGATATTTTTGTACACGTCACAGGAGTTAATGGACCCGCTCTTAACGAAGGTGATAAAGTAACATATGTTGAAGAAGAAGGAAGAAAAGGAACTGTAGCTGCGCAAGTAACAACTATATAACCTTTTTTTTAACAACACAGACCCCGCTTTATAAAAGTGGGGTTTTTTTATCTTACTGCTTAAAAAAGCAAACGTATTTTATTAGTTAAGGTTTCTTTTCTCGATAAAAAACTGCTGCAATAGACTTGCGGCTTCTTTAGCTAGGACACCGCCACTTATCTTTGTTTTTGGATGCAAGGTTGTTTTTTTTGCAATACATCCTCTTTGGGCATCAGAGGCTCCGTATACTATGGTTGGTATTTGACTCCAATACAAAGCTCCTGCGCACATCTGGCAGGGCTCTATAGTTACATATAAGGTACATTTATGTAAATACTTTCCACCCAAAAAATTCGCTGCAGCTGTAATGGCCTGCATTTCTGCATGTGCTGTAACATCATTAAGTGTTTGGGTTAGGTTATGTGCCCTTGCTATAATTTGATTGTCTGCAACAATAACAGCACCAATTGGAATTTCAGATTTGTCATAGGCCGCCTGCGCCTCTTGCAAAGCACGTTTCATAAAATAAATATCATCGTGTGGTGTTATCAACATAAACTTTATTAGCCTTAAAAATAATGGTAATTGCGGTAATAAACTAGAAAATTGTGCCACACATTATTTTTAATCCACTTCAAAAACAAACCTCGTAGGGTGTATTAATTCTAGTATCTTTGTAGTGTGTCACAAAACCTATTACAAAACATATCCTATCCCAAAGATCTTAGAGCACTTTCTAAGGACCAATTACCACAATTGGCCCAAGAGCTAAGAGATTTTATTATTGATATAGTAGCAGTAAAAGAAGGGCACTTGGGTGCTTCGCTGGGGGTTGTAGAGTTAACTATTGCACTGCACTACTGTTTTAACACCCCAGAAGATAAACTGGTATGGGATGTTGGACATCAAGCCTATGGCCATAAAATACTCACAGGAAGAAAAGATGTTTTTCATACCAACAGGACTTTAAATGGCATAAGTGGGTTCCCAAAAATAGAAGAAAGCAGGTATGATACTTTTGGTACAGGACACAGTAGCACAGCTATATCTGCTAGTTTAGGGATGGCCATTGCAGCCAGTCTAGCAAAAAACGATACCAGACAACACATAGCAGTTGTGGGAGATGCTTCTATCGCCAGCGGAATGGCGTTTGAAGCCCTCAACCATGCGGGGGTTACCGATGCAAATATTCTTGTTATTCTTAATGACAATGCTATTGGAATAGACCCTAGCGTGGGTGCCTTAAAACGATACTTTACCAAAGTAACCCTTGAAGGGGCTCCAGATACTGATACTATTTTTGAAGCATTAAATTTTGAATATACAGGAGCTGTAGATGGACATAATATCGAGGAATTGATCACTGTTTTTGAAAAGCTACAACAACAAAAAGGACCCAAAATACTGCATGTTATCACAAAAAAGGGAAAAGGGCTTAAACAAGCAGAAGAGGACCAAGTAACCTATCATGCACCAGGAAAATTTAACCCAACAACTGGAGATAGAGTAAAAAAAGACACAGAAGGATTGCCTCCAAAATTTCAAGATGTATTTGGTCACACCCTTGTCGAACTAGCCAAAGAAAATGATGCCATTATAGGCATTACTCCTGCCATGGCAACGGGAAGCTCCCTAAAATATATGATGGAAGCCTTTCCTGATCGCGCATTTGATGTTGGAATCGCAGAACAGCATGCCGTTACTCTATCTGCAGGACTTGCTACTGAGGGATTACACGTGTTTTGTAATATCTATTCAACATTTTTACAACGAGCCTATGACCAAGTAATACATGATGTGTGCCTACAAAAACTACCCGTAATATTTTGCCTAGACCGAGCTGGTATGGTAGGAGAG
Organism: uncultured Flavobacteriaceae bacterium; assembly: GCA_913048215.1. GTDB lineage: Bacteria > Bacteroidota > Bacteroidia > Flavobacteriales > Flavobacteriaceae > Patiriisocius. The sequence goes on along the minus strand of CAJWXC010000057.1, from coordinate 465 downwards.
GATGGGGCAACCCATCATGGTATTTTTGACATAGCCTTTTTACGATGTATTCCAAATATTATCATTGCTGCACCCAGTGATGTTATTGCCCTTCGCAATATTTTATATACTGCACAACTAGGTCTAGATCTCCCAATTGCCATAAGATACCCAAGAGGGCGCGGCAAAATAGTAGACTGGAAACAGCCCTTTAAAAAAATAGCAATTGGCCAGGCAGAGGTATTAAAAAAAGGTACTACCATTGCACTTTTGTGCGTTGGTAGTATGGTCCAAAATGCACAAGATGCGCTAGATTTACTACCATCTAAGGTGCAAAAAGATCAAGTAGGAATCTATGATATGTGTTTTATAAAACCACTTGATAAAAAACTACTTGTTGAAATTTTTGAACACTACACAACCATAATTACCCTTGAGAATGGTGTGATAAGTGGGGGCTTTGGAAGCAGTATATTAGAATATTTA
>CAJWXC010000056.1 GCA_913048215.1 uncultured Flavobacteriaceae bacterium | reverse complement strand
ACAACTAAACCATAGGCCGTATCTTCCTGCTTTCAGTTCAGCTACTTTTAAACCTCATCCATTGGCTTAAATACCCTAAAAAAGACAATTAATGTGTACAATAATGTGTACATAAAATAAAAAAGGGAACTAGATGTCTCCAATTCCCTTGTAAATAGTAGTGACCTCGACAGGATTAGCGCCGCTGATCCTTAGCGCTCCGCGCTGAAAATAGTACAAACAAAAAAACGCTCAAGCAAGCTTGGCGTTTTTTTTAATTGTACTATTTATTCGTGACCTCGACAAGATTCAAACTTGTAACCTCTTGAGCCGTAATCAAGTGCGCTATTCAGTTGCGCCACGAGGCCTATTTCAAAACAAAATAAATATTGTTTTGGGGTGCAAATATAGAAAATTAGAATAAATCAAGGCTAGTAATTTAAATAAATGTTACCCTGTAGCTAGTAATTTTAAACCAAGGTGCAAATCATACCAAAGTCAAGGAATATTTTATTGAATTTCTGCACTTAAACCCGCCTCCAACAGTATAGTGCATCGAGGTTTTAGCTCCTTGTAAGGCCCTGTTTTAACAGTACATTTTCCTTTGTAATGTACTAAAAGCGAGCATTGCTCTGCCTGTTCTGGAGTATGATCACAGGCATATATAAGCATCTCAATAACATAATCAAAAGTATTGACGTTGTCATTGAACAATACAATTTTGTGTTCAAAGATTTCTTGCTCCAAGACATCAAACTCTTCTTGTATTTTCTCTTTAGTATTTATCACAATCAAAAAAGTAAAATCAATTAAACATTTATGTAAGGGTAAACTTTGCACCTACCCAATTGTTACGCTCCTTATTTCCAACAAATGTAAACCCTAGTTTGCTACACGCCTGTTTTATAATAGGTAAATCTTGGGTGTAAAACCCACTCAAAAACAAGGTACCCCCGGTGGTTAAACTCTCTTTATAAACCTCCATATCATTAAGGAGTATATTTCTATTAATATTAGCAATTACCGTATGGTATGTATCTTTGGGAATTTTTGTGGCATCTCCCAAAGAAACTGTAATAGAACTACAGTTGTTTCTAGAGATGTTTTCCTGGCTATTTTCTACACACCAAGGGTCAATATCTATTGCATCAAGCTGGGTTGCACCTCTTTTTTCAGCAAGTATAGCCAGCACTGCTGTACCACAACCCATGTCCAAAACGGTTTTTCCTTGAAAATCATTTTCAAGAATATGCTGCATCATCATAAAGGTAGTTTCATGATGCCCAGTACCAAAAGACATTTTAGGCTCTATAATTATTTCATAGGCGCAGTTGTAGGGAGCATGAAAAGGAGCACGAACCACGCAGGTCTCATCTACAACAATAGGGTCAAAATTCTGCTCCCAGGCTGCATTCCAATTTACTTGTGCAATCTCTTTTTTCTTATACGTTATTTCAAACTCTGGAGAGCCCAGCACTTGGACATCCTCTAGTAAAGCCTCAGGACATTGCTCTTTTTGAATATAGGCCAAAACACCATTTTGATCCTCAACAAAACTCTCAAAGCCTGCATAACCCAGCTGGGCAATTAAAATTTCTGTACCAGGCTGCAAAGGAGACACGTTAAAATGATACTCTATATAGACAGACATACTATAAATTTTGAATGTTTAAAATACCTACTCAAATGCATTGATAATCGCTGTAAAATCTGCAGCATTTAGCGCGGCACCACCTATAAGGCCTCCGTCTACATCTTGTTTGCCAAATATTTCTTTTGCATTACCAGGTTTTACACTACCTCCATAAAGAATGGAAACATCTTGAGATACATCTGTATCAAATACCTCAGCTAGGGTATTTCTTATAAAATGATGCATTTCTTGGGCCTGGTCTGGGGTAGCAGTCTCCCCTGTTCCTATTGCCCATACAGGCTCATAGGCAAGTATTACATTATTCCAGTTTTCTTTTTCTATATGAAAAATTCCTTCTTCTAGTTGCTGCCTAACAACATCAAAATGGCTTCCTGCTTTTCTATCAGAGAGTTCTTCCCCAAAACAAAAGATAATAGTCATTTCATTTTCTAATGCAGCATTTACTTTTTCTGTAAGAAGTGCATTGGTCTCACCAAAAATAGCACGACGCTCACTGTGTCCTAAAATAACAATCTCAACACCTGCGCTCTTTAGCATAGCTGCAGAAATTTCTCCTGTAAATGCACCAGATGCCGCTTGGTGCATATTTTGTGCGGCTACTAAAATTTCTGTATCCAATAGTGCTTGATTTGCGCTTTGTAAATTTGTAAATGGTGGGGCCACTATTACAGAAACCTCATCTGTTATATCTTGCTCTTTTAAAGCATCTAAAAGTTCGTAGGTTTGCGAGATATCACAATTCATTTTCCAGTTTCCTGCGACTATATTTCTTCTCATAGTATGGTGTTTATTTTAACTAATTATTTTTTTAAGGTCTTTCTAGTATACACAAATCATCAACGGGTGTTTCTAAATTGTATTACAATTTGTTTTAAGTTCTAATTTTTGGGTCAAGCCATCCGTACACAATATCTACAAAGATATTGATTACTATAAATAAACTAGCAATAACAATGACCGTTCCCATAATAACGGGAAGATCACTTTTATTTAAGGCATCTACTATTTCTTTACCTATACCGTTCCAACCAAAAATAAACTCTACAAAAACAGCACCCGCAAGCATCGATGCAAACCAACCCGAAATAGCAGTAACAACTGGATTTAAAGAGTTTTTTAAAGCATGCCTTCCAATCACGGCTGTTGTAGAAAGTCCTTTGGCTTTGGCCGTTGTTATATAATCTTGGTTTAAAACCTCAAGGAGAGAATTTCGCATTAACTGACTCACTACAGCCAGCGGTCTTATTCCTAAAACAATAGCTGGCAACAGTAAGTTTTTCCATTGTATGTAGGTACCATTACCAAAATCATCAACTTCATACAGACTCCCTGTCATTTGAAGCCCTGTATACTTGTGCAATACAAAACCAAATACCCAAGCAAATAATATAGCACTAAAAAAAGAAGGAACACTCATCCCTAAAGTGCTTATAAGTTGTATGGCTTTGTCTAACCAACGATCTTTGAAAAGCACAGACACAATACCTAAAAAAACGCCTAATAGCATAGCAATAACAATAGAACTTAACGCCAAGACAACAGTATTTGGCAAGGTTTGTCTTATAACCGTACTTACTTTTTTCCCGCTTTTTTGAAAAGACTCTCTCAAATAGGGAAGTTTTATCGCAACATTCCCTGAACCTATGGAAAAGGTGGTCGCTACATTGTATTTTCTTGGGGCTAGAAAAGTGTAATGTGAGGAATTTACGCTATGATAGGAAATGGGAGAGAGATCATTGATGTATAATAAATACTGTGTAAAAATAGGCTTATCAAGACCGTATTTTTTTTGAACTGCTGCGATTTGTTCTTTATTTTGATTTTGACCCAACATCATTTTGGCAGGGTCATCAGGGAGTATATTAAATAACATAAAAATAACGGACACCACACCAAAAAGAGTGAGAGTGGCATATCCTATTTTTTTTAATGTATATCTTATCACAGAGGGTTAGTTTATGCTATCTAAAACTTTAACTGCAGGAGTGTTATTTAAAGAAGCCTTTTTTAATTCTTTGAGTTTTAATTGATCCACATCATTAAAATGTAATTTTTGCAAAATGGTCCCTTTTTCTAAACTCATAATACTAGGATTGCTTCTTATAATGGTTTTTAAGGTAGTCATGTCACAGAAATAGAACGGAAAGTCAAGTTGGTACTTGGTAGCAAGAATTTCTGTCTCTGGAGTTGATGATGCAGAAATACCAATTACGGTATACCCTTTCTCTATAGCAGTGTCTGTAGCCTCTTTAATAGAGATAAAACCCTCTTTTTGAGCTACATCAAGATTGTAAGCAATGACTACCAAAAGATGTTCCTCCTCTAGCATTTGAGTGGTATAATCTATTCCATCACGCTCTATACTAAAATCATGAATTGGCGGCTCATATCCTTTTTGCAGTACGCTAGTTTCCACACCAAGCAAGCTACCATCTATCTGGGGATCTTCACCCCTATTTACAACTGTTTTTTGCTGTCCATTTACATCAAAGATCCAAGTGTATTGGTATACGTCTTTGGGAGCATCTGGGGGTGTTTGCATGCCTTTATAGATGTTTGTTCCTGTTTTGTAGGCTCTAAAATCTATCACAGGTAAATGCTCAAGTACGTGCAACCCTAGCCATAAGCAGAGTATCAAGGAAACAAAAACAGCTATACTTCTGGCTCCCTTTGAGAAAAAAGGCGCAATATAGTTTTTGCCTTTGTATAGAAAAACAAGAAGTACAAACAGCACAACATCTTTGGTAAATGACTCCCAGGGCGTAAGTTTGAGGGCATCACCAAAACAGCCACAATCTGTAACTTTATTGAAATAGGCAGAATAGAACGTTAAAAAAGTAAAAAAACCAATCATGAGTAACAAACTCCATAGCGTGAACTTTTTGGCATATCCCACAATAAGCATCACTCCCAACAATACTTCAAGAATTACAACCAAAAGGGCTATAACAAGTGCATATGGTTCTAAAAAAGGAAGGTTCAATACCTCTGGAGCAAAATAATCTCCAAGTTTGAAAGAAAACCCAACAGGGTCATTTAATTTAATTAAACCACTTATGATAAATAAAAGGCCTACAAATATTCTAGAAACTCCAACTAATACTTTCATACAAATACTCTTTAGGTAATACTAATTCTTAATACGAGCTACAAAAACACATTTACCCTACTGCTCGAGATGAATCATAGCAAAAACAGCATAATTTATCATGTCTTGGTAATTGGCATCTATACCCTCACTCACGAGTGTTTTTCCTTGATTGTCCTCAATTTGTTTGACACGCAGTAATTTTTGAATAATTAAATCTGTCAAACTAGTGACGCGCATGTCTCTCCAAGCCTCTCCATAATCGTGGTTTTTATCCATCATGAGCTGCTTGGTTGCAGCTATTTTTATATCATACAGCTCAAGGGCTTCATCTGCTTCAATATCTGGCTGCTCTACCACTCCTTTATCAAGTTGAACAAGCGCCATGATACAGTAGTTTATAATTCCTATAAACTCGCTTACCTGCCCCTCGTCTACTCGCTGTTGTTTGTTTTGTTGTAAACCACGAATGCGTTGTGCTTTTATAAATATCTGATCTGTTAATGAGGGAAGTCTCAAAATTCGCCAAGCGCTGCCATAGTCTTTCATTTTTTTTTGAAAGAGTGATCTACAAGTATCTATAACCTGATTATATTCTTTGGAAGTATCTGCCATATTATGTGTGAGATTTTGCGTAAATTTCGGGTAAATAAATCAAAATAAAAAATTGCAAACAATCAACTGTAAAGGTACATTAATTGACTTGGCTATGCCAAAGGTGATGGGAATAATTAACGTTACACCAGATAGCTTTTATGATGGCGGGGCAACAACTCTGGAGAGTCAAATAATTAAACAAGCATCACTGATGCTTGAACAGGGAGCCACATTTCTAGACCTAGGAGGTTATAGTTCAAGACCTGGGGCTACAGATATTTCACAACAGCTAGAAATAAATAGGGTTATTCCTGCCATAAAAGCGATTATCAGAGCGTTTCCAAAAACGCTCATAAGCATTGACACCTTTAGGAGCGAAGTTGCTAGACAAGCGGTAAATGCAGGTGCCTGTATGGTGAATGATATCAGCGCAGGGAAATTAGATACCCAAATGTTAGAGACCATCGGGGATTTACAAATCCCTTATTGTATGATGCACATGCGCGGTACCCCCCAAACCATGAAAACACTCACAGATTATAAGAATATTACAAAAGAGGTGCTTTTTTATTTTTCTGAAAGAGTTGCGGCCGCTAGAACTTGCAATATAAATGACATTATTGTAGATCCAGGATTTGGATTTGCAAAAACCACCGATCAAAACTTTGAGTTACTAAACCATTTAGAACTCTTTGAAACTTTAAACCTACCTGTACTAGCAGGCGTTTCAAGAAAATCTATGGTGTATAAAACCTTAGATATTTCAGCCAATGAGGCCCTAAATGGAACCACGGCATTACATATGGTGGCCCTACAAAAAGGAGCGCGCATACTAAGGGTTCATGATGTACAACCAGCCACAGAATGTATCAAGCTATTCAAGCAACTAAACACAACTGAGAGTAACTAAAAATTTAATCCTACATTTACATTTTAAAAATAAACACATTTGGATTTTTTTGAATTAACAGACTTTAGAATCATTGATGCCATAGACATTGTTCTTGTGGCCGCACTGCTGTATTACCTTTATAGATTAGTGAAAGGTACTGTGGCCATAAATATATTTATAGGTATTGTCATAATATATGGTATTTGGTGGCTCACAGATTTGTTAGAAATGGAGCTGCTAAGTAAAATTCTTGGAGGATTTTTAGGGGTTGGTATGTTTGCTTTAATTGTAGTGTTCCAGCAAGAAATAAGAAAGTTTTTACTAATGCTTGGATCTACCAATTTTAAGGCCAATCGTGTGTTTAGACAATTTAAATCAATATCTACAGACACCATTGCTACCACAGACATAGCCCCCGTTATTGCAGCTTGCAAGAATATGAGTAAAAGCAAAACCGGAGCCCTAATTGTTTTAAAAAGAAACAATAGCTTAGAGTTTGTAAAATCTAGTGGAGATGCCATGAACGTAGCGGTTAACCAACCCATTTTGGAGAGTATCTTTTACAAAAACAGTCCATTACATGATGGAGCAATGCTCATTGAGGGAAACACCATCACCGCAACACGTGTAATTCTTCCCGTCTCTGATGATAAAAAAATACCACTGCGTTTTGGCCTGCGCCATAGAGCAGCCGTTGGAGTGAGTGAAAAAAGTGATGCTGTTTGTCTAGTTGTAAGCGAGGAAAATGGTCAAATTTCTTACCTTAAAGATGGTGATTTTGTGCTCTATGAAACCCTGGAGCAGCTCACCGAAATAATCCACAAAGACTTAAGTTAATTTTCTTGGTTACTCTCTGAGGCAAACTGCACTTTATAAAGAGTACGGTAATAACCGTTTTGTTCTAAAAGCTCTTTGTGTGTTCCAGATTCTACAATTTTACCGGCATCCATCACCAATATTTTGTCCGCTTTTTTAATGGTTGCCAATCTATGTGCAATAACAATAGAGGTTCTGTTTTTGGTTATGGTATCTGTGGCGGTTTGTATCATCTGTTCAGAATATGAATCTACAGAAGAAGTTGCCTCATCTAAAATCAAAATACCAGGATTACTAACATAAGCGCGTAAAAAAGAAATGAGTTGCCGCTGGCCAGAGGATAGCATTACCCCGCGCTCTTTTACATTGTACTGAAATTTTCCGGGCAATGAATCTATAAACTTAGATACACCAATTTGTGTTGCTGCATTTTGTATTTCTTGTGCAGAAATAGCCTCATTATTTAACCTTATATTATTGTCAATAGTATCTGCAAAAAGAAAAACATCTTGTAATACAACTCCTATTTCATTTCTCAGAGATTCTAGGGTATAGTCTTTAATGGAAATTCCATCTATTAGTATATCACCGCTATTAATTTCATAAAAACGATTTAAAAGGTTAATGATGGTAGATTTTCCGGCTCCCGTTGCCCCAACAATTGCAATGGTTTCTCCAGGTTGTACTGTAAAAGAAATGTCTTTTATCACCTGTTCTCCCGCTACATATGAAAAACAAACATTTTTAAAAACAATAGCGCCTTTTGTATTTTTAAGCACCCTGGTTCCTTGATCAGAAATGTGCGCTTTTGTGTCTAATATTTCAAAAACACGTTTTGCAGCAACCATACCCATTTGAAGGGTATTAAACTTATCTGCAATTTGACGCAAAGGTCTAAATAACATTTGGGCCAATTCTATAAACGCTACAACCAAACCAAGAGTAATCACACCGTTGGCTGCAGCATTTAGTCCACCAAACCAAACAAGCAAACCAATGGCAACAGAAGAGGCCATCTCTGCAATGGGAAAAAATATAGAGTTATACCAAACGGTTTTAATCCAAGCTTTTTTGTGTTTTTCATTAATAGCAAAAAACTGTTGGTACTCTGTTTGCTCTCTGGCAAAAACCTGAACAATTTTCATTCCTGTGATGCGCTCTTGTACAAAAGAATTTAAATTAGCCACCTGTGCCCTTACCTCTTCAAAAGCTACTTTCATAGCGCGTTGAAATAGACGTGTTGCAATAAGTATAACAGGCAGAATAACAAATACAATGAGTGATAACCGCCAACTTTGATACAACATAAAGGCTGCAATAGCCGCCATTTTTAGTAAATCTGCAATGATCATAAACAGCCCTTGACTAAAAATACTAGATATGGTTTCTATATCATTTACTGCACGTGTGGTGAGCCTACCCACAGAACTAGTATCAAAATAATTCATTTTAAAACGCATCATTAAATTAAACAGACCAATGCGTAGATCTTTTATGATGTGTTGCCCTAGCCAATTGGCATAAAAAATAAATGAAAATTGAAATAGCACTTCCAACACCAGCACCCCTATCATGATAATTACAAAGTAAATAAGTCCTGAAGGATCTCTTGGTAGTATAGACTCATCTATAGCACGTTGTAAAAAGTAAGGTCTTAAGATTGCTAGTGCAGATAAAATAACGGCCGTAAAAGCAACAAAATAGAAGACTAGGCGGTAAGGGTTGGTAAACCCCAATAACCGCTTAAACAACTTAAAATCAAATGCATTTGCTGATGCCATATAGCCTGTAAAGATATTAAGTTATGAAGATATCTTGAGGATATGACACTTTGGTTAGATATAAGCCTTTGGCTGGCGCGGAAGACCCAGCCCTACTCCTGTCTTTTGAATCTATAATAACAGAAAGCTCCTCGAGACTGGTTTTTTCAAAACCGACATCTAGTAAGGTACCAACAATAGCGCGTACCATATTTCTTAAAAAACGATCTGCCGTGATGTAAAATAGTAAAGTGCTCCCTTGTAACTCCCAATGCGCCTTTGTTATGTCACAAAAAAAAGTATTTACTTGTGTGTTAGATCTTGAGAAACACTCAAAGTCTTGACGTCCCAAAAGCATAATAGCTGCCTTATTCATTAGCGGTATATTGGGTTTTTTGTGTATTTGATGGGCCAGGGTAGTCGTAAATGGATTTTTAAAAAGTTGTATTTGGTACTCATAGGACCTCGCGGTGGCGTTAAAACGAGCATGAGCCTCATCGGTGACCTTCTTGATACTCGTTACAGAAATATCACTAGGTAAAAGCGCGTTGATTCTATAAATTGTCTCAGAAATAGCGCTAAGTTCTGGAAAATCAAAATGCGCAAAAAGTTGTTTTGCATGCACTCCTGCATCGGTTCTTCCAGCTGCAAAAACAGTAATTGGTGTTCTCAAAAAAACAGACATCGCCTCCTCCAAAACTTCTTGTACACTAAGAGAGTTGGGCTGTTTTTGCCAGCCACAATAAAGGGTTCCGTTGTATGCTATTTCAATAAAGTACCGCACAATGGTTTTTTTTACAAAGGTACACTTTACAGAAAAGCAAATACCTTGTGAATTGATAATTTTAATGCCCATCTTGTTATATCAATACATATTTCTTGACAGATTAAGTGTATTTTTGACTTTTCAAACCAACCAAAGCGTGACCAAAATACTCCTACTTAGTGATACCCATAGCCATATTGATGATACCATTATTAAATATGTAAAACAAGCAGACCAGGTATGGCATGCCGGAGATATTGGAGATTTAAAAGTCACAGACGCTATTGCCGCTTTAAAACCATTGCGGGCGGTGTTCGGAAATATTGATGACCCTAGGGCTAGGGCAAGCTTTGAATTAGACTTACATTTTATGTGTGAGGGAGTTTCGGTATTTATGACTCATATTGGTGGATATCCCGGCAGATACAATAAAAGAATTAGAGCTGGTATTTATGCCAACCCTCCTACGTTATTTATTACCGGTCATTCTCATATTTTGAAAGTAATGCCTTGTAAAAAAACAGGATTACTACACATGAATCCTGGTGCAATTGGCAGGCATGGATTTCATAAGGTAAGAACTATGCTCAGGTTTGAAATTAATGGAAATAACATCAGTAATCTTGAGGTTATAGAATTAAAGCGATAAAAAAACCTCAAAGTTGGCATACTTTGAGGTTTTGCACTAATAATACTAAGTTTGTGTTAACGTAAACGGTCTACAGATTTTACGAGATCTTCATCCTTTTTGATGGCTTTATTGGCCATCGCTAAAAAAACGATAGAAATGATAGGAAGCAACACCCCAATACCCTTCTGTGAGACTAAAGTCTCTCCAGGTATACTTAGTGACCTGTATACGAAAACTCCCAGTAATACAAAGTTTAATATGATATTTAAACGATTCAACACAAATTGTGTTTGTCGTTTTTTAAAAGTCAATACGGCAATAATTGTAAGTGCAATGCAACTGAAAATTAATCCAAAAACTAAAGGTTCTTGATTGCTTATAAGCACAACTCCATCTATAGTTGATATTACAGGGAACCAAATATATAATCCCGCCAATACAAAGCCGGCAAGAATAAGATATATGGTCTGAATACGCTGCAACATCTAGAAAAAAGTGTTCTTTTACAGCTCAAAAATAAGGTTTCTTTTTAAAAATAGTAGGTAAGAGTTTAATTTATTGTTGTATTATTGCATTATCATTACGTAACCATTTCAATCTAGGTTACTTATCTTCAAAAAATTTTTCAAACACAAATCTTTTTCTAAAGATTTCCCTCACTTTAACCAAAATTATCATTCTACATGTTAGAAATTTCAGAATTAAAAGCTAAAAAATTACCTGAATTACAGGAATTAGCAAACACATTAAAAGTACCAAAATACCGTACTTTGAAAAAATTAGACTTAGTATATCAAATACTTGATTACCAAGCGGCAAATCCAAATGCTGTAAAAGCAATAGTAAAGGACATTCCTAAAGAAGCTCCTGCTGCCAAGCCAACTGAGTCAAAAACAGAGCGACAAGCGCCCAACAAATCTAGGGATAACAAGGCCCCAAGGGAGAAACAAACCCCAAGGCACAAACCAAATCCTAGAGAAAATAAGGAAGTTCAAAAACAACAGAACCAAACTCAAAACAGTGAGCAAGCTCCTCAGGCAGATCAAGAAAAACGATCAAACGAGAAAAAACCGCAACACAAAAATAAAAATACAGACAACCGTCAACAAAATGACAATCGTCAAAAAGGTGGAAACGACACTAAAAGACACCAAAGAGACCACAAACCAAAACAAGACAATCGCAACAACGGTAATAAAGACAGTAGAAACAGATATAAAGAGCCAGATTTTGAGTTTGACGGTATTATAGAAAGTGAAGGGGTCTTAGATATCATGCAAGATGGATACGGTTTTCTTCGCTCTAGTGACTACAATTATCTATCCTCTCCTGATGATATTTACGTATCTCAATCACAAATTAGACTATTTGGTCTAAAAAGCGGTGATACCGTATTGGGTGTTGTACGACCTCCAAAAGAAGGAGAAAAGTATTTCCCCCTTATTAAGGTGATTAAAATAAACGGTCAAAATCCTAATGTAGTCCGTGACAGAATTGCTTTTGAACATTTAACTCCCCTGTTCCCACAAGAAAAATTTAACATCTCTGACAAACAACCCAAACTCTCTACCCGTATTATAGATTTATTTTCTCCTATAGGTAAAGGACAACGTGGTATGATTGTAGCACAACCAAAAACAGGAAAAACAATGTTACTAAAAGACATTGCCAATGGTATTGCAGCAAATCATCCAGAGGTGTATCAAATGATACTCCTAATAGATGAACGTCCAGAAGAAGTAACTGACATGCAGCGTAATGTTCAAGGAGAGGTAATTGCCTCCACTTTTGATAAAGAACCCTCTGAGCACGTTCGTATCGCAAATCTAGTAATAGATAAAGCAAAGCGTTTGGTAGAATGTGGTCATGACGTGGTAATTCTTTTGGATTCTATTACCCGTTTGGCTAGAGCTTACAATACGGTACAACCAGCTAGTGGAAAAATTCTCTCTGGTGGTGTTGATGCCGCAGCACTCAACAAACCTAAGCGCTTCTTTGGAGCTGCACGTAATATAGAAAACGGTGGTTCACTAAGTATTATAGCTACTGCCCTTA
>CAJWXC010000055.1 GCA_913048215.1 uncultured Flavobacteriaceae bacterium | reverse complement strand
AGAAAAACTTGGAGACAACCCAATGTCTGACATTAGCTTACTTATATTTTCTATTATTATGTTCTCTCTAGTAGGACTTTTCCTGATTATGAAACTGAAAACCTCAATTGATAAAAATGGGATTAACATGCACTTCTTCCCATTTATAAAAAAGAGCGTTGACTGGCAACAGATAAAAAATGTAAAAGTTATAAATTATGGTTTTGTTGGTGGTTGGGGAATACGGCTTTGGACAAAATATGGAACAGTTTATAATGTCAAAGGAGATAAAGGACTAGAGATAGTATTAAAAAGCGGGAAAAAATTTCTAATCGGAACCCAAAAAGAAACTGAACTATCAACCATTATAGAAAAAATGATGGTTGGTACCAAAGTGTAACAATAATTGCCAGCACCAAAAAAAGAGCTTTAGTGTCTTAAAATGACCTTCTCAACAAAGGTGAAATTCTTTTTAAGATGAGTATCAAATCAAATTAGTAATAAAGCCAAGTACTATACAATGAGCATCAAAACCAACTTAAAATATGCCCTCTTTGGAGCCCTGTGTATAATCTTAATGGCTAGTTGTCAAAGTGCCAAAAGGTTTTCTAAAAATCAAATTTCTCTTATTAATCAAGCACAGAGAGATATACCTATGAGAGTTTTAAAGATTACAAATACTAAGGACTCTTTGCTTTTAAGAACAAAAAGTGTTCCCGTCAAGGTTGACTCAACCAACCAAGTTTTAATAACATTTATTGATAGATTATATGCCACTGTTAGAGATAGTATGTCTCTTGGTGTTGGTATAGCTGCCCCGCAGGTAGGAATCCTAAAGAATATCATTTTGGTGCAACGCTTGGATAAAGAAAACATTCCATTTGAGGTATACCTAAATCCAGAAATAATAGCATACTCCCAAGACAAGCAACCTTGCCTAGAGGGCTGTTTATCGATACCTAATAGAAGAGATACCACCCTCACGCGCTCACAGTCTATTTTAATAGCCTATGATAGATTGGATCATACACGTGTGAAAGAAAATGTTAAGGGGTTTACAGCGGTTATATTTCAACACGAGATTGATCATCTCAATGGAATCCTTTATTTGGATCATCTAAAACAGGAGCAAAACCAATCCATACAATCCAATAAATAACAATCCATCTATTTTATACTTGCGCTACAAGTATGCGATCACAAATTGATGTGCTTAACACAATTTTAGAGTGTTCTAGGTAGGATACCGTAAGGCTCCCATCAAAGCTTTCTATTTCATTTATGGTAATAGTTGTACCAAGTTTTATAGATTTATTATTTAGAAATAGTAAGAAGTCTGTGGAGCTATCTCGCAATGCTTTTACAACAACAGATGTGTTCACGGGTATTTGCGAGAGTCTTTTGTAGTTGGGCTTATTGAAGTTTCCATTTTTGTCAGGAATAGGAGAACCATGAGGGTCTGTTTTAGGAAACCCCATCAACTCATCCATTCTATCAAAAAACTTATCTGTTTTGATATGTTCTAAATCTTCTGCTATCTCATGTACCTCTTCCCACCCAAACTTCATTACTTGTAACAAAAACATCTCAGATAAGCGGTGTTTCCTTATAATTTCTGCTGCGTTTTGCTTGCCTTTTTCAGTGATTTTTATGGGTTTGTATTTCTTTGATATAACAATTCCTTCTTGCTGTAATTTTTTTATCATTTCATTGGCAGTAGGTTTGCTAACGTTTAATTCTTCTCCTAGTTCAGACAATGAAATATCTTCACTTTTTTGGTGCAGATAGAACAGTGCTTTGATATAATTCTCTTTTATGTTAGATGCCATTAAATGTAATTTTCAACAAAAATATAAATAATTAGTTAAAATATTTGTTAGGTTAATCTAACTTATTAGTTTTGTAGTTCTAATTATAAACAAATATATGAAATACCTACTTATTTTTTTTGCTCTATCTGTCTCCAATGTTGGTATATCCCAAAACCAACAAATTACCCTTACCGGTAAGGTTGATTCCAGTTATGGTCCTGTTTCTTTTGCCAGTGTGTATCTCCAAGATAGAAGCCTTGGCACCACAACAGATGTAAATGGGAGATACACGTTACTGCTTCCCTTACAAACAGCCACTGTTATTGTCCAATCTCAAGGCTATCGTTCTCAAAACAAACAAATTATTTTTGATCCAACCCAAAGCTCAAAAGAAGTTAATTTTACCCTCGTTGAGGATGCCTTAGGGTTAGAGCAGGTGGTTGTAAGTGCCACTAGAAATCGTATTAAAAAGAAAGATGCACCTGTTATTGTTACAGTGTTGGGGCCTAAGTTATTTAGTGCTACCCAATCAATCTCATTGGCAGATGGCTTAAATTACCAACCAGGAGTGCGCGTAGAAACTAATTGCCAAAATTGTGGCTTTACCCAAGTTAGACTCAATGGTTTGGAAGGTCAATACACTCAAATTTTAGTGAATAGCCGTCCCGTTTTTAGCGCACTCAATGGGGTATATGGTCTCGAGCAAATACCCGTGAGTATCATAGATAAAATTGAGGTAGTTAGGAGCGGGGGTTCAGCACTCTTTGGATCTAATGCCATTGCTGGAACCATTAATATTATTACCAAAGAACCTATAAATAATACCTGGGAAGTAACTACTAATCTTGGACTTATCGATGGGAGCTCTGTAGACCGAAATGTAAATGTAAATGCCTCTATTGTTAGTGAAGATTTAAGCAGTGGTGTCACCGTTTATGGTATTTATCGTAATCGGGATGCCTATGATGCCAATGGAGATGGTTTTAGTGAAATCACATCCATAAATAATAATTCTTTAGGTGCCAAAGCTTTTATTAAACCTACCAATAATAGCCGTTTAGGTTTTGATTTTACTGGTATTCGAGAGTACAGGCGTGGAGGAGATCGTCTTGATCTTGCGCCACAGTTTACAGACATCACAGAAGAGTTGGATCACAACACTTTGTTTACAGGAGTTGATTACCAACTCTTTGACGATGCCCAAAAAAACTCTGGATCTGCTTATATTTCTTTACAACACACAGATAGAGATAGCTACTACGGGGGTCTTGGAGGAGGACGTACACCATCAGATTCTATTTCCGCAAACAATGCTTTTGGTAAAACCGCAGACCTTGCTTTGGTCGGGGGAGTTAAGTTTACCCATAATTTTAAACGTGATATTTTAACTACAGGCCTAGAATACCAGTTAAATGATACAGATGATGCAATCTCAGGATATAATCGCCTTGTAGATCAAAAAGTAAATAGTGTAGGGTTGTATGCACAGTATCAATGGACACCCTCTCAAAAGTTTACAGCTCTTTTAGGCGCCCGTCTTGATCATGTGATGGTAGATGGTTTGTATACTATACAAGATGTCTCTAGAACCTCTGATGTGAATCAAACAGCACTAAATCCTAGAATAACACTGTTGTATAACATTAATAAAACGCTACAATTTAGAGGAGGATACGCCCGCGGATTTAGAGCTCCACAGGCTTTTAATGAAGATTTGCACATCTCATCAGTAGGAGGGGAGCAGCGTTTTGTTGTTCTTTCAGATAATTTAAAAAGTGAGTTCTCAAACGCTTTCACTGCCTCTTTTAACCTAACAAAAGATTTTAAAAAAACCCAGACCAATTTTCTGGCAGAAGGTTTTTACACTACTATAGAAAATCCCTTTACCACAGTAAGCACTGGAACATCCTTGCCCAACGGCTCTATTCTTGAAGAATCAAGAAATGGATCAGGGGCTTATGTAGCTGGTGTAAATTTAGAAATGAGCGTGTCTCCAAATCCAGATTTTTTATTCCAAGGTGGTGTCACTTTGCAACGCTCTGTCTATAAAGATAATCAGGTTATCTTTGAGGCAGACCCGGATGTGGCTGGCCAGCAGGATGTTCTCCTATCAGAATTTGTTAGGTCTCCCAACCTTTATGGATTTTTAAATGCAAACTGGACTGCCACTGAGGCCTTAAGATTTGATGTAACAGGAAGTTATACGGGTTCAATGATAGCTCCACGTGTTATTGACGAATCTGGCTTTATTGAATTAGTAGATACGCAGGTCTTTTTAGATATGACCACCAAAGCGACCTACCATTTTGATTTGAAAGAGACATTTCATGTAGAATTGAGTGCAGGAGTTCAAAATATATTTAATAACTATCAAGATGATTTTGATAGTGGACCTCTACGTGACTCAGATTTTATTTATGGCCCAAACCGTCCAAGAACATTTTTTGTAGGCCTTAAATTTGGAGATTTTTAATCAGTAAGTCATGAAAAATATTGTTTGTTGTTTTATTTTATTGCTATTTTCCATAGAGGGTATTGCACAAAATCACTCTCAGATTCAATGGAAATCATGGCAAGAACTTGATGTGGCAATGCAAATCCAACCAAAACCTGTTTTTATTTTCTTTCACGCCAAATGGTGTGCTTATTGTAAAAAAATTGATAGAGAAATTTTTACTAATAAAGTGGTTGTTCAAACATTAAACACTAATTATTATACCGTAAGAATGGATGTTGAACAAACAGATTCTGTTTTTTTTGCGGGTAAAAATTACACCAACAAACAAGCACAAAGCATGCGCAATGGAGTTCATGAAATTGCCTTGTTGCTTGCCTCTAGAGCCGGCGTATCGTTCTCTCTGCCAGCCACTATTATTTTAAACAATGATTTAACTCCAAGAAAACGACTGTTTGAGTATTACACCTCATCGCAATTATTGCGTTTTTTATAACCCCTTTAAAAATAGAACCTTGTGCTTTGTTATTACAATACAGATGGGGTAGAGTAGGTTAGTGTGTTACCTTTATTTTTTTAGATTCAAAATAGTCAAGCAAAACAAACACCGTTAATAACATACCTAAAGAGTAAATAGTGTCTTCTATTGGGATGGTACCTATTCTTAAGTTAAGATTCTCTGCATTATTATACCAAACCACCTGTTCCTCAATCAAACTCCCGGTGAGTACTCCGTTGACCATAAAAAATGGAATGAGTGTCACAAAATAACTCGGTAAAAATCTTCCTAAAAGCTTAGGGTTTTTATTGTACACTAGCCCCAACAAAATAATGGCATACCCAAAATTTACAAGTGTGTACCATTTATCATAATTGTACCATAGTGTGATAATTAAAACACACAAAAGCGCTACGTAAAAGATAGAGGTTGCTTTTTCAGAAAGTGAAAAATTTGGAAAAAAATAGCTTAATGAGTAATGGGTAAATAAACACGCATATGGAATGCATATAAAAAACATCCATTCTTCTAATGGTAGATTTAATAATTTAAATCCAGTAATGTACTTATCATTGAATCCCCAAATACCATTGTTAGTGAAAATTACATCCCACGAAATAAAAAATGCCATCATAATAAAGATGGCAGGAAATAAAGATTTCCATTTTTTATAAAACTGAAATTTAGGATAAAAACTAAAGATAAAAGGAATGAGAAAGGTTCCTATATTTAAATACAGGTAGAGATTTTTCATGTCCTATCTTTTAAAATATTTTAATGGTGGAATTAACATCCCATAACACTCTCCATCACCTTTACCTAAGTGCTTGTGGTGTATTTTATGTGCTCTTCGAATCCCTTTAGCATACCAATTATTTGCTTTTCTGAAAAGTTTGAAGCGTTGGTGTATAAAAATATCATGCACCATAAAGTACGCAACACCATAGGCAAATATACCAAGGCCAACAGGTAATCCCGCCCAAAAGCCATAATATTGCCATGCAACAAAACATCCAATACTAACAGCGGCATAGAATATAAAAAATAGGTCATTACGCTCCCACCAGCTCTTGTGATCTTTGTGGTGGTGATCTTTGTGCAAGCTCCACAAAAAACCATGCATCACATATTTATGTGTAGCCCAAGCCATAAATTCCATGACCAAAAAAGTTCCAATAAATGTTAATATTAAAAGCAGTGTATTCATTTTCTTTAGTTTAAATAATTGGTTTTTATAAAATTACCGAACAAGTTTTAGTTGATATTTTACATAACTTCTAGTAAGGAGTCCAAATTTTTCGTAACCAGGTACTCGTATTCTTGTGTTTTTTATTTCTAAGGCAGGAGTTTTGTGTAACTTTTTAAGTAATCTTCTATAGTAGCGATATGCCATAAATACACCAAATTTTGCCTCTGTGGGTAGTTTTAATATGCCCTGGTACCCTCTTTGGAAATCTTTTTCAATATCTGCTATGATGTGTTGTTTTGATGCTTCATCTAAAGCCTCAAGATTAGTGTTTGGGAAATATGTCCTGCTAAGACCTTCAAAATCTGCTTTCAAGTCACGTAAAAAATTTACTTTTTGAAATGCAGATCCCAGTGCCATTGCAGAATCTTTAAGTTGACTGTATTTTTCTGTATCCCCTTTCAAAAAAACATGCAAACACATAAGCCCAACCACATCTGCAGACCCATAGATGTACTCTTTGTATTCCTGCTCTGTTAAATAATCTGTTTTTGATAAATCAAGACGCATACTTTTCATGAAAGATGCTATAAGGCCTCTTTCAATATTGTATTTATGAACCGTTTCTTGGAAAGAATTTAAAATTGGGTTTAAACTAATTTTTTCTTCAAGTGCAAATTCAAGATCCTTTTCAAAACGATTAAAAAGTACGCTTTTGTCATACTCATGAAAGGTATCAACAATTTCATCTGCAAATCTAACAAAGCCATATATGTTGTATATATCTTGGCGTATGGTTGGAGATAGCATTTTTGTGGCCGAAGAAAAAGAAGTGCTGTAAGCATTGGTTACACTTTCACTGCATTGTCTTGATACTATGTCAAAAAGTTCTTTCATTTAATGTTCTTTTTTGCGATAAGACCTGCTACCAGTTTTCCAGAAATTAAAGCTGGAGGTACTCCGGGTCCAGGAACAGTCAACTGTCCTGTGAAAAATAAATTTTCCACTTTTTTACTTTTTAATTTTGGCCTTAAAAATGCGGTTTGTAATAATGTGTTTGCTAGACCGTATGCATTTCCTTTGTAAGAATTATACTGAGAAACAAAATCATTCACACAAAAAGACTCCTTAAATATAGCATGTTTTTTTATTTTTTGTCCTGTCAAGGTTTCAAAACGGGACATTATTTTTTCATAGTAAGTATCACGTAACTCCTGAGTATCTTCTAGCCCTGGGGCTATTGGAACTAGAAAAAAACCAGTTTCTTTACCCTGTGGTGCAAGCTCTGGCTGTGTTATTGATGTGAAATTTGCGTAAAAAAGTGGGCTTGTTGGCCACACGGGTGTGTCGTAAATTTCTTTGGCATGCTGCTCAAAGTCTACATCAAAGAATAAGGTGTGATGTGCTACATTTTCAATCTTCTTGTCAAAGCCTACATAAAAAAGTAACGAAGAGGGAGCAAAGGTTCTTTTTTCCCAATAGGCTTCTGAGTATTGTCTATATTTTTTTGGTAATAGTGTTTCTGTATGGTGGTAATCTGCTCCACTTAAAAGCGTGTCTGTGGCATGAAATGTACCATTAGACACAATACCTTTTACCTTGTTTTTCTCCACCACAATCTCTTCAACATTTTGATCTGTTTTTATGACTACTCCCATAGACTCAGCTAATGTTTTCATGCCCAAAATAACACTATACATACCTCCCTTTGGTTGGAAGGTTCCTAAACCAAAATCTGCATAGTTCATAAAACTATAAAAAGATGGAGTTTTGGATGGTTTTGCCCCAAGAAACAATACTGGAAACTCTAGTATAGATACTAGCCTAGGGTTGTTAAATTCTTTGCGAACATCTCTGCTGATGTTGCTAAAAAATTGTCCAACTCTTTTTGCGGTTGCTGGTGTTATTAGTTCTAGTGGAGAAACCCCTGGCCGGTAGACCAGATCTTTGATGGCTATATTGTAGTTTTGTTGAGCAGAGGCTATAAATTTTTGAAGTTTTTTTGAGCTTCCAGGTTCTTCTTTTTCAAAGGTTTCACAAATTTTATCTAGGGTGTCCTCGATGGTGATAAAATCTTTTTCACCAAAGTACACACTGTAGGCAGGACTTAATTTTTCTAGGGTATAAAAATCTGAAGCTTTTTTTCCAAAATCATTGAAAAATCGTTCAAAAACATCTGGCATCCAGTACCAAGAAGGTCCCATATCAAAGGTGAATCCTTGTTTTGTGAATTGCCGAGCACGGCCTCCTATAGATTCGTTTTTTTCAAAGATAGTGACACTATATCCATCTTTTGCTAGGTATGATGCCGCAGCCAAAGAAGAGAACCCAGAACCAATAATTGTAATTTTTTTGTTCGTCATTTGTCAAACAAAAATAGGGTATATTTAAACAAAACAATAGTTAAAAATTCTTAAAGTTAGTCGTTTAAGGTTTTTACTTTTTCTGCAAAACTTTTTATGCTATCAAAACAAACAATGTTTGAAGCTGTGTTTTGTTTTTGTACTTCATTGTGTTTTTGTCCCAATATCCAAAGAGGATATTTTTCATTTTCACAAACAATTTTTTGATAGCAATCTAGGTAAGATTTAATAGAGCTATTATCTGGCTTTGTAGTAAAAAATGTAACAAATAAAAGGGTTTCATTTTCACAAAATTGTCTGGTTAAACTCTCCAAGGGTATGTTTGGCCCTAGGTAGGTTGTTTTAATTCCAGATTTTTCTAGAAGATAATTTGCATAAATCAAACCAATATCATGAATTTCATCAAAGGGAAGAAACAAACATACCCTAGTTTTTGTATAGTTTTTAGCCGGTCTAGAACTCAAAAGGTTAATACGTTCTATGGTTTTTCTTTTGATAAGCTCTGATACAAAACGCTCGTGAGACACATCTATTGAACCAAGATGCCAAAGCATTCCAATTTCTTTTAAAAAAGGCATGAATATTTCCTCAAATATTTCGTCAAAAGTTTTTGTTTTCAAAAGCTGCGAAAATATTTTGTTGAAATGATCTGTGTCAAAATCAAACATTGCGTTTTTAAGTCCATTTATCGCGTAATGCTCTTTATGTAGTATTGCATTTTCAAGAATTATATCTTTTATTTTTTGTGGACTAAATGCTGCTATCTTAGATATTTTTATTCCGTGATTGTAAATAAAAGTGATGTCAAGTAGCTTTTTGAAGCTTTCAAGATCGTATTTTCTGATGTTTGTGTCTGTTCTCTTAGGCGAAAATAGCCTGTAGCGTTTTTCCCAAACGCGAATAGTATGGGCTTTTACTCCACTCAGGTTTTCTAAATCTCGAATGCTAAAATGTGTTTTAACGCTCATGGGTTGTTGCGTGTAACTTTTAGGGTAAGTTACATAAAATAAATCTGTAATTATTTATTAACAAGGTAATTAGTTGTTTTTAAATAGCTTTCTAAACTTTTTGTTTTAGTAAATTATAGTCACGTTATTTCATAAAAAAAGTCATCTTATGTAAGATGACTTTGTACCCGGAATGGGACTTGAACCCACACGCAACAAGTGCACACGGCCCTCAACCGTGCCTGTCTACCAATTCCAGCACCCGGGTATAATCTATGTAACTATTAAAAGCCATAGAAACAAAAAAAGTTAAACCACAAGGCTTAACTTTTTAGTGACCAGTCTGGGGCTCGAACCCAGGACCACCTCCTTAAAAGGGAGGTGCTCTACCAACTGAGCTAACTGGTCAAAATGTCAAAAAATATTTATTAGCCTTGCAAACTATTAAAGTTTTGTTTAGCGAGTGCAAATATACTATCATTATATTTATCTTTCAAAGCATTTTAAAATAAATTTAAACTTTATTTGTAATCCTTTAAATTACAATAAATAAGAACTAGAATTTTATGAAAATATTGCTTTTAGGATACATGGGTAGTGGTAAATCTGTGGTTGCAAAACAACTCTCAAAAGTATTGCAATACCCATTTATTGACTTAGATACTGCTATTTCAAAAGATCAAAATATATCCCTCAAACAATTGTTTGAAACCAAAGGCGAAATTTATTTTAGAGAAAAAGAGGCGCTTGTTTTACACCGTTTATTAAAGGGTTCTGATACTGTAGTTTTAGCCCTAGGAGGTGGCACCCCTTGTTATGGTGATTTAATGCAAAAGCTAACACAACAAGAGGGTGTTGTTACCATTTATTTGGATGCAAAAATAGAAACACTTACAGATAGATTGTTTTCACAAATGCACACAAGACCTTTAATTTCTCATATTTCTGACAAAGAAATTTTAACTGATTTTGTCCGTAAACACTTATTTGAACGAAATTTCTACTACCACCAGGCACATCATAAAATTTCTGTGGACCAAAAATCAGTTAAAGAAATAGCTCAAGAAATTGTTGCACTTTTATTCTAAAATTGCACGATCATCTCCTTTTTCAAAAATTACCGCAACGTTTTCGTTGATAGATGTAGACAAAGAAATGCCTTTATAATCTGCTTTGATAGGGTATTTTTTATGGTTTCTATCTACAAGAACTGCGGTTTTTATCTGCTTTAAGGGTACCTCTAGAAAATGCTTTACAGCGTAAATTAATGTAGTACCTGAGTGTAGAACATCATCCACCACAAGTAATGATTTATTTTGATATTCCGCTGGCTTTAAGGAAGTAGTGATGGTGCCAATAGGATTTTTTTTATCCATAGTTATTTTGCAAAGAATCACTTGAATAGAAGAAATAGCTTCAACGGCAGTTTTTAGTTTTTCTGCAAAAGAGTAACCATTAGCCTTAATACCTGCAATAATTACTTGTTGCTCAGAAATATTAGCCTCATAGATTTGATACGCAATGCGTTTTAATTTATGCGCTATTTCTTTTTTATTTAGAATTACTGTTTCTGCCATAATCAATCATTGTATTTTATATTCAAAGATAGTAAAAGATGCTTTGTGTTATTCTTCCTCTCTTTTATAGTCTTCTATATCTCTTCTGTCTTTTTTAGTAGGTCTTCCCATACCTCTTTTTCTGTAATATTCTTTCGAATATTTTAAAAGCTCTTTATGTTGGAAGGCTTCTTTTGGTGTAGTGTCCACTCTATACAAGTCTACTAGCTTTGGACCAACTCTGCTTTTTGGCACCTCTATAACTCTTAGGGTGAAATTTACTTGATCTTTTCTAACTGTAACATTGTCTCCAGGATAGACGTCTCTTGAGGGCTTTACTGTTGCATCGTTTACACGAATAGCTCCCTTTTTACAGGCTTGCGTTGCAATGCTTCTTGTTTTGAAGTACCGCGTAGACCATAAATATTTATCAACCCTCATACATTTTGTTTAAATTGTATATTAACTAGACAACAAAAATAACTGAAAATTGTATCTTGCACACTTAAATAAACAACTGTGAAAAATTTTAAATTTCTACTGCCTATTGTTGCACTTATATTGATTTTGGTATCCTCATGTGAGGGTGATGATGATATAGAAGATAACTTTATACCAGCCCGTGATAGAGCCGAGGAAAATATTGATTCAACCCTTGAGGTAGAGCGCTATTTAACCACACATTTTTATAACTATGAGGAGTTTGAAAATCCGCCAGCGGGGTTTGATTTTAAAATAAGATTTGATACCATTGCCGGTGCAAATTCAGATAAAACACCACTCATACAGCACCCGAATCTATATTCTAAAATGGTACAAGACAGGGTTAATGAAGATGTATCATATAATTTATATTATTTAAAAGTAGTTGAGGGACAGGGTGATCAACCAAGTTTTCCTGATATTGTTAGGATTAACTATGAAGGAACCTATGTAGTAGATGAAGTAGGTATAAATGAAAATAAGCTTTTTGATAGTTCTGTAACCCCTATTCAGTTTGATTTGACCTCCATTGTTAATGGGCTTCAAGATGCGCTTATAGAATTTAATGCTGGAACTGGTTTCATTAACAACAATGATGGCACGGTAAGCTATGAAGGTTTTGGAGTAGGTGCGGTATTTATGCAAAGTGGCCTTGGGTATTATGTAAACCCTCCTCCGGGATCTGCAGTAACCATACCGGTTTATTCACAACTTATTTTTACTTTTCAATTATTTGAAACAGAGGTTGGTGATCAAGATGGTGATGGTGTTCCTTCTGTTTTAGAAGATGTAAATGGTAACGGATTAGAAGAAGATGACGATACAGACTCAGACAACAGAAGTAACTACGTTGATCCAGATGATGATGGTGATGGAAGACCCACCAGCGACGAAATAGAAATAAATGAGGATGGTACCATTACTTTTCCAGATACAGATGCAGATGGTATTGTTGATTACCTAGACTCAGATAGTTAACTAACAACTATTTATAATATATAAAAAGCCGCTGTAAGATCTATTTTTACAGCGGCTTTTTAATTTACAAAAACTAGTGTGTTATTTTCTAGCAACTACCTTTGTTGCGGCCTTAACAATAGCAGCAGCATTTAAGCCGTATTTATCCATTAATTGGTCTGGCGTTCCAGATTCTC
>CAJWXC010000054.1 GCA_913048215.1 uncultured Flavobacteriaceae bacterium | reverse complement strand
AGAAGTACTGCAATGTGCTTGTTCTCTGGGTTTAGCTCGCTGTCTATTCCTATAATATGTATGGTCCCTGCAGGAAAACTACTGTATGCATTTTGTATGATATAGGCAGCCTCCATGATATGAAAAGGAGACACACAATGTGAGATATCAACAATTTTAACTTCCTCCAACTCACTATATATAGCCCCTTTCACCGCACCAGCAAAGTGATCCTTTTCACCAAAGTCTGTAGTAAGGGTAATTATGGCCATAGTGTATTGTTGATATATTGTTGACAGTACTATTACAAAACTAAACTACTTTATGAATTCAAAAAACTATATTTACTTTAAGAATTAAGACTTATAAACAACTTTTATTAATTTCTATTAAACACCACCGCTTTTGAACCAACTTAGTATCGAACTTACAGAGATAAACCCAAGAGATTTTTTTGGGAATCAAAATGCCAATATTGATTTATTAAAAAAATACTTTCCAAAATTAAAGCTTGTTGCAAGGGGTAGCAAATTAAAAGCCTTTGGTGATGACCAGGTGTTACAAGAGTTTGACAAACGCATCGCTATGCTATTAGAGCATTTTGGCACCTACAACAGAATTGACGAAAATATAATTGAGCGTGTACTCTCCAGCACCAGTAAGGCAGACTATCAAACCTCCTCCAAAAGTGGAGATGTACTTGTGCATGGGGTAAATGGTAAGCTTGTCAAGGCAAGAACGGCCAACCAGCGTAAAATAGTAGATTTTTCAAAAACCAAAGACCTAGTTTTTGCAGTGGGCCCAGCAGGTACAGGTAAAACCTACACGGCTGTTGCCTTGGCGGTAAAAGCCTTAAAAGAAAAACAAGTAAAACGTATCATAATGACACGTCCTGCTGTAGAAGCGGGAGAAAATTTAGGATTTTTACCCGGAGATTTAAAAGAAAAATTGGACCCTTACATGCAACCCCTATATGATGGCCTTAGAGATATGATTCCTGCAGAAAAATTAGAAACCCTCATCGAAAACGGTACCATACAAATTGCACCTCTGGCCTTTATGCGTGGTAGAACCCTAGACAACGCATTTGTTATATTAGATGAGGCCCAAAATACAACCCATGCACAAATGAAAATGTTTCTAACCCGTATGGGAAAAAGTGCTAAGTTTATCATCACTGGAGATCCAGGACAGATTGATCTTCCCCGGAGAGTAACCTCAGGTCTAAAAGAGGCGCTACTGGTTTTAAAGGATGTAGATGGAGTGGGTATGGTCTCTCTAGATGATAAAGATGTAATACGCCATAAACTGGTTAAAAAGATAATTTCTGCCTACAAAAGAATTGAGAATCTAGATGTATAATTTTTATCTGAAATACTATAATAATAAACCTATTGATTTATTTTTGCGCATTAATTTTGCAATCAAAAGACCCTTATGAGTACTACAATTATTAAAACAGATTTTAATTTTCCAGGGCAAAAAAGTGTGTATCACGGAAAAGTTAGATCTGTATATACCCTTGCCAACAACCAACTATTAATGGTAGCCACAGATAGGTTGAGCGCCTTTGATGTGGTAATGCCAAAAGGTATCCCATTTAAAGGCCAAATTTTAAACCAAATTGCCACCAAAATGATGCAAGACACCCAAGATTTGGTGCCAAACTGGCTTACAGCCACTCCAGATCCAAATGTTGCAATAGGGGAGGCTTGTGATCCTTTTAAAGTAGAAATGGTCATACGCGGCTACATGGCTGGCCATGCTGCAAGAGAGTACAAGGCAGGAAAACGTATGTTGTGTGGTGTTGAGATGCCCCAGGGCATGAAAGAGAACGATGCCTTTGCTAGCCCTATTATTACACCCGCTACAAAAGCTGAGATGGGAGACCATGACCAGGATATCTCTAGAGAAGATATTTTAGCTCGTGGTATTGTAAGCCAAGAAGACTATCTGGTCTTGGAAGACTACACCCGTAAGCTGTTTAAAAGAGGCAGCGAAATAGCTGCAAAACGAGGTCTTATTTTGGTAGACACCAAATATGAATTTGGTAAAACCAAAGAGGGTGAAATAGTACTTATTGATGAGATACACACCCCAGATTCTTCTCGTTATTTTTATGCAGAAGGCTACCAGCAAAGACAAGATGCCGGGGAGCCTCAAAAACAACTCTCAAAGGAGTTTGTGCGCCAATGGCTTATAGAAAATAACTTTCAAGGCCTTGAAGGGCAAACTGTACCCTTTATGAGCGATGCCTATATCCAAACTGTTAGTGAGCGGTATATAGAATTATATGAAAATATTACGGGTGAACCTTTTATTAAAGCGGAGGTTTCTAGTATTGAAACTAGAATAAAAGATAATGTTGCGGCATATTTTAACACCAAGTCATAGTAGGGGATAACATACAAAAAAGCGGCTGGTATAATGACCAGCCGCTTTTTATGATATATGTATAAATATATTGTATTTAGTCTAAAAGAGAGGCAACTTTAGTCTCTAGTGCTCTTCCTCTTAAATCCTTGGCTATAATTACACCATTTTTATCCAACAAAAAGGTAGCAGGTATAGAACGTACTCCATACTGCTTGGCAATTGGGTCTTGCCAAAATTGTAGGTTAGAAACATGAAACCAATCCATCTTATCTTTTTTAATTGCTTTTATCCAACGGTCCTTTTGTCCTGCTTTGTCTAAAGAGACACTAATAATATTTAAACCCTTATCATGGTACTTATTGTAAACGCGTACAACATTTGGATTTTCTCTTCTACAAGGCCCACACCAAGACGCCCAAAAATCTATAATGGTATACTCTCCCATGGTGTCTTTTAAAGAAAGAGTTTCACCCTGAGGTGTTTTTGCACTAAAGGCAGGAGCCTGTCCTCCAACATCACTGTTTTTTAAATTTTGTGCAGTGGCGGTTATTTCTTTGGCAATGCTGGTGCTACTAATTTTTGGACTAAAATTGGCTACAAGATCAGAGGCCTCTCTGGCATTTAATTGTTTTTGACTCAACATTTCTGAAACTAATAACAACGCAAAAATAGAATTTGGATTTTCTTTGGCGAAATTTTTCTTGAAAGCAACTTCGTCTCTTGTTACTATTACATTTTGCTGTTGTAATTTTTTTATAAGCGCGCCATCATTAACTTTTTTGGCTGCTCTGTATTTATCTGAAATGTCTGTTCTTAGTTTTGTTACTTTTCTTGAATTTTTGGCAAATGCTCTATAAGAGTCATTTTGAAGGTTACCAGTTACAAAAGATGCCTGTATGCTATCTTTATAAATCGTTGCCTTTAGATCTTCACTTTGTGGGAAGTAAGGAATACTACTATTATTTACAACCATAAAATACATAGAGGGCTCTGTTGTTTTTGGAAAGGTCCCAGAAAAGCTACCACTTTTAATAAATAAGGTGTCAATTACATTGGTACGGTTATCTTTTAAAGAGTATATAATAACTTTAGAGCCATCTGCCAATCCCTCTGCGCTGCCACTAAGTGTATAGGAGTTTGTGTCTGTAGTACAGGCAAGTTGACTTAAAAGTAAAAGGGCTACAATTGCGTATTTCATCTTTGGGTTATTTTGTTTGTAAAAATAGTTGATTTTTTTCTTAAAATAAAACACTTCAAATATTAGTTAATTACTTGTTTTATAGTGTTTTAGTGTTTATAATTCGTTGCTAGATTTTTTTTGACCAGTCATCATTAAATAAGCTTTTAAAAATCCATCTAGTTGGCCATTTAAAACAGCCTCAGGGTTAGAACTTTCATGAGCTGTTCTAACATCCTTTACGAGTTTATAGGGTTGCAGTACATAGTTTCTAATTTGGCTTCCCCATTCAATGGCCATTTTACCATCTTCAATTTCTGCCCGCTGGACCTGTTGCTTGCGCAGTTCTATCTCATACAATTGCGATTTTAGCATTTGCATAGCTTTTTCTCTGTTTTCAAGCTGTGATCTTGTTTCGCTGTTGTGGATTACAATACCACTTGGCTTGTGCGTTAAAATAGCTTTGGTTTCTACTTTATTGACGTTTTGCCCACCAGCGCCGCTACTACGAGCAAAATCCCAGGATATTTCTGAGGGGTTAATGGCAATCTCTATAGTGTCATCAGCAAGAGGGTATACGTATACACTTGCAAAACTGGTGTGACGTTTTGCATTACTGTCAAAAGGAGAGATACGCACCAGACGGTGCACGCCATTTTCACTTTTTAGCCAACCAAAAGCAAATTCGCCATCAATTTCTATGGTAACCGTTTTTACACCCGTTACATCTCCCGCCTGAAAATTTAGCTCTTTTACCTTAAAACCATTTTTCTCTGCCCACATTAAATACATGCGCATTAGCATATTGGCCCAGTCACAACTCTCTGTACCACCGGCGCCAGCTGTAATTTGCAAAACAGCGCTCATGCTGTCTCCATCTTGGCCTAGCATATTTCTAAACTCAAGAGACTCTGTAAGTTCATGGGCCTGGGTAAAACGCTCCTTAAGTTGCTTTTGTGTTCCTTCTCCCTCTTTTAAAAACTCAAATAATACCTCTGTATCCTCTAGTAAGCAGAGCGCCATTTTGTAATCTGTAACCCATTTTTTTTTGGTGCGTAATAGCTTTACAAAGGCTTCTGCCTCTTTAGGTTTGTTCCAAAAATTTGGATCAAAGGTTTTTTCCTCATCATTGCTTATCTCTATTTCTTTGCCAGCAATGTCAAAGATATTGCCTTAACACCTCTATTCTAGAGCGAAGGTCTTGGAGTTGGTCTGTTGTAATCATATAGATTTTGTTTGAAATATTCTTTTAAACCCTTTGTCAGGTAAGAATTGTAAAAATACAAGTATTGATTTTCAGAAAAAAGAAAAGCATTACAAACAAAAGTAAAATGAGTTATTACTATCTTTATATTTTTAAAAATCAAACACTTATTTGATCTTTATTTTGCTAGTTGTGGGCTTGCCAACTAACTATCTCAACTAAGATACGAGCATTACACATAATAAAAATAGACCATGATTATAGATTTAAGAAGTGATACTGTTACAAGGCCAACTCCGGGCATGTTAGATGCTATTATGAGTGCCAAAACAGGAGACGACGTGTATAAAGAAGATCCTACGGTAAATGCCCTTGAACAAAAAATGGCGTCCCTTTTTGGTATGGATGATGCGCTGTTTTTCCCAACAGGAAGTATGGCCAATCAAGCAGCCATAAAATTACACACCCAGCCCTCACAACAGCTTATTTGTGATAAATGGGCTCACGTATACAATTATGAAGGGGGAGGCGTCTCTTTTAATAGTGGGGTGTCTTGTAAGCTGGTTGATGGGCATAGAGGCATGATCACAGCCAAACAAGTAGTAGAGAACATAAACCCTCCAGATTTTTATCACAGCCCACTAACCACCTTGGTGTGTTTAGAGAACACAACCAATAAAGGAGGAGGCGCCTGTTATGAACTAGATGAAATAATAAAAATTAAAAAAGTGTGTCTAGATAATGACCTTGGGCTTCATCTTGATGGCGCACGTTTAATGAATGCCATTGTTGCTAATAATGAAGACACGAAGCAATATGGTAGCTTGTTTGATACCATTTCTGTTTGTTTAAGCAAAGGCCTTGGCGCTCCCATGGGAACCGTTTTGATGGGAACATCTTCTTTGATGAAAAATGCCATTAGAGTACGTAAAGTACTTGGCGGTGGGATGAGACAGGTAGGTTTTATGGCTGCTGCTGGTCTGTATGCCATGGAGCATCAACTACAACGCTTACAAGAAGATCATACAAAGGCAAAACAAATTGCCACACTTTTGCAAAGCTTGCCTTACATTAAAAAAGTAGAACCCACCCAAACCAATATTGTAATTTTCTACATGCAAGATGATTTTAATCAAGATGATTTTATAAATGCCTTGGCCGCTCAAAATATCCGTATTAGTGATATGGGTCAAGGAAAATTACGTGTAGTTACACACCATGATTATACAGATAGCATGCACAGTAAGTTTCTAGACATCCTTTCTAGCTATTTAAATTAACATGTAGTTTACAATGTACTAGCTAGGGTCACCATTTAATAACCTCAAGCTACAAACAGCCAATGCTTGACTATAAATTGTATGATCTAATGGCAACAATTAGTTTTTAATTTCTTGTAAAAGCAGTAATTTTACGGCTAGACAATAGATACCTTATCTTATGAAAAAAAGCACCCTCCTTAGCCTTGTGTCACTATTTTTGATACTGGCTTGTAACGATGTTAATATTACACATACCCCTATGAACCATACCCCTCCAACTGTAGATAAAATTGCTAAAAACATTGAAAAACATGGTGATGCTAGACAAGACGGCTATTATTGGTTAAACGAAAAAGAAAATCCAGAGGTTATAGATTACCTCGAGCGTGAGAACGATTATTACCAAAAAATGACTGCGCATACCAAAGATTTTCAAAAGGATTTATTTGAGGAAATGAAGGCTAGAATAAAAGAAGACGATGCCTCATTACCTTATAAACTCAATGGATATTTCTATATCACACGTTTTGAAAAGGGGAAAGATTATCCTATTTACACCCGTAAAAAAGACAGTCTTGAAGCACCAGAAGAAATATTATTTGATGTCAACCAAATGGCTAAAGGTCATTCATACTATAACCTAAGAGGAATTTCTATAAGTCCAGACAATACAATGGCTAGCTTTGGTGTAGACACCTTAAGTAGAAGAAAGTATACCATATATATTAAAAATTTGGTCACAGGTAAACTAATGCAAGAGGTTATACCGTTAACCACCGGAGGCGCTACTTGGGCCAACGATAACAAAACTATTTTTTATTCTAAAAAAGACGAACAAACGCTTCGCTCAAATCAAATATTTAAGCACACCCTTGGTCAAGACCCTACAGATGACCAAAACGTATTTACAGAAGAGGATGAAACCTTTAACACTTTTGTGTACAAAACAAAATCAAAAAAATACATCGTTATTGGAAGTTTAAGCACCCTATCCACAGAATATCAAATTCTTGATGCAAACTCGCCAAATGAAACCTTTAAGATGTTTCAGCCAAGAGAGCGAGGGCTCGAGTACAACATAGCTCATTACCAGGGTAGCTTTTATATTGTCACAAATAAAGATGGTGCTACCAACTTTAAATTAATGAAAACTCCAGAAGATAAAACCTCCAAAGACAATTGGGTAGATGAAATTTCTCATAGAGATGATGTCTTTCTGGAGGATATTGAAATATTTAAAGACTATCTAGTGGTAGAAGAGCGCTCAAATGGTTTAAACCAAATGCACATAAAAAGGTGGGACAACACAAAGCAATATTTCCTTCCTTTTGATAATGAAACGTATAGCGCATCAGCGATGTCAAACCCAGAGTTTGATTCTCAAACACTGCGGTATGGATATGCATCTTTAACCACACCTTCTTCTATTATTGATTTTAATATGGATACACAAGAAAAAACTGTTTTAAAGCAAACAGAAGTACTTGGGGGTTCTTTTAATAAAGATAATTACGAGTCTAAGCGTATCTGGGCCACCGCTGAGGATGGTACCAAAGTGCCCATTTCAATGGTGTATAAAAAAGGAATAAAAATGGATGGTACAAATCCTTTTTTGATGTATGGCTACGGCTCATATGGGGCCACTATAGACCCTTACTTTTCTACCACACGTTTAAGTTTGTTAGATAGGGGCTTTATTTTTGCGATAGCGCATATTCGTGGAGGACAGTACTTGGGCAGATCATGGTATGAAGATGGAAAACTACTGAAAAAGAAAAATACCTTTACAGATTTTATAGATGCATCCAAACACGTTATAGATAAGGGATATACCTCTGCAGCTCATTTGTATGCGCAGGGAGGCTCAGCAGGAGGACTTTTGATGGGAGCGGTTGTAAATCTAGCTCCTGAATTGTATAACGGGGTCATTGCCTCAGTTCCTTTTGTGGATGTTGTTACCACTATGCTAGATGACACCATACCCTTGACAACCGGAGAATATGATGAGTGGGGAAATCCAAACGATGAGCAGTATTACCAGTACATGAAATCATACTCTCCCTATGATAATGTTAAGGCACAATACTACCCAAATATGTTTGTTACCACAGGCTTGCATGATAGCCAAGTGCAGTACTTTGAACCTGCCAAATGGGTAGCGCGTCTTCGAGAATTTAAAACAGATAATAACGTACTGTTTTTGGATGTTAACATGGATGCAGGACATGGTGGAGCCTCTGGACGTTTTGAGGCTTTAAAAGAGGTGGCTAAAGATTATGCCTTCCTTCTTGATTTAGAGCACATAAGCAAATAATTATATTTATGTATCTTTGCAAGGTTTACAAAATAGCTCATAATACAGGGGTTGTAATGTAATTTCTTTATGACAAAACAAATCAAAGCACATAAAAATATACTATCTCTCATAGGTAATACACCACTTATTGAGCTTCATAAGATAACTGCTGGTTTTAAGGGTAATTTTTACGCCAAAGTAGAAGCCTTTAATCCAGGACACTCCTCAAAAGACAGAATAGCTTTATTTATTATAGAACAGGCAGAAAAAAAAGGAATTTTAAAACCTGGAGATACTATTATTGAAACAACTAGCGGTAATACTGGCTTTAGTATTGCAATGGTGAGTATCATTAAAGGGTATAAATGTATTTTGGCTGTGAGCTCAAAATCTTCTAAAGATAAAATAGATATGCTCAAAAGCATGGGAGCACAGGTACATGTTTGTCCTGCCCACGTTAGTGCAGATGATCCTAGATCCTATTATGAGGTGGCCAAAACCATTCACAAAAACACACCCGGTTCTGTATACATAAACCAGTACTTTAATGAATTAAATACCCAGGCTCATTACCAAACAACAGGAAAAGAAATCTGGGAACAAACAAATGGACTAATAACTCATTTGGTAGCATGCAGTGGCACGGGTGGTACCATCTCTGGGATTGCGCAATATTTAAAAGAGCAAAATCCGAGGGTTCAAGTTATAGGTATAGATGCCTATGGTTCTGTTTTAAAAAAATACCACGAAACCCGCCAGGTAGATAAAGATGAGATTTATCCCTACAGAATAGAAGGCCTGGGTAAAAACTTAATCCCTACAGCAACAGATTTTGATAGTATAGATCGTTTTGTAAAAGTTACAGATCATACCAGTGCACTTACAGCTCGTGAGCTTGCCACTACAGAAGGTCTTTTTGTAGGTTACACAAGTGGTGCTGCAATGCAAGGACTAAAACAATTAAACCAAGAGGGTGTTTTTAATGCCAAAAGCAATATTGTAGTTGTATTTCCAGATCATGGATCAAGATATATGAGTAAAATATATAGTGATAGTTGGATGCAAGACCAAGGGTTTCTAGACAACCAAAAGCAACCTTTGGATGCTATCTCTAAATTAAAGTAGATATTTCTATCTCTCAAATTTAAATGCTGTAATATAACATGTTACAGTTTTTTTATGCAACTAATTTAATTGCTAAAAACCCAGGCCCAATAAGTGTATTTCTGCATATTTACCACTTTATTTTTGTTTATTTTTTGTTCACAAATTTTACAATTCCAACAAAAAATTAACTATGCAAAGAGAATTAAATTGATTAATTTTGTGGTGTATTTTCAAACCAACATGTTGTAATGAAAGATTTATTTGATAAGATATACAAAGACAAAGGACCTCTAGGAAAGTGGGCAGAAGTTGCAGAAGGATATTTTGTGTTTCCAAAATTAGAGGGTCCTATTTCTAACCGTATGAAATTTAACGGTAAAGAAGTGATTACTTGGAGTGTAAATGATTATTTGGGCCTTGCAAACGACCCGCAGGTGCGTGAAGTAGATGCACAGGCAGCTGCCATGTATGGTTCTGCTTACCCCATGGGAGCAAGAATGATGAGTGGTCATACAGACTTACATGAACAGCTTGAAAATGAATTGGCTGCCTTTGTAGACAAACAGGCCGCCTATTTATTAAATTTTGGATACCAAGGTATGGTATCTACCATTGATGCACTAGTGTCAAAAAATGACGTAATTGTGTATGATGTTGATGCTCATGCCTGTATAATTGATGGTGTTCGTCTGCATATGGGCCAGCGTTTTACCTACAAGCACAATGATCTAGAGAGCATAGAGAAAAATTTGTCACGTGCCACAAAGATGGCAGAAAAAACCGGAGGTGGAATTTTATTGATTTCTGAAGGTGTTTTTGGAATGCGTGGTGAGCAAGGAAAATTAAAAGAAATTGTTGCTCTCAAGAAGAAATACAATTTTCGATTATTTGTAGATGACGCACATGGTTTTGGTACCCTTGGTAAAACAGGAGCTGGAGCAGGGCAAGAGCAAGGCGTGCAAGATGATATTGATGTATACTTTGCAACCTTTGCAAAATCTTTGGCTAGCACAGGAGCTTTTATTGCTGCAGATCAAGAAATAATGGATTATTTAAAATACAATCTAAGATCTCAAATGTTTGCAAAGTCTTTACAAATGCAATTGGTGGTTGGAGCCTTAAAGCGTCTTGATATGATGCGCTCAAGCACAAAATATAAAGACAAACTCTGGGAAAATGTTCACGCATTGCAAGGTGGGTTAAGAGAGCGAGGGTTTGATTTAGGTACTACCCAAAGTTGTGTTACTCCTGTATATCTAAAGGGATCTGTACCAGAGGCAATGGCACTGGTAAAAGATTTACGTGAAAATTATGGGGTATTCACTTCAATTGTAGTGTATCCAGTAATACCAAAGGGGTTAATTTTATTGCGTTTAATACCAACAGCATCTCATACCATGGAAGATATCGAGCTCACTCTTGAGGCATTCTCTGGTATTAGAGAGCGTTTAGAAAATGGTACGTATAAAAGACTTTCAGCAGCCGTAGCCGCTGCCTTTGGAGAATAATATAAAAATAAATAATTTTGAGTTTACACTTAGAAAACCACCCAAAAGGTGGTTTTTTTTATACAGCTTGTTAAGAAGTAGTTATACTACAATGTTTTTTTAAAAGTACTACGCTCTTTGTGCTGTACTGGATTGTAGTCTTTCCACATTTGTTGTATGGCCGTGTTTTCTATTAGTTCTGGGTTAGTTTCTACTTTGTCAATTCCTTTAGCATTAAAAAGGAGTTGTACTTGTTCAAAGATAATAGCTGTTACTCCTTTGCCCTGATACTCTGGATCAATACCAATAAGGTATAAAGAAGCGCGATTGTTTTTTCTCTGTGCCTGCAATAAATGATACCAACCAAATGGCAGAAGTGAACCATTGGCTTTTTTTAAAGCTTCACTAAAGGAGGGCATAACAATAGAAAATGCGATGAGTTTTCCCTGTTTGTCTTGTATACAAGAAATATAATCTGGTTGTATGAAACTAAAATACTTCTGCTTGTAATAATCTATTTGGTATTGCTGTATGGGTACAAATGTTTGGAGGGTATTATAGGTTTTGTTGAGCAGTTCAAACATTTGATCGACATACGGAATAATATCTTTTTTGCTTTTAAAATCTATTACAGATAAATCATACTTTTTTTTAATGATATTAGAAAACCGTTCAACTCTCTCTACAAGCACAGGGGGTATGGTTAATTTAAATTCTACCCAAGTTGCTTGTTTACTGTACCCTAATTGCTCAAAATGAGCAGCATAGTAGGGATATTGATACCAGGTAATCATGGTGTTAGACTCCTCAAAGCCACTGGTTAAAATACCCGCTTTTTCCATGTTAGAAAAACCAACAGGACCCTCAATATATGCTAAGTTGTGCTTGGCTCCAATTTCATAAGCTTTATCAAGT
Organism: uncultured Flavobacteriaceae bacterium; assembly: GCA_913048215.1. Classification (GTDB taxonomy): domain Bacteria; phylum Bacteroidota; class Bacteroidia; order Flavobacteriales; family Flavobacteriaceae; genus Patiriisocius. The sequence continues at coordinate 672 of CAJWXC010000054.1, read as the reverse complement.
AAGGCTTTGGTGACATTAATATCATCTATCATGTCTAACCAACCAAAACGTACTTTCTTTTTTCCAATTTCATTAATTTCTAGATGATTTAAAATAACTGCAATACGCCCTACAATACTTCCTTTTTTGTAGGCAAGAAAGTAACTAGCGTCTGCATTTTTAAATACTGGGTTTTTTGTTTTATCTAACGTTTCAAGCTCATCTTTGGTTAACGGTGGCACCCAATACGGACACTCTTTATAAAGTTTGAAAGGAAACTTTACAAATTGTATCAGCTGTTTGTTGGTAGTAACTTCTTGTATTGTAATCATATATCAATATTCATGCTATTTCACGATCTTTAAAGACCGCCATCACCGTCATCAACTTCAAAGTAATTCTTTTTTTTCTTTTTCTCTCTCTTTGCTTTTTTTCTTTCTGTCTTTCTTTTTTCTCTTCCTGCTTTTCCTTTTTCTTCAAGAAACTCATCACTATCATGAAAATCAAAACGGTACGATACCCCAATACGACCATAAGTTCTAGAAGGGGTGTCTTTTAGGCTATATAAAAAAGAGGCGTCAACTTGCCAGTCTGCGGTGATAAGTGCTGCTGCGCCAAAGCGCACGATATTATCTGCATAAAAATCACTATCAAAGCCTTGTTTTTCTGCAAATAATGAAAACCAGTCAGAGA
>CAJWXC010000053.1 GCA_913048215.1 uncultured Flavobacteriaceae bacterium | reverse complement strand
AAACCAATATCCAACATACAAAAAAACCACCGCAGAAAACGGTGGTGCTACATGAATTATGAGAGTAGGATTAAAATATTGATTTCATAATTGTATTTATTCCTTTAAATAAAAGATATACAGCGCAAATACCAATTAGTAATCCCAGACCAAAAACAATATAACCAAATAGTGTCTGGAAGTTTAAAAATGAAAGTGTGATAAGGTATGGACTAAGAAAAAGTAGCGGTAATGCAATAGCAAGGTACTTTAAACCTTTTCTAAGCAAATTTACATCTGTGTGTTCTTTACTCATTTTTATAATTTACAAGGGCGTTTCTAACATTTTTGTATTTCTCTAGTAAGGAAGTTGCTTCTGTCTTTGAAATATTTAGCTTGTCTACCAGCATTTGTTTTGCTCTTGCAACAAGTTTATTGTTACTAAGGTGCATATCTACCATTTTATTGCCTTCTACTCTCCCTAATTGTATCATTGCCGTAGTAGAAATCATGTTTAATATAAGTTTTTGAGCAGTTCCTGCTTTCATTCTTGAACTACCTGTAACAAACTCAGGCCCCACAACAGCTACAACAGGAAATTTTGCAGTTAGTGCCAGTGGGCTTTTGTCATTACAAGTTATACAACCTGTAGAGATGTTTAATGCGTTACATTTCTCAAGAGCTCCTATAACATAAGGTGTAGTTCCTGAGGCTGCAATACCAATAACAACATCATTGATGCCAATTTGATGGTCTTTTAGATCTTGCCAACCTTGGGTAGTGTCGTCTTCAGCAAACTCTACAGCGGTTCTAATAGCGGTGTCTCCCCCTGCTATTAAACCGATAACAACATCAGGGCTCATACCAAAAGTTGGAGGTATTTCGCTGGCATCTACAACTCCCAATCTGCCGCTGGTTCCTGCGCCCATGTAAAATAACCTTCCTCCTTTTTCAAGACAAGAAATAACTTGAGTAGTAAGTGCATGAATTTGAGGAATGGCTTTTTTAACTGCTAAAGACACAGTACTGTCTTCTTTGTTAATAGTGTACAGAAGCTGTTCAACGCTCATTTTTTCAAGATGATCGTAATGCGAAGCTTGCTCTGTTGTTTTTTTAAAACTCATGTAAATAAAACATCTTTTAATTACTCAACTGTGTACACAATTGTTGAGAGTTCAGAAATTCTGAAGTATCCCAAAGGAAAGTTATCTGCGTTTGTTTGATTCACGATGTTTCCTCGGACAGTTGCAGGTTGTGTCTCAAATGGACCGCCACCACCGCTGTCTGTTTGTTGTAAAAGTACAACCATAAAGTTGAAGAAATATTCATCAACTCCATATAAGTTGAAGGTTACAACATCTCCAGGGGCTAAATCATCAGCAAGATAAAAATCATTAATTCTGTTTCCGTCAAAAAACTCATCATTAAAAGCTCTTCTTTCATCACCGCGAACAGATAACGTTTCACTAAGGTAATAATTTTTAATATTTGCTGGATCAGTGAAAAAGGCTTTTAGCTGTATTTGATCTCCTCCAAAACCACCCTCATTATCTTGGATTACCTCTTCAAATTCAGTAACTGTATGCAAAGATTCTGTAGCGGTGTAGGTCTGATTCTGATAAATTACCTCTAGGGTATAGGAGTTTTCTAAAACAGGCACAAAATTAGCGGTATATATACCATTTTGTGTATGATTAAAATTATAAACATCCCCTGTACTACTAGTAATAGAGACTAATGCATCTGTAACTGGCGGTATGTAATTCTCAAAAAACGGCGCCGTTTGTGAAAGAGTAACTACTGCATCTGAAGTACCATCCTTAAGTACATTAACAGAAGCCTCGATTACCAGTTTTGGATCGCTATTTTGCAGATCTATATCTATAACCTCCTCACAGGAGCTCAGTAATAGTATCACTAGAATAAAAAGAATATTTTTTTTCATAGCTTAAAATTTAAAATTATAAGTAATAGCTGGTATGATCCCAAATATAGAAAGTCTAACCGCCTCATTGTTTCCAGTGTCTGTATTTTCTCTAAATGATACAGAAGCAGCATTTTTTCTATTATATACGTTGTATACGCTAAAAACAATCTCATCACTCCAGCGTTTTTTTCTTTTATGTTTTAAATTCCAGGTGGCCGAAATATCTAGGTGATGAAAACTCTCAAGTCTACTTGCATTTCTTGCCTGGTATACAGGAACTAACTGTCCTTGGTACTCATATTGCCCTTGAGGAAATGTCCCAGGACGTCCGGTTTGAAATATAAAATTAGCTCCTAAAAACCATTTTTCACTCAGTTTATATTGAGCTGTTAGTGAGAAATCATGCGTTCTGTCCCAGGCTGTATTGTACCACTGCCCGTTGTTAATACCTGTTTCTATTGCGGTTCTTCCTGGTGTTCTTTGTTCAGATTTTGAAAGTGTGTATGCAATCCAGCCTTGCAAATTCCCTTTGGTTTTTCTTACTAAAAACTCCAAACCATATGCTCTGGTCTGTCCACTTAAAACAACTTGTTCTATGGCTTCATTTGCAATTAAATCTGCATCGTCAACATAATCAATTCGGTTTTTAACCTCTTTGTAATAGGCCTCCGCCTCTAGAGAGAAATTTTCAAAACCTTTAAAATAACCAACAGCAAATTGATCTCCTAGTTGGGGTTCTATAAATTGACCACTTGGAGCATATATATCAAATGGCGTGGGAGAAGACGTGTTGCTTATAAGATGAATGTATTGCGCTGTTCTGTTATAACTAGCTTTTATAGAGGAGCTTTCTGATACTTGATAGGCTGCAGATACTCTTGGTTCTAAGTTAAAAAACGACTTTATGGAGGCATCTCTTGCAACAGCAATTGTATCTACAGGTGTCGCTTTTTGATATACACCTAGATTTTGGTTGTAAATAATTGGGTTATCATTGGCGTAAACATTAAGAGATTCTTGACCTAACCTTGTAAAATTTGATAAACGAAGACCTGCCTGAATATTTAATTTTTCTGAGACTTTAATTGTTCCATCTATATACCCTGCGTTTTCAAAGGCATACTTGTCTGTTAGTTTTTTATAGTTTCTACCGCTGTTGTCTGTTGTTGGGAATATTTCTCCAGGATTGAATTTATAATAAATACTATTAAAGCCAAATTGTAATTTTACTGCATCAGACACATAGCTTGTTAAATCGTATTTGAAGTTAAAGTTTCTAATGCCAGTATCAAATTGAAACTCTGCAAATTTGAGTTCTAGACCATAGTAATAATCTGAATAGACCAATGAGAGGTTACTAAATAGGGTGTCATTAAATAAATGATTCCAACGTAGGTTTAGTGTTGTGTTTCCGAAGGTATTTCCGAAAACATCTCCAAGGTCAAAAGTATCTCTACCAAAATATCCAGATAAGAATAATTTATTTTGATCATCTATATCAAAACTCAGTTTGGTGTTTAAATCATAGAAATATGCAGTGTTGTCATTTCCCGGATCTACTAAAGGGATAAATAAATGCGCATAGCTGCTTCTACCACCAACGAGAAAAGATCCCTTATCTTTTACAATAGGTCCTTCAAGTAGCAATCTACTGGCCAGTAAACCAATACCTCCTGTGGCTCCAAATGCTCTTTTGTTACCATCTTTTTGGTAGATATCTAATACAGATGCGATACGTCCTCCATATCTAGCAGGAATGCCTCCTTTATAAAGGGTTAAATCTTTAATTGCATCTGGATTAAATACAGAGAAAAAACCAAATAAGTGTGAAGAGTTGTACAATGTTGCCTCATCTAATAAAACCAGATTTTGATCTGCGGCGCCCCCTCTTACATTAAAGCCACTTGCTCCTTCACCAGCATTGGTAACCCCTGGAAGAAGCGTTATGGCTTTTAATACATCTGCCTCACCCAATACCACTGGTATTCTTTTTATTGTATTTGCTTTGAGTGTGGTTACACTCATCTGAGGGGTTTTTATGTTTGTTTTTTCAACGTCTGTTTCTAATATAACTACATCTAGCATCTCTGTGGTTTCAGACAACGAAATACTGTTGTTTACAGCAGCGTTAAGCGTTATAGTTTGCGAGTAGCTTTCAAAACCTAGACTTGTATATATGACCTGGTGTGTTCCTTTGGGTAATGTGATAGAGTAGAAACCATACTGATTTGTAACAACGCCAGTTTGTAGGCTAGGAATTAGTACATTAACTCCTATCATTGTCTCCCCAGATTGGGCCTCAGAAATTGTACCACTAAGGGTAAATTTTTCTTGACCAGTCATTACAGATACTGACAGTAAAATTAGTATTGCGAGTATATTTTTCACAGATTTGGTTTTAAACAAAAATAAAGCCTTTAGATATGTAGACTAAAGGCTTTAACGAAAGTTTAATTTATATTTTCTAATATGGAATTAAATGTGCCGCTAGGTTTCATTTGTTTATTAACAAGAGCAAGTGTGGGTATATAGTATCCATCAATGTCTTGTGGTGTTCCTTGGGCATCCAATAATTCTTTTAATATTACCTCTTTATTTTGATGGAGCTGCGAGTATGCTTCTTTGAATTGGTTTTGCAAAGCAGTATCCTTTTGTTGACTAGCTAGAGCCTCTGCCCAATAAAGTGCTAGATAAAAATGGGACCCACGATTGTCCAGCTCATTTACTTTTCTGGAGGGACCTTGATTGTTTCCTAATAATTTTTCTGTTGCCTGATCTAAAGTTTCAGATAATACAATTGCTTTGCTGTTGGTATATTTAGTACCTAGGTGCTCTAAAGAAACAGCGAGTGCTAAAAACTCTCCCAAAGAGTCCCATCTTAGGTGTCCCTCTTTGGTAAATTGTTGCACATGTTTTGGAGCAGAACCTCCAGCTCCTGTTTCAAAAAGACCACCACCATTCATTAGGGGTACGATAGATAGCATTTTAGCACTTGTTCCTAACTCTAAAATTGGAAATAAATCTGTAAGGTAGTCTCGTAATACGTTTCCTGTTACAGATATTGTGTTTTCCCCATTTTTAACTCTTGCAAGTGTGTAATGTGTTGCCTTTTCTGTAGATAGTATTTTTATATCCAGACCACTTGTGTCGTGGTCTTTTAAATAGGTATTCACTTTTTTTATCAGCGCAGCATCGTGAGCTCTTTGGTGGTCTAACCAGAAAATTACAGGCCAGTTTGTTGCTCTACCTCTCGATACGGCTAGTTTTACCCAGTCCTGTATTGGTAAATCCTTTACTTGACACATTCTCCAGATATCTCCTTTTTCTACCTTGTGTGATGTTAGGATGTTTCCAGCCTCGTCTATGATACTAACTGTCCCAGCAGTTGATATTTCAAAAGTTTTGTCATGAGATCCATATTCTTCAGCTTTTTGAGCCATAAGACCAACATTTGGAACTGTACCCATAGTGGTTGGATCAAAAGCTCCGTGTTGTTTACAAAAATCTATGGTAGCTTGGTATAAAGGGGCATAACTGCTATCTGGAATAATTGCTTTAGTATCTTGTTGTGCTCCTTTTGCATTCCACATTTGGCCAGAAGTTCTTATCATAGCCGGCATCGAAGCATCAATAATAACATCACTAGGGACATGAAGGTTTGTAATTCCTTTATCACTATTTACCATGGCAAGATCTGCTTGCCTACTATATATAGTATCTATTTCTGCTTTAATTTCTGAAACCTTAGTAGCAGGTAATTGGTCTAGTTTACTTAGTAGGTCCCCAAAACCGTTTCGAACATCTACACCTATGTTGTTAAATTCTGCATCATATTTTTCAAATAATTCTGCGAAGTATACCTCTACGGCATGTCCAAAGATAATTGGATCACTTACTTTCATCATAGTAGCTTTCATGTGCAGAGAAAGTAAAAGGCCTTTGTCTGTGGCGTCCTTTATTTGCTGTTGTAAAAAGCTGAGTAGTGCTTTTTTATGCATCACTGTTGCATCAATAATTTCTCCAGAGAGTAGTGAGATATTCTCTTTTAAAAGGTGTTTATCTCCTGATGTATCTGTAAGTTGAATTTTAACACTTGTTGGTTTTTCAATGGTAACTGAGATTTCATTGTTTTTAAAATCACCCTGGCTCATTGTAGCTACATGTGTTTGTGAGCTTGAGGACCAAGCGCCCATTTTGTGTGGGTTTTTCTTGGCGTAATTCTTTACAGCTTTTGGTGCACGACGATCACTGTTTCCTTCTCTTAAAACAGGGTTTACGGCACTTCCTTTAATTTTATTGTAGGTTGTTAGGGTTTTCTTTTGCTCTTGTGTTACTGCTTCTTCTGGATAGCTAGGAATAGCAAATCCTTTTGCTTGAAGTTCTTTAATAGCGGCAAGGAGTTGGGGCACAGAGGCACTAATATTTGGGAGTTTTATAATGTTGGCATCTGGGCTTTTAGCCAATTGCCCTAGTGCTGCAAGTGCATCAGTAACACGTTGGTCTGGGGTTAAATATTCTGGAAAATTTGCTAATATTCTTGATGCAAGTGATATATCACTAGTTTGTATTGAAATATTAGAAGTTGCGGTAAATGATTTTACGATAGGTAAAAAAGAATGTGTTGCCAGAAATGGCGCTTCATCTGTTTTTGTATATATGATTTTAGCTGTGCTACTCATTTAGTTATTTTTTTGGATTGCAAATATACGAATTTGAGTAGCTTTTTAAAAGGGTAAGTGGCTTATTGTGCTTGTATTTACACAAGTTAGTAGTGTATATTTTTTTAATTGTAATTGTTTGAAGTCTAACATTTAAAAAAGCCATATCATTGTATTGCTACATTGGTATGGCTTTGTGTAAAATAGCACTCTGCAGATTGACCCTTAGATCATGATTGTCGTGTATTTTACAAAGAGTGTTTTGTTTTTTTAGGTAAACAATACAAATTGTATAATACCAGCAAAACAAATACACATACTACTTTTTGAAATTATCTCAACCCTTTTTGAAGGGAGTCCTCAATAAAAAAAAGTAGCAATACTAATAACGTGTTTTTACATTTAAAAGCATAAGCTATTAACTATATCAAATATACACGATTAATAAAAGCGCAAAAATATATTAAGTGTTTTGTTTTCAACCTGTTATAAACACAGTTTGTTAACTTTTGTTCATAAAAAAAGCGACTTGAAATAAGTCGCTTTTTTTTGATATATGTGATAGGAGACTAGTATCTCTTCTCTTTAATTCTTGCTTTTTTACCAGTAAGACCTCTAAAGTAGAATATACGTTTTCTACGTACAGCACCTTTTTTGTTGATCTCAACTTTTTGAAGCGCAGGCATGTTTACTGGGAAGATTCTCTCAACTCCAACAGTACCTGACATTTTTCTGATTGTAAAAGTTTTTAAAAGTCCAGTACCTTTCACTTGGATTACAACACCTCTAAAAAACTGCGTTCTTGTTTTTTCTCCTTCACGAATTTCATAGAATACTGTGATTGTATCACCTGCAGAAAATTCTGGGAAGTCTTTTTTTGTAACAAATTCGTCTTGAACAAATTTTATTAACGATTCCATAGTATTAATTTATAATGTTAAACCAAAGTAACATGCACGTATTTCGCCAGAGGTTAAATTAATTGGCTGCAAAAATACCTAATTTTTGTTATGTAGCAATTATTTATGCCACTATTTTGATTGAAAACTGAAAATTTCAGAAATCACCCTACATAGACTCTTGAATCCATCGATCAATTTTATCCTCAAGTAAGGCCAGTGGTATGCAACCAGTTTCTAAAACTTGATTATGAAATTCTCTTATATCAAACCGATCTCCCAGTTGTTTGTTGGCCTTTGCTCTTAGGTGTTGCAACTTTAGTTGCCCAACTTTATAAGAGAGCGCCTGCCCTGGGTTAGCCATATATCGCTCAATTTCACTTATAATGCCTTCTCTTGATTCTGCTTCATTATCCAAAGAGTATTGGATTGCTTTCTCACGACTCCATCCTTTGGTGTGCATTCCGGTATCCACAACAAGTCTAATGGCTCTGTGCATCTCTGCTCCAAGCATTCCAAAGTATTGATATGGATCTGTATATAGCCCTAACTCTTTACCCAAAGATTCGCAATATAGTGCCCAACCTTCACCATAACCACTGTACCACAATGTTTTTCTGAAATCTGAGAGGGCCTGATTTTCTTGTGTTAATGATATTTGATAGTGGTGTCCTGGTATGGCCTCGTGTAAAAACAAAGACTCATCACTATAGGTGTTGTATTTTGTAGCATCAGGTATGGGGGTGTAAAAAATACCTGGACGCGTTCCATCGAGTGATCCTGGGTTATACTCTGCACTAGCAGATTTTTCTCTAAAAGCTTCTGTTTGTCTTACCTCAAAAGCTGTTTTTGGTGTTTTGTCAAATAATTTTTTTAGACTTGGCTTCATCGTAGAATGAATAGTATTAAAATTTGCAATTACCTGTTGTGGGTTTTTAAAAGGCATTAATTCTGGATTGCTTCTTACATCATTGAAAAATTCTTTTATGTCTCCTTTAAAGCCTATTTTATTTTTAACTGCTTCCATTTCAGATAAAATTCTGGCCACCTCATTAAGACCAAGAGTGTGGATTTGATCTGCGGTCATATCTGTGGTGGTGTATAATTTTATTTGATGTTTGTAGTAAGCTTCTCCTTGGGGTATGCCATCAATACCTGAACTTTCTCGACCACTTTCTAAATACGTTGTTGCTACAAAATCATGTATACTTTGATAGGCTGGGATCACTTTGTTTGTGATCATATCGCTGTATAGCTTGGTTATTTGTTTTTTATCTTCCTGAGAAAAACTAGCAGGGATATTTAGGACAGGGGTATAAAATAAATGTTGCTCTACAACTGGATTTGTCATCTCTTTTAATTGTGGAATCACTTTTTTAATCAATGATTTTGGCAACACATATCCTAACTCGATACCTTCTTGCATATTGGTTTTGGCGCTATTGAGCCACTGCAGATATCCCTCCACGCGCTGGGTCCATTTTTTATAATCTGAGAGCGTCTTAAAGGGTTGCGCGCTTGCACCACTTGCCAATTGCCCAAAAAATAAATTTGCAGACCACATTTGATCTATCGGTAAATAAGCATGATTTTTAAATGCTAGGCGTTCTAGATTTCGCTCGCATTCCCAACGTAAAACTTCTTGACTCATTTGTTGCTCCTTAGTAAGAGAAGCCTTGTCATAACTGTTTACTTTTTTTAAGTAGTCTGTGTAGTATGCTTTTTGTTTATTAATATGATTTGCAGAAAGTGCGTTTGTATATAAATCATCATATCTGTTGTCTCCGCTAGTTGTTGCTTTAATGGGATCTAGTAACAACCCTTGCTCATAGTATTTTTTCAACATAGGCTCAAAGCTTGCCTGTGTACTAATTTTAGATGTGTCTTTAGTTTGGTTTTTGCATGCCCCAATTAGAAAGGGTATACACACTAGGGAAAGAATGATTTTTTTCATTTTGTGGGTTTTATTATTACTACAGTAAAAAATTTTGTAAACAAATGTAATGAAACTAGTAGTATTGAGTCTTTATATTTTTTGTTTCTTAAACACTAAAATAGCCAAGTAAGACCAAGTAAAAAAGACTAATTTAGTATCTTGCAAGGACCTTAAAATTAAATAATATGTATAGCTCAAAAATAAGCGGTGTAGGGCACTATGTGCCAGAAAATGTTGTTACCAATGATGATCTTTCTAAACTAATGGAAACTAATGATGCTTGGATCCAAGAGCGCACGGGTATAAAAGAGCGAAGACATATAAAAAAAGGAGATGGAAATAACACCTCTATTATGGGCGCTAAGGCATCAAAAATTGCAATGCAGCGCGCCGGGGTTACTCCCAAAGATATAGACTTAATTATTTTTGCAACCCTTAGTCCAGATATGTACTTTCCTGGAGGAGGAGTACAGTTGCAAGAATTATTAGAAATGGATACTGTTCCCGCATTAGATGTACGAAACCAGTGTAGTGGTTTTGTGTATTCTTTATCTGTAGCAGATCAATTCATAAAAACAGGGATGTATAAAAATGTTCTAATTGTTGGTAGTGAAAACCACAGTGGTGGTCTCGATTTTACAACCAGAGGCCGAAGTGTCTCTGTTATTTTTGGAGATGGAGCAGGAGCTGTTGTGCTCTCAAGAAACCAAACTGGAGCGGGAGGTATTTTATCTACTCATTTACATAGCGAAGGAAAACACAAGGATGAACTTGCCCTTCAAGGACCCAGTACAGGTCACTGGGTGCCAGAACTACTAGCAACCAATCCTCAGGAAGATATTCCATATTTCCCCTATATGAATGGTCCGTTTGTTTTCAAGCATGCAGTTGTTCGTTTCAGTGAAGTGATACAAGAGGGGTTACTGGCCAATAATATAAATAGCGATGACATTGATATGTTGATACCTCATCAAGCCAATCTAAGAATTTCTCAGTTCATTCAAAAAAAGATGCAATTGCCAGATAGTAAAGTGTTTAATAACATACAAAAATATGGTAATACCACGGCTGCTTCAATACCAATTGCATTGTCTGAGGCCTGGGAGCAGGGAAAAATAAATGAGGGTGATCTTGTGGTATTGGCTGCCTTTGGAAGTGGCTTTACTTGGGGAAGTGCAATAATTAGGTGGTAGTGATAGCCAATAATATTAATTTAAAACGCCTCTCAAAAAATAATATTTGAGAGGCGTCTTCATTTAAACAAACCTAAAAATGAACGTTTATATTTATTTAATGAACGGCTAATTCAATTAATTATAACATCTGTAATAGGGCAACTTTCTTTAAAGACGAAAATCTTTATATGCTGTTGCAGTTTTTTTAAATAAAATGCCATTACTAATCAAAGATGCTACCTTTGTTGTATAATTTGTAACATATACACCCTAGTATGAAAAAAACATTAGTTCTTGGGGCTAGTCTAAAGCCTGATAGATATGCTAACATCGCTATCCATAAATTACGAGAGAATAACCACCAAGTTGTTGCCATTGGCATGAAACAAGGAGTGGTAAATGATGTGAGTATCACAACAGAAAAAGAGCTTTTTGAAGGCGTAGATACAGTTACTTTGTACCTCAGTGCTATGCGGCAAGAGGCGTATTATGAGTATATTTTATCTTTACATCCAAAACGAGTTATTTTTAACCCAGGCACAGAAAATCCTTCTTTCTACACCATTTTACAGACGCATAAAATACCCTATGAAATTGCTTGTACTCTAGTACTCCTTAGTACGAATCAGTACTAAGCCAAGGTAGGTAAGAAATCCGTTTAAAATCAAAATAAAGAAGCCAAACTCAAAACCAAACCAAAGGCTAGAAAAAAAACTTATGCCATACCCTACAAAAGGAGTAAGGATTGCTACCATTGGAACATATTTGTCTTTTACTTTTTGTTTTGAGAATAGCCCAAATCCGTACAAGCCAAGAAGAGGCCCATAGGTATAGCCTGTGAAAATAAATAATTTTTCAATTACAGAGGCGTCTCCAATTAGATAGTTAAAACTAACAATCACCAATACTAATGCTAAAGACATGACAATATGTACTTTTTTACGCACTTTTATTTGATCTGCTGGCGTGTGCTTTTTTTCAATATCTAGTATATCAATACTAAAGGAGGTAGTGAGTGAAGTAAGGGCACTATCTGCGCTAGAATAGGCCGCTGCAATAAGCCCAAGCAAAAAGAAAACACCGATGCCCCAACCAAAATTATCATTCATTGCTATGGTAGAAAAAAGCTTGTCTTTCTGAGCATCAATTCCATTTTGCTCAGCGTATACAGTAAGTAAAAGCCCAAGGCTTAGAAATATTAAATTAACAACAGTAAGAACAATGGTAAACCAAAACATGTTTTTTTGAGCATCCTTTAAGTTGCGGCAGGTCAAGTTTTTTTGCATCATGTCTTGATCCAAGCCCGTCATTACAATGGCAATAAAAATTCCACTAATAAATTGTTTAAAAAAGTAATTACTGCTTTTGTAGTCATCAAAGAAAAAGATTTGTGATAAATCACTTTGTGCTATAAAATCAATAATACCCTGATCACCAATGCCTAGCCCATCAGCAATATAATATATTGCAACTCCAACAGCTATAAGCATAAAAAGGGTTTGCAGGGTGTCTGTCCAAACAATCGTTTTAATACCACTTTTAAAGGTATACAGCCAGATAAGTAAAATTGTAATGGTAACAGTAAGCCAAAACGGTACTCCCATTGCATTAAAAACAAGATCCTGCAATACAATAGCCACCAAATAGAGTCTAAAACTAGCTCCCGTAATTCTTGAGAGTAAAAAGAAAGAGGCTCCTGTTTTATAGGATGCGGTTCCAAACCTGCTTTCTAGATAGGTGTATATGGAGGTTAAATTTAGCTTGTAGTACAACGGTAATAGCACAAGCCCAATAACAGCATATCCAAGTGTATAGCCTAATACAACTTGAAAATAATTAAAACTACCTGCCTGTACAGCACCAGGTACAGAAATAAATGTAACCCCACTTAAAGAGGCGCCAATCATACCAAAGGCTACCAAATACCATGGTGATTGCTTCCCGGCTTTAAAAAAATCTGCATTACTACCTCCTTTATTTGTAATGTATGAAATCACCAGTAGTATAGAGAAATAACCCCCAATAAGTAAAAGTATGTGTAGTGGTTGCATAAAATGTTTTAAAAATTTTGACTTTAGGTAAAAATATAAAAGTTTAACCTGCAATACCTAACTATCTTATTATTTATGTACACGTTATATGATTTGATTAACAAATAAACCTTTGCATGTAAATTTATAAGAGGTATTATGACCTGTTTTTTCGAAGCTTTTTTTTATCTTTCGGGCTATGGATTTTTCTTCAAAACTTCTTGAAA
>CAJWXC010000052.1 GCA_913048215.1 uncultured Flavobacteriaceae bacterium | reverse complement strand
CAAAGTCATGAAGACTTTTTATTTCTTTCACCCCAGCAACCCTCTCTTTTGAGTACACGAGTATAGAAGTCCCGTTAGACTCTATGTGATAATAAGGATTGCTCTCAAAGAAGAGCACAAGAGTATCGGTAAAAAAGTGTTGTATTGCCAAATCATCATCACCACGCAAGTAAAATCTATTACTGAAATCTGCGTGTTTTTTTATGGCGATATCCTTAAAACCAGCAAGTGAAGACACCTTTTCTAAAAATCCCTCTTGGTCTAAAGTAAAGCGAGGAATAGCGGCGTCAAGCTCTATATGGAGCATTGTTGTGCGCACATCCTCTTTTGCAATAAACTCTCCTTCTGAGTATTTTATGTCAAACAGCTTAAAGGTGTTTTCTGTGTTAAATAACCGATTGTACAGCCGTTCTATTTGTTTGGTGCTAAAATGTTTGAAACCGTCTAAAAAACGAATATCTTCTAATTTTTCAGGCTCATATTTTAGGTTAAAATCTTTTGAAATTTCTTGAAGAGTTAGTTGTCTTTTTGTGAGGGCACCACGCTTTTTTTTAAGCCCAGGAATTAATTTTCTCAGCGCAAAAGGATGCTTACTATCTGTACCATGTAAATCAAGGCCAATAACCTCAAAGTGACCACCACGCTTGGCAAACACATCTTGATATCCGCTGATGTTTTCCATTACCGTGTGGTCTACAAACTGACACATAGAAAAATCTACCACAACATCTTTGTCTTGAGGAACATCCTCTAGCTTTTGTTTGAGTTTGTAAAAGTTTAAAAAACTACAAAAGTGTTTAACACTTACATAGTAATTTCCATTCTCTTTCTCCTGAAACATAAGCACATTAGGCTTCAGGAAGTTTCTAATAAAAAAAGACGCTCCTTTGTTTACAAGTACGTGTATAATAAACGTAATAACAACCCCAGCAATAATTCCTGTAATTAAGTCAACAAACAAGGTAACCAGAAGTGTTGTAAAAAAGATAAGCAACTGTTCTTTCCCTACAGAAAATATTTTTCGAACAAGGGTAGGTGACGCTAGTTTGTAACCGGTATACACCAGTATTGCCATAAGTGCAGGCAGTGGTATGCGCGTTAACTGGGTGCTAAATAGCACGATAAAAATAACCAAAAACAAAGCGTGCATAAAATTGGCGCTACGATTGCTTCCTCCATTATTTACATTTACAGAGCTTCTAGCAATCACGGTTACCACATTAAGGCCACCCAAAAACCCACTTCCAACAGTTGCCAGCCCAAGAGCTTTTAAATCTCTGTTTACATTACTTCTTCTTTTTTGAGGATCTAGTTTGTCCACAGCTTTAATACTTAATAAAGACTCAATACTTGCTATGAGAGTTAGGGCGAGCACACTGGTCCAAAAAGACAAACTCCCAACACCACTGAAGCTTGGTACGGGTATATCTGCCACTATTTGTTGGGCAGAGGGTATCCCAGAGATCATATACATGGCATTAATAGGGTTGGGCTGCTGTAATACTATTTCATAGTAATAACTAAATCCAATAGAGAGCAGTACAATCCACATTGGGGCGGGGATGAGTTGCAGGTATTGGTTTCTTATTTTAGAATAAAACACCATAATAGCTAAAGACAATATACCAGAGACAGCAGCAAAGGTAAGCCCCGAATCTGCATAGGTAAAAGCACCCTGAATCGTTTCTGGAATTGCTAGGAGATAATCCACACTTCCATCCAAGGAGAGTTTGTTTCCAAGCATGATATGAAACTGTTTTCCAAGAATTATAAGCCCGATGGCCGCAAGCATTCCTTGAATAGCAGACGAGGGGAAGAAGTCTGCAAGTTTTCCCATCCGCAAAAACCCAAGCAAGATTAAAAGCACCCCTGAACAAATAATGGCTGCATAAGCCCCTTGAATCCCTAAGGTGGTTATTGCCACTAATAGCACACCCACTAGGCCATTTCCAGGGCCAGAGATGGTAACATGACTTCCTCCTAAAATAGACACCATTAAACCCCCTACAACAGCGGCAATAATTCCTGAGATTGGAGGGGCCTCACTTGCCATGGCAAGCCCTAGCCCTAAAGGAAGCGCAATAAGACTTACAACAAATCCAGAAAAAATATTTTTTGGAAGTTCGCTAAAAAAAGAGTGTATGTTATTTTTTTTAGAACTCATTGTATAATTAATATATCTGTAGGCAACTCCGTTAAGATGTGTTCTAAATCGTGAGGAAATAACCGGTCCCAAAAACCAGAGGCTTTGGGGGCGTTCATCACTAATAAATCTGCCCGGGCAACTTCTGCGTAATGCCCTATAGAGTATCCTCTTTTTCCAAAAATGGGCTGGGTAGCAACAAGTTTATTTTTCTTGTGCTTTTGCGGGATATCCTCTAGTATTTTTTGTATCCTAGAATCTTCACGACGGCTTATCTTTTCTTTTAAAAGGGTAGATTTTCTCAAAGATTTGTCGTCCTGAACATTTCCAATATCTGTATTATAGACCTCTTCCACAATGGTTATTTTTTCGCTAGAGAGTGCGTTAGCCACAAAAAAAGCAGCGCTTATTGTTAGGGGTGTTTTTTCATCCTCTAGGCCATTCACAACAATGTGTTTACAGGGCAAAGGTTCTATGGAGGGGTTTATTAGCAGCATTACAGAGCAGCTTGCTTTTCGTGTTATTTTTCTTGCAATAGAACCGATGTAATACTTTAGAAAATTTTCTCTCTGTAGTGCTCCTAGAATTAAAAGATCTACCCCGTTTTGCTTAACACTTTCTAGAATTGCCCCAACAGGTTCTCCTGGGCTAAAGACTACTTTGGCTCTAAGGCCGTCTTTTAGAAAAGGTGCTAGATGAGAATCAAAGGTTGCTGTTTTCTCCTTAGAAGCCTCCCCAACATGAATGAGCACCAGTGAGGCCTTAAACAACAAGGCAAGACGAGCACTCTGGCAAATGTTTGCCTTTAAGTTTGGGGAGAAGGTAACCCCAATACCGATGGTGTTGAAATTTTTTTGGTTCAAAACGATAATTCTTTTAGCATTTTTGTATCGGAAGGGGAAGATACATCTTTTTTAAAATCTTAAAAAAATATTTTAAACAACATGGCCTTAGAGATTAAAATTATTCTAAAATAATTTTAACAATTCAGGGGTTCTTTCTACTTTGCATATAAATAAGACACTTATGTTAGAGCTTGCTGGAATTATCATCTTAGGAATTTTTGCACAATGGATTGCTTGGAAAGTAAAAATCCCAGCCATTTTACCCCTTATTTTAATTGGTTTGGCAGTTGGTCCGCTATCTACATTTTATTCTGAAGACGGCACACAATGGATACAACCTATATGGAATTCACAAAAAGGCTTCTTCCCGGGAGAGAGCCTGTTTTATTTTGTTTCCTTAGCTATTGGTATTATTCTTTTTGAAGGTGGTTTAACCCTTAAGATGAGCGAAATAAAAAAAGTAGGGGGGGTTATAGGAAAACTTATTAGTCTTGGCTCCATTGTTACTTTTTTTGGAGCCGGTTTGGCAGCTTATTATGTGCTTGGCCTTGATTGGCAAGTTTCTTTTTTGTTCTCTGGGCTTATTATTGTTACGGGACCAACAGTAATAACACCTATTTTAAGAAACATTCCCTTGCGCAAAGACGTATCAGCAGTTTTAAAATGGGAGGGTATTTTAATTGATCCAATTGGAGCCCTTGTAGCTGTTTTAGTTTTTGGTTTTATTAGTGTAAATGTTCCTGTTCAAGGGTTAGAAGAGGTAGGCTCACAAGCCCACGGATCTGGGGGCAGCTACACCAAACACGCTCTTTTGGAGTTTGGAAAGATCATAGTAATTGGTTTTGCTTTTGGTCTGGCTGGAGGTTTTGCAATGTATCACGCCGTTAAAAGAAAAGTGATTCCTCATTATCTTTTAAACGTAGCCTCTTTGTCTATAGTGCTACTCATTTTTGTGCTTAGTGATTTGTTTGCTCATGAATCTGGTCTTTTGGCCGTAGTTGTGATGGGAATGTATCTAGGAAACAGCGATCTGCCAAACCTAAAAGAACTCCTATACTTTAAAGAATCACTAAGTGTACTTCTTATATCTATCTTATTTATTTTGCTTTCTGCAAATATTAGTATCGATGATTTACTCCTGATATACAACTGGGAAACAGCCATTTTATTTGCGGTGGTTATTTTTGTTGTCAGGCCCCTAGGTGTCTTTTTAAGCACCACAAACTCAGACCTTAACACTAACGAAAAATTATTCATTTCTTGGGTAGGCCCTCGTGGTATTGTTGCGGCGGGTATAGCTTCTCTATTTGGGACAAAACTAGTTGAAATGGGTGTCCCTGGAGCACAATACATCACCCCTCTTGTCTTTGGACTGGTGCTTGTTACGGTGCTCTTAAACGCAACTACAGCAAGAATGGTTGCCTCACTCTTGGGCGTGTTTTTGAAAAAGAGTGAGGGGATTATGATTATTGGAGGGTCTCGCGTTTCTAGATTAATTGCTGCCTATCTCCAAAAAAACAATCGCCGCGTGGTGCTTATAGATAGCAACAAAGCAAATGTAGAGAAAGCAAAAGAGTTGGGCATTGACGCCTTGGCTGCAAATATTTATAATGACGATTTGAGCGACAATATAGAACTCAGTGACATGGGATATTTATTATCAATGACTGGCAATGATGTTATTAATAGATACGCCATGGATAAGCTAGGAAAAGATTTTGGCCAAAACGGCACATACAGGCTTATTAGCTCTGAGGAGTTGAGAAGTAAAAAAACCAAGAGCAGTGATTTGTTTTGCCCCACCCATGACTATCTTGAATTAATGCGTGTTGCCGAGGCGTTTCCTTCCATACAAGAGGTTCAAGCCTCAAGTCCAGAAATATATAAGGACATGATAGACCTGATTAATGACAACCAAGATGCTATTGCTTTATTTGTAAAAAACCCGCAGGGTTTCATTAGCCTAGTAGGCTCGGTAAAAGACAGTGCAATAGAAGAAAAAACTATCATTGCCTATATTGGAAGGCCTATGGATTTTGAAGATGTAATGACTACCAAAACCCCACAATCTCCATCACAGGAATAATAAAGAACATCAAGAGAATCTAACTGCTATGTTTACACGCCTTATTGAAATAAAAAAAGCAATTTTTATGGCAGGCGCTTTTGTCTTTTTTCTTGTTTGTTGTGACGGCACCGAAACAGGAAATTTTGATTGTATAACAGCAATCCCTGACTTAAATGATGCAGCCCAGGCCTACAATCAAGATCCTTCTACAGAAAACTGTAATGAGTATAAGGCAGCATTACTAGCGTATATAAATAATGGTTGCGCGGGCATGGATCAAAGCGCCTACGCAGAGCTGGACGCCCTGCCTTGTAACTAACTTGGGGGTTAATCATTGAGTTTTAAAACAGCCATAAAAGCCGCTTGTGGAATCTCAACATTACCTACTTGGCGCATGCGTTTTTTTCCTTTTTTCTGCTTTTCTAGAAGCTTTCTTTTTCTAGAAATATCCCCTCCATAACATTTGGCTGTAACGTCTTTACGAACTGCTTTTACAGTTTCTCTTGAGATAATTTTCGCGCCAATGGCTGCCTGTATTGGTATATCAAATTGTTGTCTTGGGATAAGCTGGCGAAGTTTTTCACACATTTTTCTTCCAATATCTTGGGCATTGTCTTGGTGTAATAAAGAAGACAGGGCATCAACAATATTACCGTTTAACAAAACATCTAGGCGCACTAGCTTTGATTCTCGCATGCCAATGGGCGCATAGTCAAAAGATGCGTATCCTTTTGAGACAGTCTTTAGGCGGTCGTAAAAATCAAATACAATTTCTGCCAAAGGCATATCAAAAGTAAGTTCTACACGCTCTGTAGTTAAATAGGTTTGGTTGGTGATTTGCCCGCGCTTTTCTATACACAAAGACATAACATTACCCACAAAGTCTGACTTTGTGATAATGGTTGCCTTTATAAAAGGCTCTTCCATTCGGTTTATCTTAGAGGGATCTGGTAAATCGCTTGGATTGTTTACCAAAAGCACTGTATCTGGCTCTCTGTTGGTAAAGGCGTTGTAGGATACGTTGGGCACCGTTGTAATAACAGTCATGTCAAACTCTCGCTCTAAACGTTCTTGAATAATCTCAAGGTGTAGCATCCCTAAAAACCCGCACCTAAATCCAAACCCAAGAGCTGCAGAACTCTCTGGCACAAAAACTAGCGATGCGTCATTGAGTTGTAGTTTCTCCATAGAGGCGCGTAGTTCTTCGTAATCTTCTGTATCTACAGGGTAAATACCCGCAAAAACCATTGGTTTTACATCCTCAAACCCTTCAATCATGTTTGTAGTTGGAGTTTTAGCGTCTGTAATGGTGTCACCAACCTTTACTTCTTTGGCTTCTTTAATACCTGTTATAAGGTACCCAACATCACCTGTTGAAATTACTTTTTTTGGTGTTTGTGTTAAATTTAGGGTGCCAACTTCATCTGCATAATAGTTTTTTCCCGTTGCCATAAACTTAATATGTTGGCCTTTTTTAATTTCTCCATTTAAAACTCTAAAATACGTTTCGACGCCTCTAAAAGGGTTGTACACAGAATCAAAAATTAAAGCCTGCAAGGACTCTTCCTTAACTCCTTTTGGGGCAGGAACCCTCTCTATAATAGCAGCTAATATTTCTGTAATTCCAATTCCAGTTTTTGCACTAGCGGGAATGATTTCTTCTGGATCACAACCCAAAAGATCAACAATATCATCTGTTACTTCTTCTGGATTAGCAGACGGAAGGTCTATTTTATTGAGCACAGGAATAATTTCTAAATCGTTCTCAAGAGCAAGGTATAAGTTAGATATTGTTTGGGCCTGTATACTTTGTGCAGCATCTACCACTAGCAGCGCGCCTTCACAGGCAGCAATAGAGCGAGAGACTTCATAAGAGAAATCTACATGGCCAGGGGTGTCAATTAAGTTTAATACATACTCTTGGCCATCTTGGGTGTAGTTCATTTGTATGGCGTGACTCTTTATGGTAATACCGCGTTCACGTTCTATATCCATATTGTCAAGCAATTGCGCTTGAGATTCACGCTCGGTAACTGCTCCCGTGGCGGCTAATAATCTATCTGCCAAGGTGCTTTTACCGTGATCAATATGGGCAATAATGCAAAAGTTGCGAATGTTCTTCATGTAGCTTGTTGTTTGAAAACAATAATTTGCAAGCATATCAAGCAAATTTAAGGCTGTAAAGATACCACAAAAGGCCATCATGTACACACCATACCTTTAATCGATTTTTAGCAAAACCATGAAAATGTTTGGTTATAATTCTACATCTTTGTTGTAGCGCCAAATTAAGCTTCATGAATTCTGCCCCCTATTTATGCAATATAATCTAGTTTTTTCACTCCAAAGGCTCAAGGGTTTTTATAGCGCTATAAAGGCAGTGTTTTTGTTTTTTATACTTTTTCCAATAACGTCTTATTGTCAACAAAGCACTGTAAGGGGAACTGTTTTAGACCAAAACAACGCCCCCATTTCTTTTGTCACGGTCTTAGCAAATAAAGTCTCTGAGGAGAAAGGCGCCTCTGGCGCTGTTTTTGTGAAAGGAACCACCACAGACGACTCAGGAAATTTTACGCTAGAAAACTTAGCACACGGCAGCTACACCCTTCACTTTAGTTTTATGGGCTTTCAGTCACAGACTAGGCAAGTAAACCTCATAAATCCAGTATCTTTTGGAGCTATTGTTCTTCTAGAAAGCAGCGAGATGCTTGACCAGGCGGTTATTACTTTAAAAAGACCAACGATACAAAAAGCGCCAGGGCAGCTTGTTTTTAATATAGAAAATACGTCTATTGCTTCCGGGAGCGCCTTAGATGTGCTTAAAAAAACCCCTGGAGTTGTTGTCTCTCAACAAGGGATATCTGTAAAAAATAACAGCCCCGTTATTTACATAAACAACAAACGAGTCTATCTCTCTGGTGAGGAAACACGTTCTTTACTTGAAAGCACAAGCGCAACACTCTTAAAGTCTGTGGAGGTAATTACAAATCCATCTTCAAAATATGATGCAGATGCAACAACGGTAATAAACCTCAATACCACAAAGGCTGTTGCTGTTGGATATAAGGGTTCTGCCTCAACCACTTACGAGCAATCTGTGTATGCAAAATACAATATAGCGACCTCTCAATTCTACAAAAACAAGTGGCTTAATGGCTATGCAAACTATTCATACGCTCCAAGAAAAGAGTTTAAAGAAGATCAAAATAATACGCGTTTTTTTGAACCCGATGAAATCACAACAAGCGGATATAGAGACTCTTATTTTACTAGAGAAACTAACAGCAACTCCCATCAGGCAAATGTGGTTTTAGACATCGAAGCAAGCCAGCAACATACCTTTGGGATTAACGCGTCTGTTTTTATCTCTCCAGACAAGGATTTTAATAACCAAGCACTTAGTTATAACACAAGCAACACCCAGCAACTAGACTCTACCTTTACAACCAAAGGAAACTCTATTAGAAATACATCAAACATTTCGCTTAATGCAAATCATAGTTGGAAAAATGATGATAGTGGAGCCCAGATAGTCTCTCAGGCAAATTACATAAGCTATAGCGCAGATAGATCACAAAACGTACAAACTAGATATTTTCTGCCCACTGGCGAGCAAACAAGAAGCAATGACTTTACAACAGATGGCACTCAAGATAGTTCTATTATAACAGGGCAAATAGACCTTAGCGCTCCCCTTACCCGTGGGACCCTTGATTGGGGTTTAAAGTTCAGTGATATAAAAATAAGTAGCACTCAGGAGTTTTTTAATCAAACAACTCAAGGGGCAGTAGTAGACCAAAGCCTCTCTGATGAGTTTGATTATCAAGAAAATATTTTTGCAGCATACTTTACTATATCAAGAGCGTGGGATTTATGGAGTCTAGACCTTGGTTTGCGTGCAGAGCAAACAGATGTAAAAGGGGCTTCAAAAAACGCGGGCCAAGTAAACAGTCAATATTATTTTGAGTTGTTTCCTAACATGTCACTGCTGTATGACGCCAATCAAAATAGCAGCTTTGGCGCGAGTTACTCTAGGTCTATCACCAGACCAAGTTATGAGAGTTTAAATCCTTTTAGATATTTTATTAATGAAAATAATTACACAGACGGAAACCCAAATCTGGTGCCAGAAATAGACTCAAAATACACCGTAAGCTACACGTATAAAAACACGTGGTTTTTGGAGGCTTACTATTGGCACATTCAAAACCCTTTGGAGGAGTTAAGATTTCAAGACAATACTATGCGGGTACTACAAAATCTGGAATCAAACTTATTACAGGGTTACCAATACAGCCTAGATCTAACCTACGCAAAATCGGTGAGTTCATGGTGGTATTTGCAGGTAGTCACTTCTGGATTTTTTATAGAGAATGAGTTTTTAGCTCAGCAAAGCGCCCAAGAAAAAGCCCTTGTAAACACTTATGGTTTTTATGGACAAATCTACAGTGGCCTTGTTGTAAGTGAACAGGCAAATATCACCAGTGATATTACAATGCTGTATATCTCAAATCTTATTTTTGGCTCTTACACCTATAAAAATCAGTTTAATCTTTCTGCCTCTATTAAGAAAAAGATATGGGACAAAAAAGCCAGTATCACCATTGGCGTAGATGACATTTTTAACACCAACAACATTCCTGTTGCCTCAAGATATGCAAATCAAGACAATAGTTATTTTGCCAGGCCAGAATCTAGATTGTTTAGAGTTGGCTTTACCTACAACTTCGGGAACTCAAAACTTCAAGACAACAACCGCACCAGCACCACAAAGGAGAGCGACAGGCTCAACTAAAGCGGGCTGTTTTTTTTGAAAGATTCAGAACATAATTTTACTATTTTTGCAATATATAATAAGAATAAAAAACTGCTCGGTACTATGAGTAAAGCACATGGCTAAAATTGGAGACATAGATGTTGGTGAATTTCCGCTATTACTTGCGCCTATGGAAGACGTAAGTGACCCCCCATTTAGAGCACTTTGTAAAGAACAGGGCGCAGACGTTGTCTATACAGAGTTTATCTCCAGCGAAGGGCTTATTCGTGACGCCGCAAAAAGCGTTATGAAGCTAGATATCTATGAAAAAGAGCGACCCGTAGGGATTCAAATCTTTGGAGCTGTTTTGGAGTCTATGCTAAAGAGTATAGAAATTGTGGAGGCTAGTGGCCCAGATATTATAGACATTAATTTTGGATGTCCTGTTAAAAAAGTGGTGAGCAAAGGTGCTGGTGCGGGTATTTTAAAAGATATAGATCTTATGGTCTCTCTTACCCAGGCAATGGTAAAACATACTAAGTTGCCCGTAACGGTAAAAACACGGTTGGGTTGGGATGAAGACTCTATTAAAATTGTCGAGGTAGCAGAGCGTTTACAAGATGTGGGCTGTAAGGCCATCTCTATTCATGGCAGAACTCGAGCACAGATGTATAAAGGAGAGGCAAATTGGCACCCTATTGCAGATGTTAAAAACAACCCACGCATGCACATTCCTGTTTTTGGGAATGGAGATGTAGACAGCCCAGAGAAGGCCATGCTTATGCGAGATAAATTTGGTCTTGACGGCGCCATGATAGGGCGCGCAAGTATAGGAAACCCTTGGTTTTTCAACCAGGTAAAACACTTTTTTAAAACAGGTACTCATGCAGCCCCTCCCACAATGCAGCAGCGGGTTGAGGCGGCCCGACGCCACTTAGAAATGGCCATAGACTGGAAAGGAGAAGTCCTTGGGGTTTTTGAAACCAGAAGGCATTATACAAATTATTTTAAAGGGATTCCTCATTTTAAAGAGTACCGCATGAAAATGGTGACTAGTGATCATAGCCAAGATGTTTTCAAGGCTTTTGATGAGGTCTTAGAGAGATTTGGAGACCATCAGTTTGTGTAAGCTACTCTAGTAGTTGTTCTCTTACTCTACTTGCTGCAATTTTGGCTGCCAATAGCCCAAGGCCAGAAATAGTACAAAACACAATAAGTATATTTAACCCTAGTAGTTTTACTGGATAGGGCAAATTAGGGGTTATATACAAAAGGGAAAACTCTGCCTGCAGCCATACTATTATAATTCCTAGGGTAATTCCAAGGGCTCCACCCAAAAGCGTCATTAGTGCGCCTTGCAAAAAGAAAATACTTCTTATTTCTTTGATGGTTGCACCCATGTTATATAATGTTTTAATGTTTTTTCTTTTGTCAAGTATCATCATAATAATAGCTCCAATGACATTAAATAAGGCAATAATCATTACTAGGGTGCAAATAAGGTACACAGCAATGTTTTCTGTGTTTAGCATTTTATAAAGCGCATCATTTTGTTGTATGCGGGTTTTTATGAGCACCTCTTCTTTGAACAAGGCTGCTATTTTTTGTTTTGTTTTGCTTGCAGAGGTATTTGGAGCAAGTTTTATTTCTAGAGCAGAAATTTTCGTGCTATCTAAAGACAAGAGACTTCTGGCAAAGTTTAAATCACTAAAGACGTATTTTGAGTTGAGTTCTTGATTTACAAAATAGATCCCAGAGACCACAGCTGTTTGCTTGGTAAAATCTTTAGTGGGGTTTAATGGATCTATTTGTCCTAGCCCTGGCTTGGGAACAAAAATTTCTAAAAGACCACTGTAATCTCTTGCGCCAAGACCAAGTTTATGTGAGGTGTTATAACCAATAACGACCTCCCTTTTGTTTGGGGCTAACCATTCTCTGGAAAGAAGAATACTATCTGTGGGGTTTACAAGATCATAGTGGGCGTCTACCCCTTTAATAAAGGCCATATCGTTTTTACCTTTAAACTGAATAAAGACTCTCTCTTCTATGGTTTGAGAGGCTGCAATCACTTCGGGCAAGCTTGTAAGGGCTTTTTTTTGCCCTTGGGTAAAGCGTATTGTTTTACCCGAGGCGGGATACACTTTTAAGTCGCTATCAAAAATATTGGTGTACTCAAGGCTATACTCTTTAAGCCCAGAAAACCCAGATAGCACGATAAACAAAACCAAAGACCCTACCACAACTCCTGTAGCGGCAATAGCGGTAATAATATTAATGGCGTTGCTGCTGCTGGAAGAAAAAAGATACCGCTTTGCGATGTACAGCGAGATTTTCAATAGCTTATGATTTTCTCCTTTTTGGAAGCAATTCTGGATCTTGTATGGGGTTTTGATTTCCCTTTACAGCATCTTCAATTTTCTCTATGTAATCTAGAGAGTCATCATTGTAAAAGGTAAGCTCCGGCATTCTTCGAAGCTGATGTTTTGTAAGCTGGGCGATTTCGTGCTTGATTTTTGGCTTAATACCGTTTAACTCATCTGTGATTTGTGATGCGTTTGTGGATGGAAACACACTCACATACACCTTTGCAATAGATAAATCTGTGGTGACACTCACCTTGCTTACTGAAATTATAATGCTAGATTGCCCTGCTTCCCTGAGCTTGTTTTGTAATACCTTTGCAAGGTCTTGTTGTAGCACCCCTGCAATTTTTTTCTGTCTGTTACTTTCTATCATGTGGTAAAAGTACTATAATTAATGGTATGAGGCCTATTTTGGTTGCTGGGTAATTGTTATTTTTGATACTAATATAATATATAAAGAGGCCCCTGCTATGTTTAAGCGCTGGCAGATACTCTCAAAAAGCACATTAAAACTAACATCTATGCGCAAAATAGAACATATAGGCATTGCCGTTAAAGATATGCAGGCGGCAACACAAATTTATAGCTCCCTTCTTGGGTACGCTCATTACAAAACAGAGCAGGTTTCCAGTGAGGGTGTAAACACAGCATTTTTTAAATGTGGAGAAAGCAAAATTGAGCTTTTGGAGCCAACTAATAAAGAGAGTGCCATTGCAAAATTTATCGCCAAAAAAGGCGAGGGTGTACACCATATTGCCTTTGCTGTAGATGATATTAAAAAGGAAACCCAGCGACTTGTAAAACAGGGGTTTGTGGTGTTAAATCAAGAGCCAAAAATGGGCGCAGATAATAAATGGGTGGTGTTCTTACATCCTAAATCTAGCAACGGGGTCTTGGTAGAATTGTGCCAAGAGCGTAATTAAGTTAAAAAAAGTTTGTGTAGCTATTAAAACACATTATTTTTGCAGCCATAATGCCGGTCCTATAGCTCAGTTGGTTAGAGCACCTGACTCATAATCAGGTGGTCCATGGTTC
>CAJWXC010000051.1 GCA_913048215.1 uncultured Flavobacteriaceae bacterium | reverse complement strand
TTCTTCTGGAGTATCTGCAATACTATCTGGGATAATGGTATCTGGGTACATCCCCTCAGCTCCTATAGAAGTTGTTACCCAAGGTGTTGCGTGCAGCATGGCATCGAGCACCTTTCCTTTTAATCCAGCTCCAAAGCGCAAAGGAGCCAAACATACTCTAGCACTTTGCATTACAGTAGCTACAGAGTCTGCCCAACCCATTATATGAAAACCTTGTTTTTTGTTGTGCAAATCTAAAATATGCTGTGGAGCATAATTTCCATAAATATATAACTGTACCTTGGGTAACTGTTTTCTTATCAGTGGCCAAATCTCTTTTTTCAAATACAATACACTGTCTAGATTTGGGGCATGAAGTAAATTACCAATGGTCATAAAATTAGCTCTTTGTTTAAACCCAGGAAAACTATCTGAACCAGCAAACTCAGTAACCATAAAAGGTAAGTAATATAGTAGCTCTTTAGAAACAGAAAAGGTACCGGTGAGAAGCTTCATTTCAAATTCAGAAATTATCAAAGAAAGATCACACCTTAATATACTGGCTATTTCTCTTTTTGCAGTCTCCGTAAAGAGATTAGCATCTTTCACATCTATACCGTCTTTAAAGGCCTGCTGTCTTGCTTTTCTTAAAAAATGAAGGTCTTCTGTGTCTAAAATCTTTAAGGATTTTGGGCAACTCTGGCTTACTCGCCAAGCAAACTGCTCCTCTGTGATAAACCGATCAAATAAAACTATGGTTGGATTTAATTTCCTTACAAAGTCGTCAAAAGAAGCATCGTTTATCGCAATTTGCTCGGTAGCTACTCCCAGAGTATCTAGATTAACACTTTTCTCTGAACTAGTTGCACTACTTGCAAAAGTAATGTGATACCCATGACCAGTAAACATATCTATAAGCTGCAACATTCTAACACCCGCTGCTGTTGTAGTGGGTTCTGGAAATGTTTGACCAATTATAAGTAGACTATCCAAACTTGTATGTGTTTTTAAATCGCGGGTAAGCGACAAATTAATCAGAGATCTTTTACACCAACACGCATGGTTTTGATGTATGGTGTATTAGTATCATCCAAAAGGGTCATGGCAGCATAAATATTGCCGTTTAATAGTTCAATTTGAGGGAAACCAGTAGCGCGCCCCCCCTTTGTTTTAGTAAGGGTAATGGTTGGGCCTTTTTCTCCAGTACTAGATAGTTTAGCTATTTGCACATAGGCAACATCATTGGTATCTTGCTCCATCCAACAAACCACAGACTCTTTAGTATTAAGTGCAACTATGTCTACTCTACCTAATGTTTGTTGAGCATTAATGTGTGTTGGTTTTCCAAATGTTTCCCCATTATCACTGGAAAATACAACTTGAACTTTAGGCATGTCGTTGGCAGCGGTAAACCAAGCAACAACTATCGTGTTCTCAAAAGCAGCTACGGCAGGTCCATTCACTGGGCAACCGGCTATTTTCCAATTATCTTTATGTATAGTTTTGGGGACAGACCAGGTATTATTAGTTTGCCATCTTACTATAGATATATCTCTAATTTCCTGCTGGGTTCTGTCTCTGTAGACCACAACGGGGCCATTGAGGGTCATGGCAGCGCTTGTTTGGCAGCAATCACAAATACGGTGGTCAAGTTCTTGTGAGTTAACTACCTTGCCTTGAATATTTACCGTAGCGCCTCGTAGGGTCATAGCACCACCGCTAGAATGATCGCCATTTTCATGATCTGTAGGGTTGCTCTCTAGGGTATTTCTGCCATCAAGCCAGGTAACAAAAAATTCATCTTGGTTATTGGCAGGTATCATGGAAACAAAACCATGCTCTGTTTTAGTGGCGTCTTTGTGTAGTATAAAATTCTTTTTCCATGAAATGCTATCTCTATTTTTATAATTCAGCATTACATCATAGCTGTAGGTAGCTTGGTCAGATTTTTGAAGGTAACTTGTTAGTAAGCTTCCATTATTTTGGGCAATGGTTGGGAAATCTGCCCAGTTTGTAAACCAAGTATCGCCAGAGGAAATAACTTCATCTTTAGACCAAGTATCACCTTTGTAAGTAGCGTAATGTAGATAATCTACACCATCTGTACTACTAACCCATGACATATATAAAGTTGAGCTAGTACTAAAAAGTCTTGGGGTTTGGCTATCTATTGCCGTTGGATTAGACAAAGAGATAACTACAGCATCTTGAGAACCTAACTTTAGGTTTGATTTACTAGCAACATCTTTGCATTGAAGAAAAATAAACGGAAATAAACCAATAACAACCAATAGTTTTTTCATAAACTCAAAGTACAAAATAGTTTTGAAATTCCTTAAAAAAAGGTAAACCTCTTATTTTACAACCTCTGCATAAAGGTCGAAATCTTCAGCGCCTGTTATTTTTACGGTAAAAAACTCTCCAGTTCTTAGGTAGCCCTGCGCAGCATTAATCAATACTTCATTATCAACATCTGGGCTATCAAACTCTGTTCTTCCTACATAATACCCGCCTTCTTTACGGTCTATGATAACAGAAAACTCTTGCCCTACTTTTTGTTGATTTAACTCCCAAGAAATATGAGATTGAATTTCCATAATAGCATTGGCACGTTCCATTTTAACTTCTTGAGGAACATCATCTTCAAGCTTGTAAGCATGGGTATTCTCCTCATGAGAGTAGGTAAAACAACCCAGACGCTCAAACCGCATTTCTTGAACCCAATCTCTTAGGGTTTCAAAATCTTCTTGGGTTTCTCCTGGATACCCTACTATAAGAGTGGTTCTAATAGCCATACCAGGAACTGCAGCTCTAAAGTCTTTCAGTAATTTTGTAGTCTTGGTCTTTGTAGTTCCTCGACGCATTGATTTTAATATTGGATCTGCAATGTGCTGCAAAGGAATATCAATGTAATTACAAATTTTAGGTTCTTTTTTCATCAAATCAAGAACATCCATAGGAAACCCTGTTGGAAAAGCATAATGCAAACGAATCCACTCTATACCTGAAACAGCGACTAGCTTTTCTAGTAAGGCTGCTAAGTTTCTTTTTTTGTAAAGATCTAAACCATAATAAGTTAAATCTTGAGCTATTAATATAAGCTCTTTTACTCCTGATGCTGCTAATTTTTCTGCCTCTATAACCAAATCCTCCATGGGAGTAGATTTGTGCTTACCGCGCATAATTGGGATGGCACAAAAAGAACAAGGCCTATCACATCCTTCTGCTATTTTAAGGTAAGCATAGTTTTTTGGTGTTGTCGTTAAACGCTCCCCTATTAATTCATGCTTGTAATCTGCGCCTAATGCTTTTAGTAGCCCTGGCAACTCTGTAGTACCAAAATATTGATCTACATCAGGAATTTCTTTTTGAAGATCTGGCTTGTATCTCTCACTTAAGCATCCTGTAACAAAAACTTTGTCTACAAGACCTTCTTTCTTTTTTTGGACAAACTCTAAGATAGTGTTCACACTTTCTTCTTTGGCATTTGCAATAAAACCACAGGTATTAATGACCACTACATTTCCTTCCTGCTCGTGCACCACTTCTTTATTATTGGCTTTAAGCTGCCCCATGAGCACTTCACTATCATACACATTTTTAGAGCAACCTAAGGTCACTACATTAATTTTATTTTTCTTAAGTGTTTTTGTGCGCATGGTTGTATGATACTAGGTGAAATTTTTAAATATCGAATTATTGGTTTGCAAAGATAGTTGTTTTTCTTAGCCGAAATATTACTTTCAAAGCGCAAAAAAAGGTTAGTTTACAAAAAATGTATTGTACGGCTAAAGAGTGACTTGGTCTATTTAAAAAACGAATCTACAAATTCTAACTTGTTGAATACCTGTAAATCATCAATTCCTTCTCCTACTCCAATATACTTGACTGGAATTTGAAATTGATCACTAATACCAATCACAACTCCTCCTTTTGCAGTACCATCAAGTTTGGTAACCGCAAGAGAGGTCACCTCAGTGGCTGCAGTAAATTGCTTTGCTTGCTCAAAAGCATTTTGACCTGTAGAGCCATCCAAAACTAAAAGCACGTCGTGAGGTGCATCTGGCACTACTTTTTGCATTACACGCTTTATTTTGGTGAGCTCATTCATCAAGTTTACTTTATTATGTAAACGTCCTGCTGTGTCAATTATAATAACATCTGCTTTTTGATGAACACCACTTTGCAGCGTATCAAAAGCCACACTAGCAGGATCACTACCCATGTCTTGTTTGATAAGAGAAACACCCGTACGATCTGCCCAAACTTGTAACTGATCAATAGCAGCAGCTCTAAAGGTATCTGCTGCGCCCAAAACTACATGTAAGCCTTGATTTTTGAATTGATTTGCTAGTTTACCAATTGTAGTTGTTTTACCAACCCCATTAACACCAACTACCATAATAACGTGAGGACCACTTTTATGTTTTGGAACTACAAAATCTGTTGCGTTGCCGCCATCAACCTCACTTAAGAGTCCTGCTATTTCTTCTCGAAGAATACCATTTAGCTCACTAGTACCAACATATTTATCTTTGGCTACACGAGCCTCAATACGTGTTATTACTTTCAAGGTAGTAGTTACCCCAACATCACTAGACACTAAGACTTCCTCTAAGTTGTCAAGTACATCGTCATCTACACTGCTTTTACCTGCAACTGCCTTATTTAATTTACCAAAAAAAGAAGACTTAGATTTCTCAAGACCTTTGTCTAGGGTTTCTTTTTTTTCTTTACTGAATATTTTTTTAAAAAAGCTCATGATCTGTTATCTTGTTGGAGACTAAATGCCCTACCAAAAATAGCGCTACTTTGTTTGATATGCAAGATGTTTGTGTTACAAACCTTCTGGCATACAAAAAGCCACTTTAAAAGTGGCTTTTTATTAATATTTAAGAGTATTATTTATTTCTTACTCAACCAAGCATTTACTTGGTCTGGAGCCATAATAGCCTCTGTAAAGATATAAGCACCTGTCTTATCTGACTTTACCATTTTAATAGCTTTGGTAAGACGCTTTGATCCTGTTTGTAACGATGCAACTGATTTCTTTGCCATAACCTTTGGTTTTTATCTTTTTAAGATTAAAAAGAATAATTATTTAATTTCTTTGTGAACAGTCATTTTCTTTAAAACAGAATTAAATTTCTTCAACTCCATTCTATCTGGTGTGTTCTTTTTGTTTTTTGTAGTAATGTAACGAGAAGTTCCAGGTTGTCCTGATTCTTTATGCTCTGTACATTCTAGTATAACCTGTACTCTATTTCCTTTTCTAGCCATTGTAATTGACGTTAAACGTTAAGCAATTATTTGTTTAAAAAACCTTTTTCTCGAGCT
Organism: uncultured Flavobacteriaceae bacterium; assembly: GCA_913048215.1. Classification (GTDB taxonomy): domain Bacteria; phylum Bacteroidota; class Bacteroidia; order Flavobacteriales; family Flavobacteriaceae; genus Patiriisocius. Next base: position 8,333 of record CAJWXC010000051.1, on the reverse strand, counting down.
TCTTTAACAACTGCAGAGATTCCTCTCTTGTTAATATTTTTTAAAGCCGATGTTGACACCTTGAGGGTAATCCATTGGTCTTCTTCTGGTATGTAAAAACGCTTTTTCTTTAAGTTTACATTAAACTTGCGCTTTGTTTTATTCATCGCGTGAGAAACGTTGTTTCCAACCATTGCTCTCTTTCCGGTAAGCTCACAAACTCTAGACATTTGTATAATATTTAGTTATTTTTAATCAGGCTGCAAATTTAATTAATATTATTGGTTTGCACAACAAAAGGATTTCAGTTTTTTGATATTTCTTTTAAAAGCATCTCAAAAGCTTTATTTGTGGCCTTTTTGATAACCCGCTCTCTTGAGTTTCCGAAGTTAAACTCTTGAGAAAAAACACCTCTAGGACTTGCAATAGCAATACATACAGTTCCCACACTTGCTGAAGAATCTGTTGTTTTAGGCCCAGCCACTCCTGTTGTTGCAATTGCGTACTGACTCTCAAAAACAGTATTGCTTTGTAAAGCCATAGCCTCTGCCACTGGCTGGCTAACTACAGAATGCTTTTCTATAAGTGTAGAGTCAACCCCTAAGACATCTGTCTTTATCTGGGTTGCATAGGCAATCATGCCACCCTTAAAATAAGAGGAAGCTCCCTCCAAAATTGTAATTTCTCCTGCTATGGCACCACCCGTGCAGCTCTCTACAACACTTAAAAAACAGTGTTGGTTTTGAAGTTTCTTGCTAATTTGATCTTGAATACTAGTTTGGTCTTCAAAGCCTACAGAAATGTCATTTAACAAACCTCTTAGAATGCTCATTTGGGCATCTACAGCCTTTATTAAGCTTTGTTCATCTTGGCTTGAAGAAGACAAACGAAGTCTTACTCTTCCCAAAGAAGGTAAGTAAGCTAATTTAATATCTACAGGTAATTGGGCTTCCCAGGGGGCAATAATCTCTTGTATCTCGCTCTCTCCTTTACCATAAGTTAGTAAGGTTTTATGATAAATAAATGGCCTGTTAAATTGTGTTTTTATTCTGGGCAACACATGATCTGAGATGAGTTTTCTCATCTCTATTGGCACACCTGGCATAGACACAAAAACAGTGTCTTGTTTTTCCATCCACATACCTGGAGCTGTACCTATAGGGTTTTGAAGCACAATGGCCTTTGATGGAACCATAGCTTGCTCTAGATTTGAGGGCAAAGGAGCTCTCTGTAAATATTTGGAAAATATATCGTTAATATTTTGCAGCACAACTGGGTTTTCTACCAAGGTGTCCTGAAAATATTCTAAGAAAGTTTTTTTAGTAATATCATCTTTTGTTGGCCCCAAACCTCCAGTAATAAGAACAATATCTACCCTGTTTTTTGCATCCTCTAGGGCATTTAAAATATGTTGTCTTTGGTCTTGAACAGAAGTGATTTGGTATACCTGCACACCTATTTTGTTTAACTCTTTGGCTATAAATACAGAATTAGTATCTATGATTTGTCCAATTAGTATTTCATCACCAATGGTTATTATTTCTGCTAGCATCTAGGTAGGGAAGTCTGTTTTTAATTCTTCAAAAACATGAGAAAGCACGCGGTTTAGTGTGTCAATATTTTCTTGGACAGAAGTTTCACTTCTTGAAGATTTAGTCCAAGATTCAATGGTCTTGACATCTTTTTGCACCTCTATACCCAACATTTCAAAATTTGGTTTCATTTTGTGAGCAAACTGATAGGCTAATTCTTTGTTATTAGTCTCTATAGCCTTTGTAAGCCCTTCAAGATCTGAAGGAATCTCCTCTAAAAAAGTGTGCGCTACTATAGACATAAAGTCTTGATCACCATCCGCGATTGCGCTTAAACTAGCCTTAGAATAATGTGTGTCCATGAAATTAATTATTTAATTTTTATTTTAAAAAATTCTTCATCCGCAATAAATCCTGCTAACACATCATCTGGATTTACTTTAGCTACTCCTGCGGGTGTACCGGTAAATATAATATCTCCTATCTTTAAAGTGAAATATTTTGACACATATTCTATTAATTCATCAAATTTCCATAACATATGTGAAGCGTTTCCTTGTTGAACCACTTGCTCATTTTTTTTCAATGAAAAAGAGATAGCATCCAAGGACTCAAACCTACTCTTAGGTACAAATTTACCAATCACTGCGGCTCCATCAAAGGCTTTTGCTTTTTCCCAAGGAAGGCCTTTTTGTTTTAACTGTTGTTGTAAATCCCGTGCAGTAAAATCTATACCTAGGCCAATTTCATCGTAGTATTTGTGTGCAAATTTTTTATCAATATGTTTTCCAACTTTAGTTATTTTAATCAAAAGTTCGACCTCGTGTTGCACCAAATCACTAAACTGTGGTATAAAAAAGGGTTGTTTTTTTAAAAGTATTGAGGTATCAGGTTTTAAAAAAACAATGGGCTCTGATGGTCTTTCATTTTCAAGCTCTGTGATGTGATCTGCGTAGTTTCTACCAATACAAATAATCTTCATAATTGCTAAAATTGAATATTAAAACTTAGTATTTAATTTACTAAGTTTGATTTTGGTCAACACTTTTTTGGTATACAAAGGAAAATCTGCATTTAACAACCACCCAAAATAACCTGGTTCTTTTTCTAAGACCTCTAGCACGAGTGCACCCTTGTGTTTTCCAAAACTAAAAATCTCTTTACCCTCTTTGTCATAGCCAATATATCCTGCAAAATCTGCAAATTTTCTATGCACACTATACGCAGCCAAGCTAGAGACATTATTATCTAAATCATCGTACCTTGATAATTGAGCTTTTAAAACCTCATAGGTCGCGTTGGTGTCTGCAGCGGCGCTGTGAGCATCTACAAGTGTTTTACCACAATAGAATTGATAGGCTGCCTCAAGGGTCCTTTTTTCTTTTTTGTGAAAAATAGTCTGCACATCTACAGCAAGATTTTTCTTCATGTCAAAATCTACGCCGGCTCTCAATAATTCTTCTGCCAGTAATGGAATATCAAAACGGTTGCTATTAAAGCCCCCTAAATCACTATCTTTAATTAGCTCATAAACTTGCTTGGAAAGTTCTTTAAAAACAGGTTCATTGGCAACCATTTTATCGGTAATACCGTGCACTTCAGTAGTTTGAGGTGGTATTGGGACCGTAGGGTTTACCCTCCAGGTATGACTCTGTTTATTTCCGTTTGGAAATACTTTAAGTATAGAAATCTCAACGATTCTATCTGTGGCTATATTAACACCTGTAGTTTCTAAATCAAAAAAGCAAATGGGTTTGGTAAGTTGTAATTCCATAATTTAGGTTATCCTACAAAGGTAAAAGAAATTCAACCAATTAAATAAATAAGGGTATTTTATAAATACAAGAAGGCCTAAACAAAAAAACAAGAGGTGTTTTATGTATCTTATATGTGTGTCATTTTTTTAATCTAATAAAGGTAGATCGTCTATTTTCTTGATGTTGTTCTTCGCTACACTCAACGCCATCTGCGCAGTCATTTACAAGATCATACTCTCCATAGCCTTTTGAACTTAATCTTGAGGGGTCTATGCCATTTTGTATGAGCCAATTCTTTGTAGCATCTGCTCTTCTTCCAGACAACTTTTCATTATATATATCATTACCCCTTGCATCTGTATGAGATCCAATAATGATCTTCCAATCTGGATATAATTTCATAGCAGCTAGAACTTGTGCTATAATTTTTTGTGCATCTTCACGAATAAAACTCTTATCAAAATCAAAATAAATAATTGGTAATTTTAACTGGCACCCTAAATCATCTGGAGGACATGGTTTGTCATAGGTTAGCGGTATAATTACATTTACTGTATCTGTCTGGCTAGGTGTTATAAATAACTCCTCATTGGTGTCATACTCATTTTTCATGGCCCTTACGGTGTACTGAGTTTCACAATCTCTGCCAGGAAAACTGAAAGTGCCCTTATCTGAGGCTATTTGCTGTGATATTTGCTGGTTATTTTCATCTAGCAACTTCACAGTAGCTCCTGCGATGGGAGTTTGCGATTCACTATCCACAACAGTACCCGTGATATCTATTTGACAATTATAGAATTGAATTCTATAGATATCATCATCACTACTTCCTTGTTGTCCATCTCTGTTAGAACTAACGTAGCCTAAATTAATATCTTCTTCAATAATTAAATTAAAATCATCCTGGCTGCTATTGGCTGGGGAACCAACATTTACAATAGCTCCAATATCACCCAAATCACTAATTGGGGCAGAGAAAATATCATACCCACCAAGTCCAGGACGTCCATCTGTGGAGAAATATAAATTTCCGTTTTGGCTTATAAAAGGAAAGGATTCTCTTGTTTCTGTATTTACATCTGCACCTAAATTAATGGGCACTCCATAGGTGCCATCTTCTGCAATGTTAACATACCATAAATCACTCATACCGTAACTACCTGGCATATCACTTGAGAAATATAAACGTTTTTCATCTACACTGAGTGCTGGATGTGCTGTTGAGTACTCTTGGCTATTGAAGGGCAACTCTATGGCATCTGTCCAGTTGCCTATACTGTCTTTTGTAGATTTATAAAGTTTTAACCGAACAGTTCTTTGCTTATCCCTCCCTGGTTTTCTATTTCCTTGGACGTAGTTATTTCGTGTGAAATAAATCACCTCTCCATCCCTTGTAAACACCGCAGAACTCTCATGATATTTTGTGTTTATCTTGTCACTTAAAGGCTCTTTCTCAGAGAGTTGACCTAAACTATCACGCTTTGCAACAAATAAATCTAAATAGGGTTGGTTTGTCCAAAGATTTGTTTGCTCACCAACAGTTTGATCGGCAGAAGCAAAAACAATATTACCATTATAGTATGCAGAGCCAAAATCTGAGGTTGCAGAGTTAATACTTGTTTTAACGAGTTCGTATTTCTTTGATTGAAATGCTATTTCACTGAGATACTCTTTATTGTTTGTGTAGTTTTTTGCAATTAGGTTATCTCCTGTAAGCAAAATATACTGCTCCATCATTTGATCAGACCTTATATAATCACCCTGTGTTTTCAGACTTTGTGCTGCTCTTAAATAATACTCAGCAGTTGTTTGTTCAGGAAATATTTCTACCAAATGTAGATACCATTTTGAAGCATTATCATACTCACTATTCCAGTAATAGGTGTCTCCTAATTTCTTGTAAATCTCTGCAGAGCCATAACCGTCTTCCACAACCTTCAGGTATACCTCACGAGCATCAATGTAGGCATATCTGTCAAAATCCTTGTCTGCTTGAGTAAGCTCATTTGTTTGAGAAAAGCCAAATCCAATGCTTAAAAACATAACAAGTAAGCTAAGTAACTTTTGTGTTGAACGGATATCCATACTATTGCTATTCTATTATTTTTTTCTTTTAATTTAAATCTATTAAGTAATCTCTAGATGTAATTTTTATCTAGAAGAATCTTGGTGTAAGCACTCTCTCTGGTTTAGTGAACACATCAAAACGCAACATTAACTCATAAGACCCATCACTATATATCTCTAGATCTGTGGTTTGATAATCATACCCAAGACCAATAAACAAACCCTCGTTTACCTGAAAACCTGCCATTGCAGTTATAGCTGCGCTCCATCTATAGGCAACTCCAAGGGTTAACTTCTGGTTAAACAATGCGTTTAAAGAAACATCTGCTTGCAAAGGTGCCCCACTCACTACCTTACTCATAAAGGCCGGTTTCAGTTTTAAATTTTCATTAATATCAAACACATATCCAGCAATTAGAAAGTAGTGTAAATTTTCTTGAGGTGTAGATTCAGAATTTGAGTTATCTAAACTAGAAACATCAAAATGTCTTGTAGTCAGGAAATTTGGAACAGATAAGCCCACATAATAATTTGGGGTATGATAATACATTCCTGCACCAATTTGAGGCTGAAATTTGTTATCTATATTATTTTGAAATCTTGGATCACCTTGGTCAAAAATATCCAATTTAGTAAAATCAACGTCTAGTATATGCATCCCTGCTTTTAAACCAAAGGCCAGGTTTCTATTCTCACCTACTTTAATTGTGTATGAATAGTCTACGGTAAAGTTTGTCTCCACGGCAGGACCTATTTCATCTACAACTATACTAAGACCTAAGCCCATGTTTTTGGCAGCACTCACAGGACCATCTATAGTAAAGGTTCCTGTTTTAGGGGCTCCCTCAAGACCTACCCATTGGCTCCGCATTAGCGCTCCAAAACTAAGCACCTCTTTTGATCCAGCATATCCAGGATTTACAACCTGAGTATTATACATATACTGGGTGTACTGAGGATCTTGCTGAGCAGAAACCCCCAGCATTCCAAAGAAAAACACCACAATAACAGTAATAAATTTATATTTCATACTATACTTTTTTCAACTAAGAAACGTATCCCTTAGTACTAAATTTTTTGTTTTACCTATTTAAATATAAGTAACCAGCATAACTACTTTTGCCCGGATTATCTGGACCGTTAAATGTAATTATGTAATAATAAGTACCCGTTGGCAACAATGTTTCTGGGGAAACCGTTTGACGTGCATCAGAATAACCCCTAAAGACATTCTCTTGATCATTGTTTCCTCCATAGCCATTAGTTTCAAAAACTTTCACACCCCAGCGGTTAAAAATCTGTACATTATTTTCTGGCCATTCACTAATACCATCTACAAAGAAAAAGTCATTTTCCCCGTTTCCATCTGCTGATACCGCATTAAATATCCTAAATTGAGCACCTACACTTGGCAAGGGTGTAATGGTAGGATCATCAGGATCTCCGTCTGAGTCTGGGTCAGAGTTTGTCACGTTATTTGGATCATCAGATGTATCAACAACCTCAATACCACCGGCAGTTACACTTGTAACTATGGCTTGATTAACAACCCTTTGAGCCTCAATATCTGCTTGGTTTATAACGTAAGTAGCCGAGAATGTCGTAGCATCAATTTGTCCTGGATCTAATGATGGGATTGGGCCACCTTCTATAACTAGTCCCGGTAATGGGTCTTCTATGGTAATGTTAAACAAAATTAAATTTCCTGTGTTAGTTACTGTAAAATTATAACTAATGGTTTCTCCTACATCGGCAAATCCATTAGCATTTTCATCATTAAAGACACCTTCCTTTTCAAGGAATATCGATGGATCTTGACACAAAATACTTATGGTACTATCATCTTCAAAATTGCTATTATCATCAGATAAATCATTTACCACATTGCCTGAAGGATCTAGCCCTTCTGCAATTGCTTGGTTACTTATAAGTCCATTCTCAACATCGTCTTGTGTAACGGTATAGATTGCAAAGAAACTTTCGGTATCACTCTCACCAGCTACTATGGTGACAGGACCACCTTGTACTGTAACCATTGGATCTGTTACGATAACTTGTGATAAAACTACATTTCCTAGGTTTGTAACTACAAAATCATACACTATAGTTTCGCCAATATCTACACACCCATCTCCATTCTCATCTGCTGGTGTCCCTGTTTTAATTAAAGCAATAATAGCATTATTACACAATAGAGTTACAGTTGGATCATCTTCTGTTAGTTTATCATCATCTGAAATATCGCTAACTATTTCCCCATCTGGAGTTAAACCAGTTGCTGTTGCAGTATTTGTTACTGAACCTATATCAATATCTGCTTGTGTTATTAAATAACTTGCCGTAAATGTAGTGGAATCTTCCTCACCGGGATTAAGAGAGATTGGACCCCCTTGCACATTTACCAGTGCATCATCAATATCAATATTTGTAATTACAGTATTACCGGTATTAACAACTCTAAAGTTGTAGGTAATGGTTTCTTTTACATTGGCACAATTATCACCATTGACATCGTTAAAGACGCCTGTTTTTATGAGTGCAATGGCATTATTTTGACATAATGGGGTTACCGTTGGATCATCTTGCAAGTAACTATCATCATCTGAAACATCACTAACAACAACACCCTCTGGATTTAAACCAGACACTATAGCCTCATTTGTTACAGACCCTGTATCAATATCTATTTGGGTAATTAAATAAATCGCTGTAAAAGTGGTGGCATCTTCCTGTTCTGGGGCAAGTGTGATAGGGCCTCCTTGTACGTTTACCATTTCATCAATAACATCAATATTTGATAGCGTCGTATTCCCAGTATTTTTAACTATAAAGCTATATGTAATACTTTCATTAACATTTGCACAATTATCACCATTTGCGTCATTAAATATTCCTGTTTTTATAAGTGCAATTCCATCTTGTTGACACACTACAGTAACTGTTGGCGTATCATCGGTGATAGTATCTCCAGATAAATCTGTAACAATCCCTTCTACTC
>CAJWXC010000050.1 GCA_913048215.1 uncultured Flavobacteriaceae bacterium | reverse complement strand
TTGTTTTCGAACCAAACCATCGATATATTCAAAAAGTTGGCTGCGCAAAACTTGTATTAAAACCTCAATCGAAAACAAAAAATATTCCCAAGAATAAAAAATTATTGTTGGGAATAATAAGTACTGAAGACGGGACTTGAACCCGTACGGGCATTACTGCCCACTGGATTTTAAGTCCAGCGTGTCTACCAATTCCACCACTTCAGCATTGGTATGTGTAGAGCGAAAAACGGGATTTGAACCCGCGACCTCCACCTTGGCAAGGTGGCGCTCTACCAGCTGAGCTATTTTCGCAATTCAGAGAAATTAGGTACTCCTAACTTCAAAATAAATGATCTTGCTTCGATAGCAAAGCGGGTGCAAATTTAAAATTTTTAGATAAAAACTACCCCCTTTTTATTAAAAAATTTCATCTTATTTTTTCGAGGTTCTATCTTGGGGCGGCTGTAGCATTTTTTTTATCTCATTTAACTTTAGCAAAGCCTCTACAGGTGTTAGGGTATCTATATCAAGCTCAGTGATTTGGTCTCTTAATTCTTCCAGTAATGGATCGTCCAGGTTAAAGAAACTGAGCTGCATTTGCTCCTCAGAGAGTTTGGTGACCCCATCACTCAACACATCAGAGGAATGCGTTTTTTCTAATCTTTTTAAAATTTTATTGGCACGTTGTAAGACCTCCTTTGGCATTCCAGCCATTTTTGCCACATGAATTCCAAAAGAATGATGAGACCCCCCTGGCACTAGTTTTCTTAAAAAAAGCACATCGTCTTTTAGTTCTTTGACAGAAACCGTAAAGTTTTTTATGCGCGCAAAGGTAGCTGCCATCTCATTAATTTCATGATAATGGGTAGCAAACAAAACCTTAGCCTTACTTGGATGCTCATGCAAGTACTCACTAATAGCCCAGGCAATGGAGATCCCATCATAGGTGCTGGTACCTCGCCCTATTTCATCCAAAAGTATCAAACTACGGGGGCTAAGATTGTTTAGAATGCTTGCGGTTTCATTCATCTCTACCATAAAGGTAGATTCTCCCATAGATATATTATCACTCGCCCCAACACGTGTAAATATTTTATCTACCACTCCCATGCGCACCCTAGTGGCAGGAACAAAGCTTCCCATTTGAGCTAGCAATACAATTAAAGCCGTTTGTCTTAGTATGGCACTCTTACCACTCATGTTAGGCCCCGTAATCATAATAATTTGTTGGCCTTTTTGGTCTAGATAAACATCATTGCTTATAAAAGGCGTATCTGGAGGTAGTTGTTTTTCTATTACTGGATGACGCCCCTCTATTATTTCTAAATCTGTGGTGTCATCAAAAATAGGTCTTGTATAGTTAGACTGTTTTGCTTGCAAAGCAAAGCTGCAAAGGCAATCTAGCTCTGCTATAAGCTTAGCATTTTGCTGCACTGGCGCTATGAAGGTAAGCATCCACTCCAGCAGTTCATTGAAAATAGCATGCTCTAAGACGGCAATTTTCTCCTCGGCGCCTAAAATTTTTGTCTCGTATTGTTTTAGCTCCTCTGTAATATAGCGCTCTGCGCTGACAAGGGTTTGCTTGCGTGTCCACTCTGGAGGTACTTTATCTTTGTGGGTGTTGCGCACCTCAATATAGTACCCAAATACATTATTACTGGCAATTTTTAAAGAGCTTATACCCGTGCGCTGGGTCTCTCTAGCGAGCATCTGGTCAAGGTATTGTTTGCCCCCCTTTGCCACGGCCCGTAAATCATCCAGCTCCTCATTAAACCCCTGGGCAATAGCATTGCCTTTTGTAATATGCACGGGAGCCTGCTCGTGGAGAGTTTGTTTGATTTTAGATCTAAGGGCTTCACACACATCAAGGGCTTTACCTATAGCGCTAAGTGAGTCATTATTGCTTTTTTGAGAAAGTTGCTTTATAGGCACAATAGCCTCCAAAGAATTTTTTAATTGCACCACCTCACGTGGGCTAATTTTTGCCGTAGCAACCTTAGAGATTAAACGCTCCAAATCTCCAATGCGTTTTATATTAGTCTGGATCTTGTCAAGCTGCTGGCTGTTATCTAGCAGGTAACTAACCACCTCATGACGTTTTGTGATGACTTTTTCATCTTTAAGAGGTAAGGCCAACCAACGCTTTAACAAACGGCCACCCATGGGTGAGATGGTTTTGTCTATAACCTGTAAAAGCGTTACTGCATTTTCTTGACTGCTATGGTATAGCTCTAAATTGCGTATGGTAAAACGGTCCATCCACACGTATTGGTCTTCAGCAATACGGGCTATTTTTGTAATGTGTTTTAAATTATGGTGCTGTGTTTGTGCTAGATAATGTAAGGCGGCTCCGCTGGCTATAGTACCGTGCTCAAGATGATCTACACCAAATCCTTTTAAATTTTTAATATCAAAATGGGTATGCAACGTCTCTTTGGCATAGTCTTTCTGAAATACCCAATCCTCTAGATGAAATACCTGAAAATGATCCCCAAAGGTCTCAGAAAAGAGTTTTCTTTTTTGTTTACTGAAAAGCACCTCGCTAGGGTTAAAATTTTGCAGTAGCTTATCTACATACCCTGGAGATCCCTCACTTGTAAAAAACTCTCCCGTTGAAATATCTAAAAAGGATACACCTATTTTTTGAGAATTTTTAGCATTGCCCTTACCAGTGCCAAAGTGAATTGCAGCCAAGAAATTATTTGAACCAGCCTCTAATATCCCGTCGTTGAGAGCAACTCCCGGAGTTATAAGCTCTGTAACGCCTCTTTTTACAATAGTCTTGGTTTGCTTGGGGTCTTCAAGTTGGTCACAAATAGCCACTCGGCACCCAGCCATCACTAGTTTGGGCAGATAGGTGTTTACAGAATGGTGCGGAAACCCAGCCAAAGGGGTCTGCTCTCCGCCATTGTTTCTTGCCGTTAGGGTAATATTTAAAATTCCTGCAGCTTTTACAGCATCCTGGCCAAAGGTTTCATAAAAATCACCCACTCTAAATAACAAAAGGGCATCAGGGTATTTTACCTTGATGGCATTGTATTGTTTCATTAAAGGGGTTACCTTTTTGGCTTTTGACATCTATTTGTTGTATTAGTACAAATGTAAAAATAGCTTTTTATACATATTTAGAAAGACTATAAGCCAAGTAATCTTGCTTTGAGAGAAAGCCTCACATAAAAAAAGTATTTTTGTAGCATGGAAAACAGAAAATTAAAAAATAGTGAACTCGGCAGAATAGACCCTCTAGGCTTTAAAAAAGCAGAAAAAACGCCGCTCATTATTATTTTAGATAACATCCGCAGTCTAAACAATATTGGCTCTGTTTTTAGAACCGCTGATGCTTTTTTAATAGAAAAAATTTACCTGTGTGGCATTACAGCAAAACCGCCTCATAAAGACATTCAAAAAACAGCACTAGGAGCCACAGATAGCGTAGATTGGGAATATGCAGAAAACACTCTTGATGTGATACAAAAATTAAAAACCCAAGGGGTCTTTATTGCCAGTGTAGAACAGGCTCAGGATTCTATCTCTTTAGAGGATTTTAAAACAAGCCCCAATCAAAAATATGCTATTGTAATGGGCCACGAGGTAAAAGGCGTGCAGCAACAGGTTGTAAATGCAAGTGATGGTGTAATTGAAATACCTCAATATGGCACCAAACACTCCTTAAATATCTCTGTGAGTTGTGGGATTGTTATTTGGGATTTATTCTGTAAAATAAAAGCCTAAAATGTATCTCGCTTTTTAAAAACCTTTTTTGCTTAAGCTAAAATTTGATCCAATAACCGCAGGTAATCACTTCTGTTTTCAACAAAATCTAGGCCAGATATATCAATTATTTTAATACTGTCACTGTATTGATTTTTAATAAACTCCAGATATCCATCATTTATTTTTTGTAAATAGTCTGCCTCAATTCCCTCTTCATAACTACGCCCTCTTTTTTTAATATTCTCTAAAAGACGTGCTGTATTTTGGTATAGATATATGTACACATCTGGTTTGGGTAATTCTTTATGCATTAGATGAAATAACTTCTTGTACAAATTATACTCTTCTTGTTGCAGGGTAACTTTGGCAAAAATAAGAGATTTGTAGGCGTCATAATCTGCAACCACACACTCATTAAAAAGATCAAACTGTGTGATGTCTTCCAAGAGTTGTTGGTATCTATCTGCCAAAAAAGACATTTCTAAAGCAAAGGCATACCGCTGGGGGTCCTCATAAAATTTAGGCAAAAAAGGATTGTCTTTAAAACGCTCTAAAATTAATTTGGCATTAAAATCTGTAGAAAGCATATGGCACAAGCTAGTTTTCCCTGCGCCAATATTTCCTTCTATGGCAATGTAATTTATCTTTGAAAAATCATACCTATCTAAAGGGTTTGACAGCAGTTTTGATTGTTTAACAACAACACTACTATCGGCGCTTTGCAAAAGCATATCTGCCAGTGTATTTTGAAAAACGGGATGCAGTAGTTGTGGCGCAATATCTACCAAAGGTTGTAGTACAAATTTTCTGTGAGCAATCTGGGGGTGAGGAACCTGCAAATCTGCTTGGTTTATTATATCCTGGTTGTAAAACAATATATCAATATCAATAACCCGAGAGGCATACCCGGCTGCTTTAGAGCGATGTCTGCCTAATGCTTTTTCTATGCTCAGAATTTTAGACAAAACTACTTTTGCTGGGTATTGTGTGTGTAAGGCAACAACACAATTTAAAAAATCTGCACCATCAAAACCAAGAGCGGGTGTTTGATACACAGCAGAGATATTGGTGATGGTACCTATTTGTTTAAAAATAGCATCTACAGCACGTTGCAAATACTCAAATCTATTGCCTAGATTAGTGCCTAAAGCCAAATATAATGTGTGTTGATCTTTGATGATTTTGCGTGGTTTTATTTTTTATATAGCCGCCAAAAAACAGGGCCGTATTAAGCATGTCAATTTATAACATATTAATAGATACAACAAACCCTTCATTGCTTCTTACATTAAAAACAGTATCATCCTCAAAAATCAGGTATTGTCCCTTCACACCTTTTAGAGTGCCAGAGTACTCTGGAGTTTTTATAAGGTTTAGCGTTTTGAGTTTGGTTGGGTATTGCAATACGGGAAACTCAAGGGTGGTCTCTTTGGTATTATCTATAAAATAAGGTAAAGCCTCTTGAGGAATGTGTTGTTTCAATCTGTCACGCCAAGAGCAGAGGTCTTGTTCTTGTATTTCATTTTTAAGCATGGTGCGCCAATTGGTTTTATCACCCACGTAATTCTTGAGAGCAACCTCAGTTATGCCTGCCAAGTATCTATTTGGCAACTCTGCAATTTCAAGGGCTTTATGAGCTCCTTGGTCTATCCACCTTGTAGGTATTTGAGTTTTACGAGTAACCCCTACTTTAACATTTCCGCTATTTGCTAAATATACAATGTGAGGCTTGAGTTGTACCGCTTTTTCATAAGCTAAGTCTCGATCTTCGATACCAAGATGCGCCTGGCTTTTTTCTGGATGTATGATCCAATCTGCAGCTTGAGGGATTTCAAAAAAACAATCATAACAAAAACCCTGGCGATATATTTTTTTCTCCTTTTTACAATTCATGCACTCATACCCTAAAAAAGAGATGCTTACTTTTTTATCAAGAAGCTGATTTATATGGATAAAATCCTGCTCAAATACCAAATAGTATTGGATTGGACTTCCTATTTCGGTTTTCATTTTTGTTAATGTGCCTTGGAATTGCATAAAATAATATTGTACATTTAGACCTTAAAGATAGTGCAAAAATATGCCAATACCCATAGTAAATTCTTTAGCATCTTGGTTTTTAAAAAAACGGTTTCACCAAATAGAACTTTTTTTGAAATACCCTATTGATGTTCAAAACGAGCTACTGCAGGAACTCCTACAAACCGCAAAAAATACAGAGATTGGCAAACAATATGATTTTGCGTCTATAGATAGCTACAGAGAATTTGCCGACAGAATTCCCATAACAAACTATGAGGAATCTCACCACCAAATTGAACGCGCTAGAAGAGGAGAAACCAATATATTTTGGCCCACCCCCATAAAATGGTTTGCAAAATCTAGCGGAACCACAAGTTCGAAAAGTAAATTTATTCCCGTCAGCTCTGCCTCTTTAGAGCACTGTCACTATGCCGCTAGCAAAGATTTGTTATGCATGTACCTCAACAACAACCCTGATGCTAATTTATTTTTAGGAAAAGGTTTGCGCCTTGGGGGAAGCAAAAAATTATACAAAGAAAACGAAACTGTTTATGGAGATCTCTCTGCCATACTGATAGACAATATGCCGTTTTGGGCTGAATATAGCAGCACCCCAAACAATGAAATCTCTCTCATGGCAGATTGGGAAGTAAAAATGCAAGCTATTGTAGACCAAACCATTCAAGAAAATGTAACTAGCCTAGCTGGAGTTCCTTCCTGGATGTTGGTATTACTCAATAATGTGCTAGAATCAACAGGCAAAACAAATCTTTTTGAAATTTGGCCTAACCTTGAGGTTTACTTTCATGGAGGTGTTAATTTTGATCCCTACATAGAGCAGTATAACGCCATACTACCCAAAGAAAATTTCAGGTACTATGAAATCTATAATGCCAGTGAAGGTTTTTTTGCTCTGCAGGATAGAAATGCTAATAAAGAACTGCTATTAATGCTAGACTATGGTATATTCTATGAGTTTATACCCATGGACACCTATGGGAGTGCTTCTCAGAAAATCATACCCCTGGGTGAGGTGGAGGTCGCTAAAAACTATGCTATTGTAATTACAACCAATGCTGGTTTGTGGCGTTATAAAATTGGGGATACCGTGCGTTTTACCTCCATTAACCCTTTTAGAATAAAAGTAACTGGAAGAACCAAACACCATATCAATGTGTTTGGTGAAGAGCTTATAATTGAAAATGCAGAAACAGCATTAAAACAAGTTTCTAAACAGACCCAGAGTGAAATTGTAGATTATACCGCTGCGCCTATTTTTATGGAAGGCAGAAAAAAAGGAGCACATGAGTGGATCATAGAATTTAAAATACCACCAAAAGATCTAACCCTATTTACAAAGTCTTTAGACACCGCTTTAATGGATCTAAACAGTGATTATGAAGCCAAACGTTTTAATAATACAACTCTTACAATGCCTAAGGTGCATCTTGCAAGGCAAAAATTATTTTATGACTGGCTTAGGCAAAAAAACAAATTAGGAGGCCAACACAAAGTGCCAAGACTTTCCAATAAACGTGATTTTATGGAAGAATTATTGCATTTAAATAAATAGTGCCAAACCTAAAGCAATATTAAAAAGCCATATTAAAATAATGGCTTTTTTTATGCCTTTACATCAACAACTATATAAATTATTAAGAGCTGGAAAATAAAAAACCGCACCATTAAAAAGTTGGTACGGTTTCTCTATTTTTAGTTAATAAACTTAAGACACTGCCTTGAGTTTTTTGATGGTGGCTTTGTTTAATTTCTCTTCTGCGTACTGCTGAGTAATACTTAAGGTTTTTTGATCACCTCCAGGCAACTCAAACATTGCATCTGTTAAGATTGCTTCACATAAAGATCTCAAGCCTCTTGCTCCTAATTTGTATTCAATGGCTTGATCTACGATAAAATCTAGCGCCTCTGTGGTAACAATAAGTTCTATATCGTCCATTTCAAACAATTTTTTGTATTGCTTGATAATGGCATTTTTAGGCTCTGTTAAAATAGACCTTAGCGTGCCCTTGTCTAAAGGATTCATGAAAGTTAATACAGGTAGACGTCCTATAATTTCTGGTATTAAACCAAATTGTTTTAAATCTCTAGGTATAATGTAGCGCAGCATCTCATCCTTTTGCAAGGAGTTTTCCTTTTTTGAAGCACTAAAACCAACAGCTTGCATATTAAGTCTTTTAGAGATATGTCTTTCTATGCCGTCAAAAGCACCTCCTGCTATAAATAATATATTTTCTGTGTTTACCTCTATAAACTTTTGGTCTGGGTGTTTTCTGCCTCCCTTTGGTGGCACGTTCACCACTGTGCCCTCCAAGAGTTTTAGGAGCGCTTGCTGTACTCCTTCTCCACTTACATCTCTGGTAATAGAAGGGTTATCACTCTTGCGAGCAATTTTATCTATCTCATCTATGAAGACAATGCCTTTTTCGGCTTTTTCTAGATTGTAATCTGCTGCCTGTAACAACCGAGTTAGAATGGTTTCTACATCTTCTCCAACATATCCTGCTTGGGTGAGCACCGTTGCATCAACTATGGCAAGTGGCACATTAAGCATTCTTGCAATGGTCTTTGCCACTAATGTTTTACCTGTTCCAGTTTGGCCAACAATAATGATATTACTTTTTTGAATATCTATATCATCCTCTGTTTTTGGTTGTAACAATCGTTTGTAATGATTGTAAACAGCCACAGACATTACTTTTTTTGTATGCTCTTGCCCTATTACATAATCATCCAAAAAAGCCTTGATGGTCTTTGGCTTTTTTAGCATCACGTCTTTACTTAATTGTTGATCATCTGCCTGTGATCCCTCCTCTACAATAATACCATGGGCCTGCTCGATACACCGATCGCAGATGTGAGCATCTATACCTGCAATGAGCAAGCTAGTGTCTACTTTTTTACGACCACAGAAAGAACATTCTAAAACCTCTTTTGACATGAATTGCTTTTTGTATTATCCTCTTTTTAAAATTTCATCAATCATACCGTACTCAAGTGCCTTGTCAGACTTCATCCAGTAATCACGATCACTATCTTGATATACCTTGTCATAGCTTTGCCCAGTGTGGCTTGCTATTATATTGTACAACTCTTCTTTTAAGGTCATAATCTCTCTGGCGGTTATCTCTATGTCACTTGCCTGTCCTTGAGCACCTCCTAGTGGCTGGTGTATCATCACTCTTGAGTGAGTTAAGCCACTGCGCTTGCCTTTTTCTCCAGCACACAACAATACGGCTCCCATTGAGGCAGCCATCCCTGTGCAAATTGTAGCTACATCTGGCTTTATAAATTGCATGGTATCATAAATACCCAAACCAGCATACACACTTCCTCCTGGAGAGTTGATATATATCTGAATGTCTTTAGAGGCATCTACACTCTCCAAAAAGAGTAATTGCGCCTGTACAATATTGGCTACTTGATCACTAATTCCAGTACCTAAAAAGATAATTCTATCCATCATTAGGCGGGAAAAAACATCAAAGATGGCAATATTCATTTGCCGCTCTTCAATAATATTTGGCGTTAAGTTACTTGGGTACATGCTACTCATTATTTTTTCATAATAAGTACTGCTAATGCCCTGGTCCTTTATCGCGTATTTTTTAAATTCTTCTCCGTAGTTCATAAAACTGTTTATTCTTTAAATTTAAAAATTTTTAATAGTATCTAACATTTCTAAAAAGACTCCTACATATCTAGTATGTCTAGTGTATAAAAATGCTCAATAAAGATACCTAAATTTCTAATGTTTATGCGTACGCCTCTTTAATGAATTTATCATAAGAAACTTCTTTTATCTTAAGCTTTGCATTTTCCTTGAAGAAATCTAATAGTTTGGAAGAGTTTAATTGCTCACTCAAACGCTTTACCTCCTCTTGGTTTGACATAATTCTTGAGGCAATATTATTTAATTCTTCCTCACTCGGGTCTAGTTGTCCAAATTGAGCCATTTGCCCTTTAATCATGTCAAGACTGTAGGCCTTCAATTCATCAAAGGTTGCTTGCAGATTATGTTCTGCTCTTAGTTTTCCTTCAATTAACTGGTACCGCAATCCTTTTTCACTACGTTGGTATTCTGCCTTGGCCTCTTCTAGTGTCATCGGTTTCTCACCAGAGACTTGTATCCAACGCTCCAAAAAGTCTTTAGGCAGGTCAAATTTTGTGTTTTCAATTAAAGATTCTACCACATCATTGAGCATTTTTTGATCACTTTGCTGAGCAAACTGTTTCTCTGCATCTTCTTTGATCTTTTCTTTGAGTTCCTTTTCTGAAGTTACATTTGCTTGGCCAAATAACTTGTCAAACAGCTCTTGGTTTAAATCTGCCATCTCACGAGTGTTCACTTCCTCTATTTTAAAAGAAACTTCTACAGCTAGCTCCTTTGCATCTTCTGGGGAAACACCAAAGTGTTTTTGATTGTCTTGCTCCTGGGCAAACATTCCTTTTGTTTTTAAAGAAATCACATCACCAGGTTTAGCTCCCGTTAAGGCTTTTATTTGAGTTTTCCCTTTCAAGCTATCCAGCTCAATGGTTGTGCTTTTATCTATCTCTTTCTCTGGGTTGGTAAAAGTACCCGTAATCTCGTCTCCTTTTGCAACTTGGGTTTTAGACTTTAAGGTACCGTATTGCTTACGGATAGATTTTACTTGGTTGTCAAGCATTTGCTTGTCTGCAACAATTTTATAAGCAGTAACTGCTTTTTTAGCAACATCTACTTTAAAACTTGGAGACAATCCTAAATCAAACTCAAAGGTAAACTCATCGTTATCCCAATTTATTTCTGTTTCGTTTTTAGGTAGTGGATTTCCTAAAACATCGAGTTTTTCCTGGGTCAAAAAATTATGTAACCCATCTTGTAAAAGCTTATTTACTTCTTCTACCAAAACGCCTTTACCATATTGTTTTTTAACCATTCCCATCGGGATATGCCCTTTTCTAAAACCCGGCACATTTGCCGTCTTTTTGTAGTTATTTAAAACCTTAGTCACCTTGTCTTGGTAATCCTCTTTTGATATTACCACGGTTACTACTGCATTTAACGCATCAACATCTTTCTTTTTGATATCCATTGTATTGTAAATTTTAATTTAAACAGCTCATAAATAAAGAGATATAGCCTGCATTTATGAGCGTGCAAAGATACATCAAATTACTAGATGTTACAAGCAAAACACTTAACATAAAACAAATCCACAAACAGTGGTTTTTAGGATTTTGATTGATACAAAACAGGTAATTTATGGCCAAGCGTGGAAATAAAAAAAAGCGCTGTATAAAATACAACGCTTTTTAAATCTCAGTGCGGATGACAGGAATCGAACCTGCACGCCTTGCGGCACTAGATCCTAAGTCTAGCATGTCTACCAGTTCCACCACATCCGCGGAACAAATCCAGAGCTGTATGCCTGGATTGGGTCGGCAAATATACATAATTGTTATAATTAACAAACAATCTTTATAAAGAAATAATGCTTTTAATTACCTTTATATTTTATTAGAAAACACACCCTTATTAGCTTCTGAAATTTTAAAAGATAAACTATTGATGAAAAGTGCCAAACCCTACATTGCTCAACACAAAGACAGATTTATAAATGAGTTAATAGCATTATTAAAAATACCTAGTATTTCTGCAGACAAAGCTTTTGCTGGTGATGTTATTGCTACGGCAGAGGTCATAAAATCTAGCCTTAAAAAAGCAGGCTGTGACCACGTAGAAATATGCCAGACTCCAGGATACCCTATTGTCTACGGAGAAAAAATAATAGACCCATCACTTCCAACCATACTAGTATATGGGCACTATGATGTACAACCACCAGACCCAATAGAATTATGGGATAGCCCACCTTTTGAGCCCGTTATAAAGAAAACAGAATTGCATCCCCAAGGTGCTATTTTTGCGCGTGGGAGCTGTGATGACAAAGGCCAAATGTACATGCACGTTAAAGCAATGGAATACATGACCCAAACAGACCAACTGCCTTGTAACGTAAAATTTATGATAGAGGGAGAAGAAGAGGTAGGTAGTGAAAGTCTTGGATGGTTTGTAGAAAGAAATCAAGAAAAATTAGCCAATGATGTTATCCTTATCAGTGATACGGGTATGATTGCCAATGACATTCCAAGTATTACAACTGGGCTTCGCGGTTTAAGCTATGTAGAGGTAGAAGTTACTGGACCTAATAGAGATTTGCACAGTGGTTTGTATGGGGGCGCCGTGGCAAACCCAATTAATGTATTAAGCAAGATGATTGCCTCTTTAACAGATGAGAACAATCACATAACAATCCCAGGATTTTATGACAATGTAGAAGAGCTTTCTGCAGCAGAGAGAGATAAAATGGCCCAAGCGCCTTTTAGCAAAGAAGCATATTGCAAATCTATAGGAATTGAAGACACCTATGGAGAAGCCACCTATACTACCAATGAGCGAAATAGTATTCGTCCCACACTTGATGTAAACGGAATCTGGGGAGGCTACACAGGAGAAGGTGCCAAAACAGTCATTGCCAGCCAAGCTTTTGCAAAAATATCAATGCGTTTGGTGCCAGATCAAAATTGGAAAGAAATTACAACCCTTTTTAAAAATCATTTTCAGAGCATTGCTCCAAAAGGGGTTAGTGTTAAAGTTCACCCACACCATGGAGGGCAAGCATATGTGACACCCATAGATAGTTTGGGATATAAAGCAGCCAGTAAAGCCTATGAGACCACCTTCGGGAAAACGCCTATCCCTCAGAGAAGTGGCGGTAGTATCCCTATTGTCGCTTTGTTTGAAAAAGAACTAAAAAGCAAAACTATACTAATGGGCTTTGGTCTTGATAGTGATGCTATACACTCTCCCAACGAGCATTTTGGTATCTGGAATTACTTAAAAGGGATAGAAACTATTCCTCAGTTTTACCATTACTTTGCTCAAATGAGCAAATAAAAAAAACCACATTTTATAAAAATAAAAAGCCCTGTTAATTTATATCAACAGGGCTTTTAAAGTATTAATACCACTTATATTTTTTTTACATACGCTGTTATAAGTACAATTTGCACACCGCCAACTTTACCTTCTATAAAGGTGTCATTTTCATGATCTAAAGAAATACGCCGTACTGCAGTGCCCTGTTTGGCAACCATACTTGACCCTTTTACTTTCAAATCCTTGATAAGCACCACAGAATCTCCAGTTTGTAACACAACACCATTTGCATCTCTGTGCACTAAAGCGTCTGTCTTATCTTCTGCATCCCCTTGTGCAGCGGCCCATTCAAGCTGCTGGGGCTCCATGTACATCATATCTAATAAATCTTGAGACCACCCAAAAGATTTTAATCTGTGTAACATGCGCCATGCCATTACCTGCACCGGAGCTACAGCGCTCCACATACTATCATTTAAACAGCGCCAGTGATTCTGATCTTGTTCTTCTGCTTCAAAGCCAGAAGAACAGGTTATACAAACTAAAATTGAGGTATCTATTGCTGGTATATATTCTGGAGTTTTTGGCACCTCAAAAACACCTAGATTTTCTGGCTCTGCATGGCCACAAAGTTCACAAGTGTCTTGGGCTCTTTTTCTTACTTCTCTTTCTATGCTCATTAGATGAATTTTTACTTCTCAAACAAATGTAACACTATTGTCCTTCTAAGAGATATTAAAAACTTATTTCTAGGATTGTTACCTAGTATATTTCACTAGATTTGTGTCTCTCAAGGAACTTAAAGTATGCCTGGTATTTCTATTTCACAAGCAATAACTATTGCCAAAACCCACTTTTTGATTACGGGTGATATTAGTCTGCTTGATGGAGATGAAGATTTTAATTTTAAAATCACAACCCCAACCACCAGTTATGTACTAAAAATAGCAACCACAAATATCGAAAAAATCGACGCTCAAATAAGTATACTTGATTTTTTATCCCA
>CAJWXC010000049.1 GCA_913048215.1 uncultured Flavobacteriaceae bacterium | reverse complement strand
ATACCACGGCATATAAATTTTGTTTAATCTATTAAAAAACTATCCCTGTAAAACATTGCAAAATAAATGGTTAAAAAAAGCCATTTAAAAGCTAGTCTACCTTTACAAATTACAAAAAATTACATTGTAAATAAAAGAAAACACACCAGGGTTTTGAATAAAAAGCTTTAATTAAAAACAAAAGAAAAGAGGCTAAAACAATCCGAAAAAAAGCAGCAAAAAAAATAGATAATCACCAAAAAAATAGTTGGTGTTTTATCAAACATTAAACAATTCTGCAAACGAGTTCTATTAAAATGAACGTGTAATTTACTTAAGCATTAATAGTGTACTAAAAATGCTCGTGGATTTGGCATACTTTAATATTTTTGCCAAATATTTTATTAATTGCAATTGAACCAAAGTACTGCAAAGCGTCACACACAGGATATAAAAATATTAGAAAAGCAAATGGTAAAAAACTGGAATAGTCACTGGTTTGTTTACCAAATAAATACAATCCCTGGGAGGCAATTGATAAACCAACAAGCAATTCACCTGCAACTCCTAATTTAATATTTCTTGACTCAGAAAAATTAAAATACGCAAAGGCCAGTAAAGATCCTAAAACAGAAAAATTTCCTGCAGAAAGAACTACATCTTCAGTGTAAACCCCCAAAATTGAACCAAATAAGCAAACGCTTATTGTAAACATTATGGCCGTCCTCTCTAAGAGATTTAAAGCCCTCACCAAATAAACACATCCAAGAGTGAAAATAAGACCAAGAGTGAACCCAGTAATTCCAATAATTTTCAAAAAATGCGGCAAAAGCAAACCTACAAGCAGTATTGCAAAACTCAAGGTTAATAAGAAAAATTTATTGTTATTGAGATTAGATATATTAGCTCGATAACCAACTGCAAGCAGTACAACCCCTAACAATAAAATTTTCACAAATATTGGATGAGGCACAAACCCTAAAGCAACAATAAAACAAAGCGACAAAGAACCACCACAAAACAAAATGATCGAGCCTGCGCCTTGAGAAATTCGCTTTCTTTTCATTCGGCTTGAAAATGTACCTTCTAACTTTAAATTATTAGCGTTATTAAGAAAAACATTTGACAGCAAAAAAGAAGTGACAAAACTTAGTAAAAAAGGTAAAAATAAAATTAGTAGAGAGTCAAACATGTATTATTTCTTGGGACCTTGTTGTGAGAATTAATTTAATTTTATAAAATCAATATACAATATTGTTAAAATGTATTGAAACTAGTTTTTAAATAAAACAAATACTCTCTTATTTTTAAAATGAGATATGCCATAATAACTTAAGTCTAGCTAAATAAGTAAAGTGTCAAAAAAATAAATAAGTAGTTTTTAAGATATTTTAAGTAAAAAAAAAGAGAAATTAAACTAAAATATAATGTAATAATTTTTATCTTTATTAAAAAAAACTAATGTTTTTAAGCGATATCTTTTTACTAATTATAACATTCCTTTTCTTGTTCTTAATAGGCAGATTGTTATTATCTGTAGAAAATATTAAGTACTTATCAAACAAAATCTTACTGTCTATATTCCTTGTTCTTGGATTTGGATTTTGTCGTTATTTTGTAATAAATAGAGTTCAAGATTTTTATGACCTTAGACTTCCTTTGGAGGTGGTTACAAACTCTACAATAATCTTAACCACGCCCTTTTTGTTTTTTTTATATGTTAGAACTGTTATTTATGACCAAAGAGATTTCTTAAAAACAGATTTAATTCACCTATTTGTTTTTATTTGTTTTTACATTATGTATGAATTTCCATACGCTACAAATCTTTACAGTGGAGAAGAATTCAGTCCAGATTACCTCTTTTGGTCTAGTTATTTTAGGGCAAATTATTTTCCTGATTGGGTAGGCAGCTCAAGGAGTGTGTTAAGTTTTGTTTATAGTATTTTAACCTATAGGCTACTTTACAAAAACTTTAAAGTAAAATCTCCCTCAAAACAACTAAAGACTATTAAAAAATGGCTCTACACTTTAACACATTTAAAGTTTGCCATGACAAGCTTGGTTGCTGTTTTCACTCTTCTTTTTACTGTACTAGGTAAAAAAAGTGCCTTATCTGTAGAATCTTCTATGATTATTGTTTCATTGGTGTTTTTAGGTCTAGCCATATTTTTAAATAACAACAGAAATATCTTGTATAACATACCTGTATACATGAATCCAAACAACTTGAGCACACTAAAAATAATAGAACAGGTAAATTTAGAGGAGGTATTTAAAGACTTTAATCATAAAATTAAAAGTGAAGAGTTATTTCTTCACAATGACTTTAAATTAAGCTGGTTATCTACTAATCTGAATATTAAAACAAAGCATATATCACTGGCAATTTCAGAAAATGGTTTTGAAAATTTCTCAGCATATTCAAATCATTTTAAAATTGAAAAGGCAAAGGAGCTTATAAAATCAGGATATCTAGAAGATTATAGTATTGATGCCCTATCCTCGGCTGCAGGTTTTAAGGCAGTAAATTCTTTTTATAGGATCTTTAAAACCTCAACTGGCCAGACACCAAGTAAATTTGCCGAAAACATCACATAAGAACAATAGTATTGTTGGCGCAGAGATCTTCTTGCAACCAAAAGGCTATAATCTTAAGCGTATCTGGCTGATATAATTACTTTGGTCTGTTCTATTTCTTTAAGATTCAGGTGTTAAAAGCTTACCATCCATTACTTATTGAATATAAAATTATTTTGAAATTTGAGGGTTTACCTTAGAAGAATGAAAATTAAGTGCATCAATATGGCCCAATACTTCACGATCCTGGGAGATAAAGTGGGCGTGTAAAAAACTGTCATGGTGTGTAAAAACAGCTTTATGGTGGCGAGAAAAGAAACCTATTAAAGACCCGCTGATAGAATTAAAATTATATTGGGTTAATCCCTGATGCGCCTGCTCTGGTGATGACACTTTTGTTCCTTGGGGTAAATTAACCGTATGAAGCTGTAGGGCGTCAAACTCTCCGTCAATTCTCAGCAACAAAGGCTGGTCATAATGGCCATACATAGAATCAATCTGTTGTTCTAATTCTTTTAAAGAATAATTATTTGGTTTGAATTCTATAACCTCTAAATCACTGTCTGTAGAGTATACAAAAAAGGGTGCCTTGGCTGAGGGGACATTGCTTACCTGGTGAGAGAGACTATCAATAACTTTAGATACAAATGTCTGTCCTTCAAACAACACGATTTCTCCTTTTAAAAACGAAACAGGCCCTATTCCATAGGCTTTTGCGCCCTCTAATGAATCTGTTACAATTTTTCCTGTTAAATCTCCTTTCCACATCACATCGCTCATCTGGCCAACAACCTTTATAGATGAGGTAATTGGTTTATTACATGAGATAAAAAGCAGTACAAAAAAAAAGCAAACACTATTTTTAAACATATGGTAAAAATACAAAAGGGTTCGTTTTTAGATATCTTGTATTAATTTAAAGGCTGATGAAACGGTATTAAATGACAGTGTTTTTGTAGAAAATGCTTGTTTTTGGTCATCAAATACATTGCATTTTTTTATGGGCTTGGCATATAAATGAAGAGACATCGCTCTGCGGTCAGAGATATTTTCTAATTTGTGATAGCCCATAAAATCTATCATGTAAGAAATAGTCCCTTTTACTGAAATTGTAGATTTAAATTGGGTAGGGCCCCCAGAGGTCTCTTTGTAAAGGGTTTCTTTTAAAGTTCCGTCAATTACTTTGACCCAACACTCTTCTCCATCGTGATCGTGAATAGGTGTTTTTTGATCTTTCTCCCAGCAAATTAGAATAAGTTCAAAATTTTCATTTTCAAAAATGCAATTTCTTGTATAACACTCTTCAGACCAGGAACAAAAAACTTCAAAAGCTTCTTGGGGTATTAAAACAGAGCGAATTATCTTGTTGTAAGCAGTCTGCTCATGCTCGCAAAGAGCGGCAGTCAAGGCTGGCAAAGATTGGTATGATTTGATACTTTTTTTTAAAGTTTTGATATAGATGTCATTTAATTATTCTGCTAAGTAATATATAGATTTTGGGTGTTGATCTAAATCTTATTGTATTTATTATTTGACAGCTAATATTAGAATTTTGGAATCTAGTTATTTTTGAGCGTTTTTTAGCTGTTTTCATCAAATTTATTCAAAAAAACACTCATTTATTGGATTTTTAAGGATATTTCAGTAGGATATTTTTTTATCTTAAAATAGATAGCCTCTAGTAGAAAAATCAAAAAAAGTATTTATTAAACTGTATATCTGTACCCCAAACCACACCAAATTAATCATTATCATCCTGCGAGAGTTTTACAGAATTGTTGTAAACTCTATTTTTGAAACCCAACTACAAATGTTGTAGCTCTATTTGCAAAGTATTGCAAAACAGATATGTTAAAAAAAGAAATGCATACTTGTCCTAATAGCCCTTAGGCAAACAAATACGTGCTTTTAAGAGCATCAAGTACTATAACTTAAAAATCATTGTTGTATAGTAATTGTTGTGTTTTATTTTGTTGTTATCTGAAAAATAAGCCTATTTTGTGGTAGCCTATTTAAGGCCAAAAAAACATATCTTTTTAACATAATTTTATGTAATTAACATATAACTATTGACCTAACTTTTAATGGATTTAAACAACATATATATTGGAAAAACTCCTGCGAATTTTTCAAATAAAGAAGTATCAGCAGATCAAGTAACTTTTGAGGGAGAGGCATTTTTTAAAATTTCAAATTTTAATAGAATGCGCCCATTTTTTATGAGTATTGTTAGTAATTCTGACCACTGGATGTTTATCTCCAGCACAGGAGGTCTTTCTGCAGGTAGAAAAAATAGTGACTATTCACTTTTCCCCTACTATACAGATGATAAAATCACAGAATCTAGTGAGCATACGGGTAGCAAATCAATTTTTATTGTCAGCAGGGCAGAGAAAAATTACCTGTGGGAACCCTTCTCTAAAACCCAAGATGGAGCCTACAAGATTTCAAGAAATATTTACAAAAACACCTATGGGAATAAGGTGATTTTTGAGGAAATAAACCACGATTTAAATATAAGCTTCACCTACCAATGGAATTCAAGTGATACCTTTGGCTTTGTAAGACATGCTACTCTTACTAATTTAACCGATAAAGCTATAGATATTCGCCTTTTGGATGGAATTCAAAACATCTTACCCTATGGGGTGGAAGTTGGGTTGCAAAACAGCACAAGTAATCTGGTAGATGCCTATAAAAAATGTGAGTTAGAGGCAGACTCAGGGCTTGGAATTTATTCCTTAAGCGCCATTATAGTAGACAAGGCAGAACCCAGTGAGGCTTTAAAAGCTAATGTAGTTTGGTCTTTAGGACTTGAGGGGTCAAAAAAGCTTATTTCATCTGTTCAAATTGAGAATTTCAGAAAAGGAAAAGCAATCACACAAGAGATTGATATTAAGGCAGAACGCGGCGCATACCTGTTAAGTAAAGATATAAAACTAGCCCCAAACTCTAAAGAGCGATGGACCCTTGTGGCCAATGTAAATCAATCCATTAATGATATTGTTGAAATAAAAGAGGGTATAAAAGATCAGGCGTCTCTTTTAAATAAACTCAAAAGCTCTGTTGAGCAAGGCACACAGCACCTAATTGCCTTAGTTGGCGCCTCTGATGGTCTTCAACTCACCTCAGACAGTGCAAGAAATACACGTCATTTTGCAAACACCATGTTTAATATCATGCGTGGTGGTATTTTTGATAACAATTACACCATAGAAAAACAAGACTTTAGCGCCTACATTGAAAACGCCAATCATAAAGTATTTTTCAAAAAAACTACCCTTATAAACAAGCTTCCTCAAACCTTTGATTTAAATCACCTAAAGGACATTGCAAAACAAGATGATGACCAAAACTTTAAAAGATTGTGTTATGAGTACCTGCCTTTAAAGTTTAGCCGACGCCATGGAGATCCTAGCAGACCTTGGAATAAATTTTCAATCAACACAAGAAATGAAGATGGTTCAAAAATTTTAGACTACCAAGGTAATTGGCGTGATATCTTTCAAAATTGGGAAGCGCTTGTACACTCCTATCCAGAGTTTATTGAGGGCATGATACACAAGTTTTTAAACGCAACAACTTTTGATGGTTACAACCCTTATAGAGTAACTAAAGATGGATTTGATTGGGAAACCATAGAGCCAGACAACCCTTGGTCTTACATAGGATACTGGGGAGATCACCAGATCATATACTTGCTTAAATTTTTAGAATTTATAGAAACCTACTACCCAGGCAAATTGGAGAGTTATTTCTCAAAAGACTTATTTGTTTACGCAAATGTGCCCTACCGCATAAAAGCCTATGAGCAAATTTTGAAAGATCCAAAGAACACCATTGATTTTGATCACAAAGCAGAGGAAAAAATTCAATTAAAGCGAGAGGAAATTGGAGTAGATGGTGCACTGCTTAGAGATAAAAACATTTTTATTTACAAGGTTAATTTCATTGAAAAAATATTAGCTACTGTACTTGCTAAAATAGCAAACTTTATACCAGAGGCAGGTATTTGGATGAATACCCAAAGACCAGAATGGAATGATGCAAACAATGCACTAGTTGGTAATGGGGTCTCTATGGTTACCCTTTATTACCTTAGAAGATTTTTAAAATTCTTTGACACTACCCTTCAATCTACAAAAACCCAACATGTTGAGATTTCTGTAGAACTCATCGAGTTTTTTAATGGTGTTTGTAAAACACTTCAAGACCACAAACACCTTCTAGATGACAAGATATCTGATACAGACAGAAAAACGGTCTTAGATGGTCTAGCAACAGCGGCTAGCAACTACAGATTGTCTATCTACGATCAAAGCTTTAGTGGAAATAAAAACCAACTGAGTATACAAGAAATATCCAGCTTTATTAACATAGCCCTGGCGCATTTAGAGCATGCCATAAAAGCCAACAAAAGAGAAGACAACCTTTACCATGCCTACAACTTAATGACCCTTAAGAACGACAAACAAGTGTCTGTGTCTTACCTGCCAGAGATGTTAGAGGGACAGGTAGCGGTGCTCAGCTCAGGGTACTTATCCACAAGTGATGCCCTTAGTGTTTTGGACGCATTAAAAGCCAGTAAACTATTTAGACCAGATCAATACAGTTATATATTATATCCAAATAAAACCTTGCCAAGGTTTGTAGATAAAAACACAATCTCAAAAAAGCAAGTAGACTCCTCAAAACTATTGCAAGCACTTTTAAAGCAAGGCAATACACAAATTATCACCAAGGATTGTATGGGGCAATGTCATTTTAATGGAAACTTTAATAATGTAGAAAACCTCAAGGCTGCAATCGCAAATTTACCAGCAGCATTTTCATCTCTAAAAGCCAAAGAGGCAGCAGTTGTGTATGGCATTTTTGAAGCTAATTTCAATCATAAATCTTTCACAGGACGTTCTGGAACTTTCTTTGGATATGAAGGGCTAGGTTCCATTTATTGGCACATGGTTTCCAAATTGCTATTGGGCGCCTTTGAGGCCACACAAAAAGCTATAGACCAAAAGCAAGATCCAAAAATTATTGGTAGACTCTTTGATCATTATTTTGAAATTAATGCAGGAATTGGCGCCCACAAATCTCCAGAATTATATGGAGCATTTCCTACAGATCCCTACTCACATACACCTGGAGGAAAGGGAGCACAGCAACCAGGTATGACGGGACAGGTAAAAGAAGATATCCTATGCCGCTTTGGAGAACTTGGACTGCGCGTATCAAAGGGTACACTTTGTTTTGAGCCAAGTATTATGAAGGCTACAGAATTCATAGATAAAGCTCAGGTATTTCAATACATAGATGTACAACAAGAAAAACAAAGCATCGCCTTAGAAAAAGACAGTTTAGC
This sequence comes from uncultured Flavobacteriaceae bacterium, assembly GCA_913048215.1. Lineage (GTDB taxonomy): Bacteria > Bacteroidota > Bacteroidia > Flavobacteriales > Flavobacteriaceae > Patiriisocius. Next base: position 6,072 of record CAJWXC010000049.1, on the reverse strand, counting down.
CTTTACCGTATGTCAAGTGCCTGTGATTTATAAAAAAGCTAGTAAAGGATCAACAATTGTAACATTTTTTGAGGGTCCAACAAAAATATTTGACACCAATGCCTTAGACGTAAAAACAACAAAAGATGTTTTTGGGCGCACGCACAACATTAAACACATAACCGTTTTTGTCGTTAAATAATACATACACAGATACTCTAAAAAAACACATCAAGATTGTTTTAGTCTTGTTGTGTTTTCTAACAATGTCTTGTGCTACCAAACCAAAGAAAAGCATGAATTTTATACCCAAAACAGCAGAGCAGATTCTTGGAAATCCAGACTATCTAGCAATTTCCTATGGAGGGTATCGAGAGGCTACCAGAGAGCATCAACCCTCTTTGGAAGAACTCAAAGAGGATTTAAAAATTTTACACGCCATGGGAATTAGAATTCTCAGAACGTATAATTTACAACTCCCCCATAGCTCAAACATCTTAAAAGCTATAAAACAAATACAAGAGAGGGATGCAGATTTTGAAATGTATGTGATGCTTGGAGCTTGGATAGATTGCCAAGGAGCCTGGACACAGCAAGAGCCTAATCACGAAATAGAAAACGAAGAAAATAACACCTCAGAGATTGCCAAAGCAATTGCACTTGCAAACCAGTATCCAGAGATTGTAAAAATAATAGCTGTTGGAAATGAGGCCATGGTGCATTGGGCAACATCTTATTTTGTAAGACCTGCTGTAATATTAAAATGGGTTAGTTATTTACAAAATCAAAAAAAAGCAGGCAACCTTCCCAAGTCATTATGGATTACAAGTTCAGACAACTTTGCATCCTGGGGCGGGGGCGGCCCAGAGTACCACAATGAAGATTTACAGAAGCTTATTGCCACGGTTGATTATATTTCTGTACACACCTACCCTTTCCATGACACGCACTACAATAACAATTTTTGGCTGGTACCACAACAGGAATCTTCTGGTACAGAAAATGAAATTATTGAAAAGGCAATGCAACGTGCACTCCATTATGCCATACAACAGTATCAAAGCGTTAAAAAGTACACTACCTCCATTGGTATAGACAAGCCTATCCATATTGGAGAGACTGGCTGGGCCACAACCTCTTGGGGGCTTTATGGCCCAAATGGTTCTAATGCTGCAGACCAGTACAAACAAGCAATGTATTACAAACTAATGCGTCAATGGAGCGCTAAAAATAATATTTCATGTTTCTTTTTTGAAGCATTTGATGAACAGTGGAAAGACCCAAATAATGAAAACGGCTCAGAGAATCACTTTGGGCTTTTTACCATAGATGGCCAAGCAAAATACGCCCTTTGGCCTCTAGTTGATCAAGGAATTTTCAAAGGTTTTACTAGAGACGGAAATCCAATCAAAAAAACTTTTCAAGGAGATCTAGCACTTCTAATGAAAGAGGTTTTCACTCCAAAACATGCACTAACCCACAGCGAAAAATAAAGCCCTATGAAATTTATATCCTTAGTTGTAATTTTTCTTGTGTCGATGATGTTTTTCATATGGCCCTTCTCTGCTCAGAATGTTGAAATCTCTGGCAACCAACTATTGGTAGACAACCAGCCTTATTTTATGAAGGGAATTTGCTATCATCCTGTCCCTAAGGGAGAAACTACACGAAGTTTTAATACCATAGATCAAGATTTAAAGTTAATGAGCGAGGCTGGAATTAATACCATTCGTGTATATGCTCCTATAGATGACATTACTATTTTAGATAAAATTGATGCTGCTGGAATCAAGCTCATTGTTGGTTTTGGATACAACCAAAATGGTTTTTTTGACATCCTCTCGGGTAGTTTTTTACAATACATCAAAAAATACAAAGATCATAATGCTATTTTAATTTGGGAGCTGGGTAACGAGTATAATTACCACCCAGAGTGGTTTGATGGCGACATTCAAAATTGGTATAATGCCCTTAGCCAGGCCACAGATCTAATCCATAAGACAGATCCTACCCATCCAGTAGCAACAGCCCATGGAGACATGCCAGATAAACAAGCACTCGCGGCAAACCCAAATATTGATATGTGGGGATTAAATGTGTACCGATGGGATCAACCTCAGTCTATTTTTAAGCAGTGGAAAAAAGTAAGTAATAAGCCCGTTTACCTCTCTGAGGCAGGTGCAGATAGTTACATGAAAATAGAAAAAGACGGCTTCAAGCAAGGAGAAAACCAAAGAGCGCAAGCGGTTGCCAATGGAAAGATTATCGATGCTGTTTTCAAACAAAGTGATGTGGCTTGTGGAATTTTAATTTTCTCGTTTACAGACGGCTTATGGAAAGCTGGAAACCCCGGGGTTCAAGATGTAGGGGGTTGGGCGCCAAATAGTAGTGGCGTGCCTTATGATGGTGCACCCAATGAAGAATATTGGGGTATGGTGGATATCAACCGCGTCAAAAAACAAACCTATGAGATCATTAAAGAAAAATTTTTAAATTTTTCTTTAAATGCTCAAAAAAAATAACAACCAAAAATGAAGTTTAAAAGTATTCTATTTATTGGCATTTTAATAACAATCACAGCTTTTATGAACTCCCCAAAAGAAACGATTACTGTTTTTGAGACCTCACGGGGTGGAAACCAGCTTACACAGCTCACCAACTTTACCTCTGAGCTTAGACCCTCTATAATAGCACTTGATTTTGAGAAAAAATTTCAGACAATATCTGGATTTGGAGGTGCCTTTACTGAAGCCTCTGCCCATCTATTAAACCAGATGAGTGTAACAAATAGATCTGAAATTTTAAAAGCTTATTTTAGTAAAAAAGGTGCCAACTACTCTTTGACCAGAACCCACATGAATTCTTGTGATTTTTCTTTGTCTAATTATTCTTACACGCCCGTTGAGGGAGATAAAAATTTAAAACATTTTTCTATAAATGAGGACAGGGATGACCTCATACCTATGATAAAAGGAGCACTGCAGACAAGTGAAGATGGATTTAAATTGTTTGCATCTCCCTGGACAGCTGCCCCTTGGATGAAAGACAACAACCACTGGGTTGGAGGTAAACTACTGCCAGAATATTATGACACTTGGGCCTTGTTTTTTTCAAAATATGCAGATGCCTACAAAGCAGAAGGTATTGATATCTGGGGGTTCACCATAGAAAATGAGCCTCACGGCAATGGAGGGAATTGGGAAAGCATGCACTTCTCCCCCCAAGAAATGACAAATTTTGTTCAAAATTTTTTAGGACCAAAACTCAAAGCAGATGGAAAAGGCGATATGGTGCTACTTGGCTATGATCAAAATCGTGAGGGTATCAAAGAGTGGGTAGATGAAATGTATAAAGACCAACAATCTTCACAATACTTTGACGGAACTGCCATACATTGGTATGAGAGCACCTATGATTATTTTCCTGAAGCATTACAATACGCGCATCACAAAGCACCAAATAAGTATTTGATCCAGACCGAGGCCTGCATAGACTCTGAGGTTCCGGCCTGGAAAGATGATAGCTGGTACTGGAAAAAAGAAGCCACAGATTGGGGTTATGACTGGCGTGAGGAGGATAAAAAATACCTTCACCCAAAATATGCTCCGGCAAATAGATATGCACGAGATATCATTGGTTGTTTAAACAACTGGGTAGATGGTTGGGTAGACTGGAATATGGTTCTAGACCGTCAAGGAGGTCCAAATTGGTTTAAAAATTGGTGTGTGGCGCCCGTAATTGTAGACCCACAAAAAGATGAGGTGTACTACACTCCTTTGTACTATATAATGGCACACTTTAGCAAATACATTAGACCAGGAGCTAAGGTTATTGGGGTAGAAGCTAGTGATACAGACTTAATGGTAGCGGCCGCTAAAAATCCTGACGGATCAACGGCTGTTGTGATTTTCAATGAAGGTATGGAGCCCAAATCTTTTGAATTAAAAACTGCTATGACAAAAAAACAAATTTTAATTAGCCCACAGGCTATTCAAACTATATTGATTACTAAATAAAAAAATAATATGAATAATTCAATTAAAACCAACAAAGTACCAATGGGTCAAAAGATTGCTTTTGGCTTTGGTATGTTGGCAAATCAAATGTTTCCAGCCATTTTGGGAATATTTATGATTGTTCTGGTGGAGGACCTCGGGTTTTCTGGCTGGATGTGGTCTTTGGTATTCCTTTTTCCAAGAATTTTTGATGCTTTTCTAGACCCTATCATGGGTTTCATATCAGACAATACAAAATCTAGATGGGGAAGGCGCAGACAATATGTAATTATTGGAGGAATAGTAATGGGGCTTGCCTATATTTTCATGTGGCAACTCTACAAAATTGATGGTGTAGAATATAACTTTTGGTATTTCTTTTTATGGTCTTTGGTATTTTATGTAGGACTTACCATTTTTAGTGTTCCTTATGTGGCTATGGGCTATGAAATGAGTGACGATTTTCATGAAAGAACAAATATCATGGCCATCTCCCAATGGATTGGGCAATGGGCTTGGGTAATTGCTCCCCTGTTTTGGATCATTATGTACGACCAAAGCTGGTTTGAATCTGCAGATGTAGCTGTTCGTGAACTAGCCATTTGGGTAGCTATACCATGTGCCCTTTGTGCTATTGTACCCGCTTTGTTTATAAAAAGCAACTCTACCTTAGAGGAAGACTATGAGCCTTTAAACACTGCCAATATAGGAAATAGTCTGAAAAAGATTTTTGAAAGTTTTGGAGAGGCATTTAAAATAAAAGATTTTAGAAAATTATGTGGTGCCACGTTTTTAATATTTAATGCATTTAATACCGTTGCAGCCTTAACCTTTTTTGTGATTGTGTACAAACTATTTAACGGAGATGCCGGTGCAAGTGGTATCTGGGTGTCTATGTTTGGATGTTTAGGGGCTTTAGGAACCACCTTTATTGTGATACCAACTGTGGCTTGGATGTCAAAAAAATTGGGTAAGAAAAAAGCCTTTATGGTATCTCAGTCTATCTCTCTTGTGGGATACATCATGTTATACTTTTTATTTATTCCAGGAAAACCATGGATGTACATTATAGCCTTGCCGTTCTTCTCCTTTGGGATTGGAAGTTTATTTACCATAATGATGTCTATGACTGCAGATGTTATTGATGTTGATCAAATTAATACAGGAAAAAGAAGAGAAGGTATTTTTGGAGCCATTTACTGGTGGATGGTAAAGGTTGGTTTTGGTATTGCAGGGGCTCTTAGTGGAGTGATTATAACTTTAGTAGGTTTTAATCCTGATTTGGCGGCTATAGATCAGCAATCTGCAGTAGATGGATTGCATGCATTCTTCTGTTTTTTCCCTATGGGAGGAACCATCTTAGCCATGCTTGTAATGCGTAATTATAGTATTACAGAAGAAAAATCAAAAGAAATTTCGGCTACTTTGGCCAAAAGAAAAAAAGAAACAGAAAAAGAAACAACTATTTTAAAGAGTAACTAATGTCGTACAGAAAAGAAAAACAAAAATCATTATTAGGTATAGATACTAATACCTTGGGTAAAACAGAACTCCAACAAATGAGTCAATCTGTGCTAAAGTCAGGGATGCACGGTCTTTGTTTTAGCCCTTATCAAGAAGGACAAAAGCCCGGAGATCCTATCTCTGAGGAGCAAATTAAAAGAAAATTGGAACTTATTGTTCCCTACACCAAATGGATTCGGGTTTTCTCTTGCACAGATGGCAATGAGCAAATTCCTAAATTGGCCAAACAATACGGCCTAAAAACATTAGTAGGAGCATGGTTAGGAGATGATGCTCAAACCAATGAAAAAGAGATTGAGGCCCTTATAAAATTAAGCCAAGAAGGCTTTGTAGATATTGCGGCTGTAGGAAATGAGGTGATGTATCGTGGTGATTTAAAAGAAGCTGAATTGATCAGCTTTATCAATCGAGTGAAAAAAGCCATACCCCAGATTCCCGTGGGCTACGTAGATGCATACTATGAATTCTCTGATAGGCCAAAAATTACACAAGCCTGTGATGTTATTTTAGCTAATTGTTATCCCTATTGGGAGGGCTGTAGTCTAGAATATTCTTTGGTGTATATGAAGCAAAT